>CAXTCF010000166.1:0-8532 GCA_964242945.1 uncultured Rhizobiaceae bacterium | reverse complement strand
CTGCTTACCCCTCACTGTCCTGCCGGACATCTCTCCCACAAGGGGAGAGAGGGGCTGTCATCTCTGCTTTCGCCAATCGGCAGCGTTGGAGGAGAGATGGCGCGGTCGAAGCTGCCCCTCTCTCCCCTTGTGGGAGAGATGTCCGGCAGGACAGTGAGGGGTAAGCAGCATCTCAGGAAGCAAAAAGCGCGCGAGCCCTGATCCGTTCAATCGCCTCGCGCTGCACGCGCAAGGCTTCAATACCGCTCCTGCGATCGGTCATCACGAAGCGCAGCTTGGCGCCGACGGGGGCTTGGGCGAGTTTCCAGAGGTCGGCCTCGATCACAATGGCGATCTTGGGGTAGCCGCCGCAGGTGTTGGCGTCGGCCATCTGCACGATCGGCAGGCCGGAAGCGGGGACCTGCACGGTGCCTGGCACAAGGCCGTGGGAGAAAAGCTCCATGGGTTTTTGGAGGGCGAGCTTTTCGCCTTCCAGGCGGTAGCCGAGGCGGTTGGCGTCGCCGCTCACCGTCCAGTCGCCGCCGAAGAACTTTTGCCGCGCCTCCTCCGTGAAGGCGTCGGTTTCGGCAGCCGCCACGACGCGGATCGCGCGCCAGGGCTCGGCTTCGCCCAGCCAGGCGGGAACGGCGCCGAAGGCCTCCATGCCTTTGCGGCGCGGCTTGCCCGCGGCGGGGCCAAGCGCCAAGCGGTCGCCGCGGTTGAGGCCCCTGCCCTCCAGGCCGCCGAAGCCGCCCTTGGCGTCCGTCGAGCGGGAACCCAGCACCTCCGGCACGTCGATGCCGCCGGCAACGGTGAGGTAGGCCCGCGCGCCGCCTGCCGGCGGGTCGAGCCGGAGCATCTGGCCTGCCTTGGCTGGAGCGGTCCACCAAGGGAGGAGAGGCTGGTCGTCGAGCGCCGCGGGGCACGCGGCGCCCGTGACGGCGAAGAAGCGGTCGGCGTGGAATTTGAGCCTGAACGGGAATAGCGCAATCTCGATGCCGGCCGCGCCGAGGGGATTGCCGAGCAGCGCGTTGCCGGTTTCGAGCGCCGGCCGGTCCATCGTGCCGCACAGGCTGACGCCGGCATCGAAATAGCCGGGACGCCCCGCATCCTGCACCGTGTTGGCGAGGCCGGTGGAAAGCACCTCGATCATCGGGAGAAGCTTTCGATGGTGAAGCGGAGACGGTCGCCCGGCGCGAAGGTGGCGGGCTGCTCGCGCGCAGGGTCGAACAGCTTAAGGTCGGTCATCCCCAGGATGTGCCAGCCCGTAGGCGCCGCGCAGGGCATGATGCCGGCCTGGGAGGCGCCGATCATCACGGCGCCTTCCGGGGCGCGCATGCGCGGCGTGGCGCGGCGGGGGCGGGCGAGCTTCGGGTCCAGGCCGGACAGGTAGATGAAGCCGGGCATCGCGCCCACGGCGGCCACGCGGTAGGTCGCGGCCGTGTGGCGCTCCACCACCTCTTCCACGCTCATCCCTGCATATTCGGCGTGGGCTGAGAGGTCCTCGCCCTCAGGGCCGCCGTAGCGCACGGGAACTTCGATCAGCCGGCCGGCATTCGCGTCGGGGGTGGCGGCCGTCCAGGCGTCGCGGATCGCCGCTTCCACCTTCTCCGGTTCGACCGCGAACGGATCGAACACGACCATGAAATTGTTCATCCCGGGCACGGCTTCGCGCACGCCGGGCAGTTCGCGCAGGGTCCGCACCGTCGCATGGATGCAGTCCTGCACCGCTTCGCTGAAGATTTTTTCCGCGGCATCGGCCAGCACGGCGCTCGTGCCGGCCATCGAAAGGCGCAAAGAAGGCGGGTCGTTAGGCAACGGGTTTCGTTCCGAGGAGAAGGATCAGGCGGCGGGCGCAGCTTGCCGCATCAGCCAGCGGGGGTAAAGGATGCCGAGGCTTAACCCCCCGATGACGAGAGCCGCGGCAGCGAGCTTCCAGGCCGGCAGGCCCTCCCCAAGCACGAGGGCGGAAGTCGCCATGCCGACCACCGGCACGAGCAGCGCGGTCGGCGTGATACTGGCGGCGGGATGGCGCGAAAGAAGCCAGCCCCAGGCGGCGTAGCCGAACAGCGTGTTGCCGGCCGTCTGCCACAGCACCGCGGCCCAGACCGCCGGACCGGCAGCGCCCACCGCATCGCGGATCAGCGGCCAGCCTTCAAAGAAAAGCGACAGCAGAAACAAAGGCGGCGCGGCAAACAGGCTGCTCCAAACCACGAAGGGAAGCATGTCGCGCACGCCGGCGCTCCTGGCGACCGTGTTGCCGCCGGCCCAGGAAAGCGCGGCGAGCAGCGACAGCGCCAAGCCGAACGGCGTCACGGACGAGGCATCCGTGTTGAGCCCGATGACGAGGATGCCGGAAGCGGCGAGCAGCAGCGCAAGCCATTGGAAGCGGCGGACCGTTTCGCCTGCAAAGGGCACGGCAAAGCCGATCGTGAAGAACACCTGGGTTTGCAGCACCAGCGACGCCAAGCCCGGCGAGATGTCGCGGCGCATGGCGTAGTAAAGCAGCGCGAACTGCCCGGCGCCGATCAGCAGGCCATAGCCGGCAAGGCTCGCCCAGGAAGCGCGCGGGCGCGGCAGGAACAAGGCGGGCAGGAACGCGAGGGTGAAGCGCAATGCGCCGAACAGGAAAGGCGGCAGATGCTGAAGGCCTGCCCGGATGATCACGAAATTGGTACCCCACACCGTCACCACGGCAAGCGCCAGCAGCAGGTGTTTGAGCGGAAGGCCGGGTGTCGGCTGCATGGGAAGCTTTCAGGCGGGAATCCGCTGCTGCGAGGACCGCGGCATCGATCCACGCGCGCATCTATAGGCAAGCCCTTCTCCGCGCTCAACGGCGGATGAACCGTTGCCTCGCCTCCGCGCCGGGCGCATCGCCGCTTGTCGCTGGCGCTATGGCGAGAGCCGCGTGCCTTATCGCTTCCCGCCGCGTTTCCCATTAGGCCTGCCGTTCCGATCCGGCTTCCGGGGCACGCGGCACCTTGGCTTCGATTCCAGACGATCCTCTGCCTGCCATAACGCGGGACGACCCGGTGTCGGGCGTGCTGTCGCTGACGGTCGGCATCGCCGTCTTCTCGGTCCAGGACGTGATCATCAAGCTCCTGAGCGGCACCTACCCGGTCTATGAGGCGATGACGATCCGCAGCCTCGTCGCCTTGCCGCTCCTGCTGATCCTCGTCGCCCTGAGCGGCGGCGTCGCGACGCTCGCGTCCGGGCGCGCCCCGCTGCTTCTGCTGCGCGGCGTCATCATGTTCGTGTCCTACACGTCCTACTATCTGGCGTTCGCCGCGCTGCCTTTGGCCACCTGCGTCGCCATCTTCTTCGCGACACCGCTTTTCATCACGGTTCTGTCCGCCGCCTTTCTCCATGAGCGCGTGGACCTGGCCCGGTGGGCGGCCGTGCTGGTGGGCTTTGCGGGCGTCCTGACCATCGTCCGTCCGGGTTCGAGCGTCTTCGACCTGGCAGCCCTTCTGCCGATCGTGGCGGCGCTCACCTATGCCATCGCGCAGATCCTCGCGCGCCGGCTGGGCGAGGACCAGAGCGCGGCCGTGATGACGTTTTACGGCAACGGCGTCTATCTCGTCTGCGGACTGGCGCTGGCGCTGGTCTTCGGCAGCGGCGGTCCGGCCGGCGAGATGCACAAGAGCCTTGCATTCCTGACGCGGGGCTGGACCGATCCCGATCTCAAGGACCTCCTGCTGATGGCCGCCTGCGGCGTCATCGCGGCGGCCGCTTTGACGCTCCTCACCCAGGCCTACCGCAGCGCGCGGGCGAGCACGGTGGCGCCGTTCGAGTATACGGCGATCCTGCTCAGCGTCGCCTACGGCTGGTTCATCTGGGGGGAGTGGCCGGATCTGACGTCCTGGGTCGGCATCTTCATCGTGATCGGCTCAGGCCTGTATGTGATGACCCTTGAGCGGCGATCCGCCTGATCAGCCCGCGGCGGGCGCGAAGGCGTCGATCTGCGCGACCAGCTTGGTGAAATCGACCGGCTTCGGGTGGTAGTCGTCGCAGCCGGCGGCGAGCGCTTTTTCGCGGTCGCCAGACATGGCGTGCGCGGTCAGCGCGATGATCGGCGTCTTGGCCGTCTCGGCCGAGCCCTTGATCAGGCCGGCTGCCGTCCAGCCGTCGAGCACGGGAAGGTTCATGTCGAGCAGGATCACGTCGGGCCGCTCCGAGCGCGCCTTGTCCACGGCCTGCTGCCCGTCCGTCGCCACCACCACATCGTGGCCGCGGCGCTTCAGGCGGCGGGACAGAAAGTCCCAGATTTCCTCGTGGTCCTCGACAAGCAGGATACGCATCGCTTCTTTCCGCTCAGAACTCGCAGGCACCTAACGCGCGGAAAGAAGTTGCGCTCCACGCCGCGGCAACAAACAAGCTCAAGGGCGATGCACGCGACTATCCCTTCGGCTCGATCAGGTCCCAAGGGTTGCCGTACAGGTCTTCGAACACCGCAACCGTGCCGTATGGCTCGAAGCGCGGCGCCTCGCGGAAGCGGATGCCCTTGCCAAGCATCGCGGCGTGGTCGCGGGAGAAATCGTCTGTACGCAGGAACAGGAAGACACGCCCGCCCGCCTGATTGCCGACTGCGGCCTCCTGCTGCGGCCCATCCGCTTTGGCCAGCAGAAGCTCCGCGCCGCCCTCGACACCCACGCGCACCCAGCGCTTGCCTGCGCCAAGATCGGTGTCTTCCAGGAGCTGGAAGCCGAGCTTTTCCGTGAACCAGCGGATCGCTTCGCCGTAGTCGCGGACGAGAAAGGCGACGGGTCCGAGCGAGCGGTTCATTGCGCGACGATGCCGTAGCGGCCGAGCGGCCTGCCGTTTGCGCGGTCAAACACCATCACGAAGCGGCTGCCGTCCGCCCCTTGCAGGAACAGCGCAATCTCGGACGGTGCAATCGATTGGGAAAGCACCTGCGCGCCCTGCGGCACGAGCAGCGCGGCTTCGACGGCCGGACCGCTCGGTGCCTTCGCGCTCGAAACCGTGCGCCAAGCGAGCGCCCCCACCACGGCGGCCAGCGCCAGAAAAAGAATCCCTATATTGACCACGGCAAAGCGCACCAGCTTGCGGCGCACTTTCTCCACCGCCGGGTCCAGAGGCTTGTCGGCAAATTCATCTTCGGCGATTGGCTTGTTCATGGCCCCTTCCCGCATGTTCCGCTCCGCTTCCCCTGGAGCCTCCGCGCCGCGGCAGCAGACCGGGCACGGGGAGTCGCGTCTGGAAAAGCCCCTTAGCCAAAGTGGAGGCGAGGCGGAAGCGTTTGCCGTCATGGCAGAAACGTCCGGCAGGCGGCTGGATCAGGCGATCGCGGAAGCGTTCGCGCCGGACCTTTCCCGCTCGCGGGCGAAAGACCTGATCCTCGCCGGCCATGTGCGGGTCAACGGCGTCGCAATGCTCAGCCCGAAGCTTTTGCTCAAAGGCGGCGAGCGGATGAGCGTCACGCTGCCGGAAGCCGAACCGGCGGAGCCGCAGCCCGAAGCCATCCCGCTCGACATCCTGTTCGAGGACGACAGCCTGGTCGTGGTGAACAAGCCGGCCGGCCTCGTCGTGCATCCCGGCGCCGGCAACCCGTCGGGCACGCTGGTCAACGCGCTGCTCCACCACTGCGGCGCAAGCCTGTCCGGCATCGGCGGGGTGAGGCGGCCGGGCATCGTGCACCGGCTGGACAAGGACACGTCCGGCGTGATGGTCGCCGCCAAGACAGACAGGGCCCACCGCGCCCTTTCCGAAGCGTTCGCCGACCACGGCCGCACCGGCGATCTGGAGCGCGCCTATCTCGCCTTGGTCTGGGGAGCGCCGGAGCGGGAAAGCGGGACGATCGACGCGCCGCTCGGCCGCGACAGGAGCGACCCGACGAAGCGAGCGGTGGTTCCGGCAGCGAAGGGGGACGCGCGCCATGCCGTGACGCGGTTCCGCGTGAAAGAGCGCTTCGGGCCGAAGGGAAGCGAGGCGCTGGCGGCAATGGTGGAGTGCCGGCTGGAAACCGGCCGCACGCATCAGATCCGGGTTCACATGGCGCATTTCGGCCACCCCGTCATCGGCGACCGCGACTATGGCGCGGGCTTCCGTTCCAAGGCGAAGCGCCTGGCCGAGCCGGCCCGCGGCATGGCGGAAGCTTTTCCGCGACAGGCGCTGCACGCTTGGCTGCTCGGCTTCCGCCACCCGGAAACCGAAACCCTCATGCGCTTCGAAGCACCTATGCCCGCCGACATGCGCGAGTTGGCGGAAGCCTTACGCGGGGCAGATTAAACTTCGTTCATGTGGCGCTTGCGCATGAATTTGCCGTGAAATCCGCGCAACCAATTCCTATATTAGCCTGTTGGCGTCGATGTGCTTTCGGGACTCGGCGCTGATGCGCCGTCCATCGTTGGAGGCGCCAAGCAGATAGGAGGGGCGCTACCGATGGCCCAGACACTACCCAGCATCGTTTCCGGCGAAGGCGGACTTTCGCGCTATCTCGAAGAGATCCGGCGCTTTCCGATGCTTCAGCCGCAAGAAGAATATATGCTCGCGAAACGCTATCACGAGCACGCCGACACGAATGCCGCTCACAAGCTCGTGACCAGCCACCTTCGGCTCGTCGCCAAGATCGCCATGGGTTACCGAGGCTATGGTCTGCCGATCGGCGAAGTGATCTCCGAAGGCAATGTCGGCCTCATGCAGGCCGTCAAGAAGTTCGAGCCGGAACGGGGCTTCCGCTTGGCCACCTACGCCATGTGGTGGATCAAGGCGTCGATCCAGGAATACATCCTGCGCTCGTGGAGCCTCGTGAAGATGGGTACCACGGCGAACCAGAAGCGCTTGTTTTTCAACCTGCGCAAGGTGAAGGGCAAGATTCAGGCGCTGGACGAGGGTGATCTTCGCCCCGATCAGGTGAAGGAGATCGCTACCCGCCTCAACGTTCCGGAGGAGGACGTGATCTCCATGAACCGGCGTTTGAGCGGCGACGCTTCGCTCAACGCGCCGATCCGCGCGACGGAAGGCGAATCCGGCGAGTGGCAGGACTGGCTGGTGGACGACAGCGCGACGCAGGAGCAGATCCTCGCCGAGCAGGACGAGCTGGAAAACCGGCGCGGCATGCTGGCTGGCGCGGTTGCCGTCCTGAACGACCGCGAGCGCCGCATCTTCGAGGCGCGTCGCTTGGCGGAAGATCCGATGACGCTGGAAGAGCTTTCGTCGGAGTTCGGCATCAGCCGCGAGCGCGTGCGCCAGATCGAGGTGCGCGCTTTCGAGAAGGTGCAGGACGCCGTGCGCGAAGCCGCCAAGCGGCAGGCCCAGTCGTTGCGCGTGATCGACAGCGAACCGGCGCACGCCTGACGTTTTTCTGCAAGTTCCGCGAAAAGGCTCAAAGCCGCCGGCAATTCCTGCCCGGCGGCTTTGCTTTATGCCGGAAATCAGCCGTTGGTGCTCTGCTGCCAGGCTGCCAGCGCGTCGTTGAACACCTTTTCGCCGGGGATGCCTTTTTCCATGGTGAACAGCGCGCGGCGGCCGGACTTGTAGACAACAGGGATGTCTATCCAGTCCTGCTGGCGCAGCATGGCGAGGTTGGCGGCGACCTGACCCTTGCCGTCGTCCAGCGCCAGCAGGAAGTAGCCGTCGGCGATCTTTGCGGCGTTGCCGAGAAGCGGGCTGCCGGGGTCCTGCTCGGTGCCCTTCATGGAAACGCGCAGCACGGTGTCGATGGCCTCCGGCCCGGTCGCGTTCTGCGACAGGAAGATCATCTCGATGATGTGGGAGGCCGGCAGCGTGCGGTCGGCGTTGCGCCGGATGGTCATGCGCAGTTGCAGGTCCTTGCCGGGGATCGTCGCTTCGGCGCGGATTGCCATTTCGGGCGGCAGGTCGCCGCCGGGCGACTCCTGCACCGTGGACCAGACGATGTTGCCGGTTTCCGCCGAGCCGGGTGCCGCGCTGGTGCGCTCCTCATAGAAGATCGCGCGCTGCCCGACGAGAACGGTCTGGCCTGCCGCCGGCGGCGTCGCGGGCTGCGCTGGCGCCGCTGCCGCCGGAGCGGCCGGCTGCGCGCTGTTTCCTGCTGCGGCGGGCGGTGTCAGCGGCGCGACCGACGTGGCTTCGCCGACCGCGTTCCGCCCGCCGGCAGGACCGGCATCGCTTTCCCGCCCCCCGGCGTCGAGCCGCTGGGTGAACTTGGGCGGGGTTGCGGGTTGGGCCGGCGCTGTTGCCACAGCGGTTTCCTGCGGCGCCGGTGACGGCTGCGCCGCGGGCGCGACGGCTGGTTCGCCCTCCTCGCCGGCATCGGTGCCTTCCTCCGGAGCCGCACTGCCGGAGGGCGTCCGTGCGGGCGTTGTCTGACTCGCCTGCATGCCTGGCAGCGCAGGCAGGGTGATGCCCGTCAGCTTCTGGAACTCGTCCCCGTTCAGCCAAACGGCGTAGGCGCCGCCGCCCAGCACGGCAAGCGCCAGCACCGCAGCGACGAGGCCACTGAGGCGCCGCTTTTTCGGCCTGGACTCCTCCCATTCGAACGACTCGTCGCCGGCAGATGGCTCCTGAGCGCCTAAGCGGTCGAGTTCCGGTTCGTCCTCGAAGGGGTTGACG
>CAXTCF010000165.1:0-8550 GCA_964242945.1 uncultured Rhizobiaceae bacterium | reverse complement strand
CCTCCGCCCCGGCCGCGCGCCGTCCGGCCGCCCGGCCCGACGCGGCCCGCGTTCCGGCACGCCCGAAAACCGAGGAAGACCGGCGGCGCGGCAAGCTGACGGTTTCGGCCGCCACCGACGACAGCGATGCCCGCGGGCGCTCGCTTTCGGCCATGCGGCGGCGGCAGGAGAAGTTCAAGCGCGCGATGTACGAGCAGCCGCGCGAGAAGATCGTGCGCGAGGTGACGATCCCGGAGACGATCACCATACAGGACCTGGCGTCCCGCATGGCCGAACGGGCCGTGGACATCGTCAAGTACTTCATGAAGCAGGGCCAGATCATGAAGCCCGGCGACGTGATCGACGCCGACACGGCCGAACTGGTGGCGACCGAATTCGGCCACACCGTGCGGCGCGTGGCGGAGTCGGACATCGAGGAAGGCCTCTTCGACATCGCCGACCGTCCGGAGGACATGGAGTCGCGGCCCCCAGTCGTCACCATCATGGGCCATGTCGATCACGGCAAGACCTCGCTGCTCGACGCCATCCGCAACGCCAACGTCGTATCCGGCGAGGCGGGCGGCATCACCCAGCATATCGGCGCCTACCAGGTCGAGAAGAACGGGTCGAAGATCACCTTCATCGACACGCCCGGCCACGCAGCGTTCACGGCGATGCGCGCCCGCGGCGCGCAGGCGACCGACATCGCCATCCTGGTCGTGGCGGCGGACGACAGCGTGATGCCGCAGACGATCGAATCGATCAGCCACGCCAAGGCGGCGAAGGTGCCGATCATCGTGGCCATCAACAAGGTGGACAAGCCGACGGCCAATCCGCAGAAGATCCGTTCCGACCTCTTGCGCCACGAGGTCTTCGTGGAGTCGATGGGCGGCGAAACGCTGGACGTGGAGGTCTCGGCCAAGACGGGCGCCGGCCTCGACAAGCTGCTGGAAGCCATCCTGCTCCAGGCCGAGGTGCTCGACCTCAAGGCCAACCCCGAGCGCACCGCGGAAGGCGTGGTCATCGAGGCCAAGCTCGACAAGGGACGCGGCCCTGTGGCGACCGTCCTGGTGCAGACGGGCACGCTGCTGCCCGGCGACATCCTGGTGGCCGGCAACGAATGGGGCCGCGTCCGCGCGCTGATCGACGACCAGGGCGAGGTGCTGGAAGAAGCGCTGCCGTCCACCCCGGTGGAGATCCTCGGCATCAGCGGCACGCCGCGCGCCGGCGACCGCTTCGCGGTGGTCAACGACGAGGCGCGGGCCCGCGAGATCACGGAGTATCGTCAAAGACTCGCGCGTGACAAAGCCGTGGCCCGCCATGCCGGCCAGCGCGGCTCGCTGGAGCAGATGATGAGCCAGCTCCAGAACAGCGGGCTGAAAGAGTTCCCGCTGGTCATCAAGGCGGACGTGTCCGGCTCGGTGGAAGCGATCGTGGCGGCGCTGGACAAGCTCGGCACGGACGAGGTGCGCGCGCGCATCGTCCACTCAGGCGCCGGCGCCATCACGGAAACGGACGTGTCGCTTGCCGAAACGTCCGGCGCCGCGATGATCGGCTTCAACGTCCGGGCCAACGCGCAGGCGCGGACGGCTGCCGAGGCCGCCGGACTGGAGATCCGCTACTACAACATCATCTACAACCTCGTGGATGACGTGAAGCAGGCGATGTCCGGGCTGCTCTCGCCGGAGCGCCGCGAAACCTTCCTCGGCAATGCGGAGATCCTCCAGGTCTTCGACATCACCAAGGTCGGCAAGATCGCGGGCTGCCGCGTCACCGAAGGCCGCGTGGAACGTGGCGCCGGCGTGCGGCTGATCCGCGACAACGTGGTGATCCACGAAGGCACGCTGAAGACGCTGAAGCGCTTCAAGGACGAGGTGCCGGAAGTGCCGGTCGGCCAGGAATGCGGCATGGCCTTCCAGAACTACGAGGATCTTCGCGAGGGCGACATCATCGAGTGCTTCCGCGTGGAGATGGTGGCGCGGACGCTGTGACAATCGTTCTGGGCGACTCGCCGCCTAGGCAGTCGCATATAAATCGCCGTCCGGAGCCGTGATCCTCCGGACGGGAGTTAAAGGAGAAAACGATGTCCGGAATGGAGGTGTCTGTCTCCCTTCCTACTTCGGAAAACGCTGCTGGCAGCGAACTCACGCTGGAGGAGATCGCCGCCCTCGCGCAGGCGGACCGCTTCCTCGACGATGCCAAACTCGCCGAACTGGAGGCTCGCGCCGGCGGACGCGATGCGTTCATTGCGCTGATCTTCGACGCTGCCTTGGAAAGCCTGAAACACACGAACCGCGCTTTGGAAGGCGAACTGGCGGAGAGCCGCGAATTCAACCGCGACTTCCTTGCCGGCATGGCGGAACTCGGCGCTTCTCAACGCGACACAAGGGCGCTGATCGAAGGCCTTGTGAATGGCTGATCTTCCCGGTTCGCAGCCGGGCGGAAAAGGGTTTTGGCCGGATTGGCTCACGCCGCGGCGCGCCTGGGAGCTTGCCCGCAGCATTGTCGGCCTTCAGCAAACCGTGGAAAGGCTTGAGCGGGAAAACCGCGCGTTGCGTGAGGACGTAGCCGAACTGCGGAAAAGCGTGACCGAGCATGACGCTCAGCTGAAGCTTCTCACCACCTTTGTTCGCGACTCCTTGTCGAACCGACTGGAAGCCAGGATTGAAAAACTGGCGGCTGAAATCCTCACCCGCCGCAAAGGCGGTTGATGGCACTGGAGCTTAAGGTCGGTCGCGTCAGTCGCCCCCGATGGCGGCTTCGGAGCCACATCACCTCTCGTATCCCAAGAAGCGAGCGGTATGGCTGACTTATTATCAACAATGCGCGCAACGGCTTGAGCGGCAAGGCTTTCAAGGCCATCGGCATCGCTGCCGCCAGCATTGTGGGCATCGCGATTGGAACCTTCGTTTACGGCTATCTCGTTCCCATCGCTAGAGCATCGGACGGTTAATCGGATGCAGGCTGGCGGTTGGGGGTGGGATGCAGGCTAGGCGGTGGGCGAGCGTCGGGCTGTTGCCCGGCCGAGGCCAACAACAAAGCTCGGCACCCGCCCCCGGCCGGCAGACTGCGTGCGATTAGCCGTCCGATGCTCTAGCACTTCGGTGCCCTTGTCGATCCCGTCGGTGGAAGCGCGGGTTCAATTGCGGCAGGGCTGGCGGGAGATCGTAGTCAAGACGCCGTTCGGCTCGGTCACGCATTCCATGTGGGAAGAATGGGGTCCGGCCGATCACGTCAGCCTGTACACGACGCCGGAGGGATGGATCGCAGTTCTCGGAGGAAGCACTGCGACCTTGATCTCCGCATCCGGCAACTCCCACCCAAATGTCATCGGCTTCCATTCCGGCTTTGTCGGTGCCCGTGAAATCGAGTTCCCACGCGGCAGCCGACCCGAAACATGGCACTATGTCGGCGCAACGGATCGAGTCAGCAGCTCGACCTTGCAATTCACGACTGCTGCGAAGCGTCCAGAATGTGTCCCACAGTTCGGAGTCGCGCAGACGCGCTACCGAAAGGAACATCAGTCTCAAGGCAGTTGTTGATGATCAAGGGGCGCTTGACCATGACGCCGCTTTACTGCATTGCGCCGCGCTCCAAGGTTCAACCCGAACCAATCCCCTTCTCGGAAGTTTTCAAGCCGTCATGGCCACGCAATCCAACAAAGGACCTTCGCAGCGCCAGTTGCGCGTTGCCGAGCAGGTGCGCCATGCGTTGGCCGACATGCTCGGGCGCGGCGAGTTGCAGGACGATCTGATCGCAGGAACGGTGATCTCGGTCGGCGAAGTCCGCATGTCGCCTGACCTGAAGATCGCCACGGCCTTCGTGTCCCCGCTTGCCGCCAAAGACGATGAGGCTGTGATCGAGGCGCTGAACCGCCACGCGAAGTTCATCCGCGGGCGTACGTCACCGGCGCTGCGCCAGATGAAGTACATGCCGGAGTTCCGCTTCCGGCTCGACACCTCGTTCGATAACATGGCCCGCATCGACAAGCTCCTGCGCTCGCCCGAAGTGGCGCGCGATCTCGACGGGGCTGAACCCCGTGAAAACGAGGAGAACTGATGGGCCGCAGGGGCAAGAGGAAGGGGCGTCCGGTCTCAGGCTGGCTGATCCTCGACAAGCCGGCAGGCCTGGGTTCGACGGACGCGGTGTCGAAGGTCAAATGGCTGTTCAACGCGGAAAAGGCGGGCCATGCCGGCACGCTCGATCCCCTGGCCTCCGGCATGCTGCCGATCGCGCTGGGCGAGGCCACGAAGACCGTGCCCTACGTGCAGGACGGCGCAAAGGTGTATCGCTTCACCGTTGCCTGGGGGGCTGAGCGCACGACCGACGACATGGAAGGCGAGGTGACGCGTTCCTCCGATCACCGGCCCGGCATCGAGGCGATCCGCTCGGCTCTGCCGAACTACACCGGCGTCATCTTGCAGACCCCGCCCCAGTTCTCGGCCGTCAAGATCGCGGGGCAGCGCGCCTATGACCTGGCGCGCGGGGGCGAGATGGTGGAGATCAGCCCGCGCGAGATCGAGATCGCCCGCTTCGACATCGTGGATGCATCCGACCCGGACCGCACGGTGTTCGAGGTGGAATGCGGCAAGGGCACCTATGTCAGGTCGCTGGCCCGCGACATGGGCCGAGACCTCGGCTGCTTCGGCCACATCGCGGACCTGCGCCGCGTGGAGGTGGCGCCCTTCACGGAAGAAGACCTCGTGCCGCTTGCCGAGCTTGTAAGCGTCAGCGGCGACAAAGGCGGGGAGCGCGCGGAGAGTTTTGAGGGTGTGGACGGCTTCCTGTTGGACACGTCGGCCGGTCTCGAAGACCTGCCGCAGGTGGCGCTTTCCGACGAAGCGGCCCAAAAGATCCGGCTCGGCAATGCGGTGATCGTGCGCGGGCGCGACGCGCCGGCCAATGCCGACGAGGCCTGCGCCACCGCCAGGGGCAAGCTGGTCGCCATCGGCGCGGTGGAAGCCGGGATGTTCAAGCCGAAGCGCGTGTTCGCGGGATGAGCGAGACGCGGGCGCCAGACGAAGGCAGCCTCGCCGGCACGGAAATACCGCGCCGCAGGCAGCGCATGCGTCCGCCGGTCGGGGCGGCACCCGGCACGCTGGTTGCCAACCCGCATGCGCTGCCCACGACGCTCAACCTGACGCTGATCGCGCCGGGCAGAGCGGAGTTCCTCAACGGTGTTTCGCTGGAGGTCGTGGAGGAAAAGCAGAAAGACTACCCGCTGCTCTGGCTGGACTGCGTCGGCCTCGCCGACATCGACCTGCTTGAGGATGTCGGCGAACTGTTCGGCCTCCACCCTCTCGCCCTGGAGGACGCCGTCAACACCGGCCAGCGCCCCAAGGCCGACTTCTATGAGAAATCGGTTTTCATCGTCGTTTCCATGATCGACGAGGTCGCCTCGCGCCGGCAGGAGCAGATCTCGCTGTTCATCGGCGAGCACTTCGTGGTCACCTTCCAGGAGCGGCCGGGCGACCCGTTCGACGCCGTGCGGCGGCGCATCAAGGGCGGCTCCCCGCTTTGCGAGCGCAAGGGCGACTTCCTCGCCTACACGCTGATCGATGCCATCGTGGACAGCTTCTTTCCCGTCATCGACGCCATCGGCGAAGGCGTGGACGGCACCGAGGATGCCGTGTTCAACGCACCCGACATCAACAACCGGCGCGTTCTCGAACTGCACAAGATGCGGCGCGACGTCGTGCTGATGAAGCGCACGCTCTGGCCGCTGCGCGACGCGCTGGCCGGTCTGGGCCGCACGGACAGCCCCCTGGTCACGGCTGAGACCAAGCTGTTCCTTTCCGACACGCTGGACCATGCCGTGCGCCTGATCGAGACCCTGGAAACCTTTCGCGACACGCTGACCGGCCTGATCGAGATCGACCTCGCGCTGGCGCAGGCGCGCACCAACGACACGATCGGCTTTCTCACCATCGTGTCGGCGATCTTCATCCCGCTGACCTTCCTGGCCGGCATCTGGGGCATGAACTTCGACCCGCACGCCTCGCCCTGGAACATGCCGGAACTGGAAGCCGCTTACGGCTACCCCGCCGCCCTTCTTCTCATGGCCGCCGTCGCGGTCGGCCTGATCGTGTATTTCCGCAAGAAGAAGTGGCTGCGGTTTTCATCAGGCTCGCGGGACGCGGGGAAGCTCTGAGACCCCGTTTTATAACTCGTCGGCGGAGGGCCGGCGAGGGATTTTCGTGCTCTCGCGAGAAGCCGACCGCAGTCGATGCCGGAAGCATCGGCGAGGATCGGCGACGAAGTGAGGGCCGAAAAGAGCCGCTGGACCGACCCGAGCGAGTTATAAAACGGGGTCTGAATCTTCTGGCAATTTGCCGGCGTCTCGCCTATATGCGCGCCAGCATCGCGCGAAGCCCTTCTGAGGGCCCTGCCGTGCACCCCGGCCTCCGCTGGACGACATCCCGGCCGCAGGCGTCTCAAGAACATCTCCAATCAGAAGGATCATCCGATGTCGATCACGCCTGAGCGCAAGCAGGAACTTTTAAAGGAATACGCCACCGCCAAGGGCGACACCGGCTCGCCGGAAGTCCAGGTGGCCATCCTGTCGGAGCGCATCAAGAATCTGACCGAGCATTTCAAGGACCACAAAAAGGATAACCACTCCCGCCGTGGCCTTTTGAAGCTCGTGTCGCAGCGCCGCCGCCTTCTCGATTACCTCAAGGGCAGGGAAGAAGGCCGCTACCAGACGCTCATCGAAAGACTCAGCCTGCGCCGTTGAGTTTTTGAGTGCTTTCACCGGCGGGGCTTCGCTTGAAGCTCCGCCGGTCTTCTATCCGGACAAGGAGAGATTCCTATCCGGAAACCAAAGCCCTCCGCTTCGGCATTCAGGCCGATAGGGAGGGCAGCCCTGGGGATTTTGGAGTTGTGCAAACAACTCCAGAGGTCATGGGGCAGGATTGCAGGAGGCCCTGGCTCGTGAAGAGCGCAGCGCCTGCCCGACCAACGGACCTCCCGCTGTCTTGCCCGTGGCTCCCCCGCAAGTGAAGCCGGGGACGGCAGATTCACGCATCATGGGGATGCGCGACCGTCCCATAGAGGACAAAGACAAAAGAATGTTTTCTCATCACAAAGTGGAAATCGAGTGGGGCGGGCGTCCGCTGACGCTGGAAACCGGCAAGATCGCGCGCCAGGCCGACGGCGCCGTGCTCGCGACCTACGGCGAAACCGTCGTGCTCGCGACCGTTGTTTCGGCGCACACGCAGAAGCCGGGCCAGGACTTCTTCCCGCTCACCGTCAACTACCAGGAAAAGACTTTTGCCGCAGGGAAAATCCCTGGCGGCTACTTCAAGCGCGAGGGCCGGCCTTCGGAAAAGGAAACGCTGGTTTCCCGCCTGATCGATCGCCCGATCCGCCCGCTCTTCGCCGAAGGCTACAAGAACGACACGCAGGTGATCGTGACCGTCGTCCAGCACGACATGGAAAACGATCCGGACATCGTGGCGATCGTCGCGACCTCAGCCGCTCTCACCCTGTCGGGCGTGCCCTTCATGGGCCCGGTCGGCGGCGCGCGCGTCGGCTGGATCAACGGCCAGTATGTGCTCAACCCGCACCTCGACGAGATGCCGGAGTCCAAGCTAGACCTCGTGGTGGCCGGCACCTCCGAAGCCGTTCTGATGGTGGAGTCGGAAGCGCAGGAACTGCCTGAGGATGTGATGCTAGGGGCCGTGATGTTCGGCCACAAGGGTTTTCAGCCCGTCATCAACGCGATCATCAAGCTCGCCGAGGTAGCCGCCAAGGAGCCGCGCGACTTCCAGCCGGTTTCCCTGTCCGATCTCGAAAAGGAGATCCTGGACATGGCCGAGGGCGACCTGCGCGAGGCCTACAAGAACACGGTCAAGCAGACCCGCTACACCGCGGTCGATGCCGTCAAGGCCAAGGTCAAGGCGCACTTCGCGGCCTCCACCGAGAACGACGAAGGCCTGCAAGTCCGCCGCTGGACGGCTGAGGAAGTCGCGGCCTCCTTCAAGGAACTCCAGTCCAAGATCGTGCGCTGGAACATCCTGGACACCGGCACCCGCATCGACGGCCGTGACCTGAAGACCGTGCGCCCGATCGTCTCCGAGGCCGGCATCCTGCCGCGCACCCACGGCTCCGCTCTCTTCACTCGCGGCGAGACGCAGGCGCTGGTGGTGGCCACGCTCGGCACCGGCGAGGACGAGCAGTTCATCGACAGCCTGACGGGCACCTACAAGGAAACCTTCCTGCTGCACTACAACTTCCCGCCCTATTCCGTGGGCGAGACCGGCCGCATGGGCTCGCCCGGCCGCCGCGAGATCGGCCACGGCAAGCTTGCCTGGCGGGCTATCCACCCGGTGCTGCCGAAGGCGGAGCAGTTCCCCTATACCGTGCGTGTCGTGTCCGAGATCACCGAATCCAACGGTTCCTCCTCGATGGCGACCGTTTGCGGCGCGGCACTCGCGCTGATGGACGCCGGCGTGCCGATCGCCAAGCCGGTGGCGGGCATCGCCATGGGCCTGATCAAGGAAGGCGAGCGCTTCGCGGTGCTGTCCGACATCCTCGGCGACGAGGACCATCTCGGCGACATGGACTTCA
>CAXTCF010000164.1:0-8666 GCA_964242945.1 uncultured Rhizobiaceae bacterium | reverse complement strand
CCGGGCCAGGGCGCCGCGCGCCGCGCAGCGCCCGGCCGCTGGTCGCCGGCGAGGTTCGGCGTGGAGTAGGTAGAGCCGTCCCGAAGGAGGTAGGTCTTCCTGCGGGGGTAGAGCAGGACTCCCGGCTTGCGCCGGAGGCCGGTCGGGTCCGACTCCAGCGGGTAGCCCTCGCGCCGGTCCTCGCGGCGCAGCCAGAAGATCAGCCCCGCGAAGAAGGCAAAGAAGACGTAAAGCGCGAGCTGCGCTCCGTCGATGTATCCGGGGAGGGCGCCCATCGGGTTTCCTCCATCCGTTCGCCGGGTTCAGCCCGGCATTTCCGCCAGTCCAAAGCGCCGCCCGTTCCCCGCCTCGGCGGCCGGCGCGTAGCGCACCAGCGGGCCGACCGCGACGAGGGTTGCGAAAAGCAGCAGTATTTCCAGGTGATAGACCACGCCGTAGGACGCCTCCGGCACGGCGAAGGCGGGTCCAAGCGCGCCCTTCGCGCCCAAGGCCGCTACGCCGTCCCGCAGGAGCCCGCCGATGCCGACGCCGAGGCCCGCCGCTGTCGCCTGCGCCGCGCCCCAGGCGCCGAGCACGATGCCGCTCTGCGTGTTGCGCGCAAGATCCATCGCGGCCGTCAGCATGCCCACGGAGAACAGCCCGCCGCCGAAGCCGATCAGCGCCGCGCCTGCGCGGAACATGCCGGGCGAGCCGAAGGGGGCCGAGCCGACCACCAGCGAGAAGGCGGGGATGCCGCAAAGCGCGCCGAGAGCCGCCAGCCGGCAGGGATCGATGCCGGCTTTCAGGCCGCGCGCGGCGAGTGTCAGCCCAAGCAGCGTGCCGCCGGCAAGCAAAGCGGTGAGCAGCGTGGTCGCGCCGACGCTCAAGTGCAGCACCTGCCCGCCATAGGGTTCGAGCAGCACGTCCTGCATGGAGAAGGCAGCCGTGCCGAGCGCCACGGCGGCCAGCAGCCGCTTGGCGCGCGGCGAGGCGGAAAAGGCGCCCCAAGCCTCGGCGAAGGCCGGCCGCGCCTCGTGGAAGGCCGTCTTTGCCGGGTTGCGCGCTTCCTGCTTCCACAGAGCGACGAGGTTCAGCGCCATGGTGGTGAGCGCCGCGCCCTGGACGACCTGGATCAGATGCACCGGACTGTAGTCGGCGAGCGCGAGGGAAAAGACCAGCGCGCTGAGCAGCATGCCGACGAGCAGCATGACGTAGAGCAGCGCCACGACGCGCGGCCGGCTTTCTTCCGTGGAAAGGTCGCAGGCGAGCGCCAGGCCGGCGGTCTGCGTGGTATGAAGGCCGGCGCCGACCAGCAGGAAGGCAAGCGCCGCGCCGATCTCGCCGGCAAGCGGCAGCGCCGCGGCACCCCCGCCGGACAACACCAGCAGGGCAAACGGCATGATGGCGAAGCCGCCGAACTGGAGCAGCGTGCCCATCCAGATGAAGGGCACCCGGCGCCAGCCGAGGAAGGAGCGGTAGTTGTCCGAGCGGTGGCCGATCAGCGCGCGCGCCGGCGCAAACACGATCGGCAGCGCCACCATGATTGCGACCACAAAGGCCGGCACGCCGAGTTCCACGATCATCACGCGGTTCAGCGTGCCGGTGAGCAGCACCATGGCCATGCCGACCGAAACCTGGAACAGCGACAGGCGGATCAGGCGCCCAAGCGGCAGTTCGGGCGTCGCGGCATCGGCGAAGGGCAGGTAGCGGCTGCCGAGCCGGGTCCAGGCTTGTGCCAGCGCCGCGCCCCTCATGACCGGACAAGCTCCATCGCCTGCGACGTGTAGAAGCCGTGCGACACGCGCTCCGTGCGGCCGACATGCCAGCCGAGCGGCGCGACGGCTTCGGCGAGCCGCTTGGCCAGGACGCGCGGGGCGACGGGCTGGATCGCCGGCGCCTTGTTGGCGCGGGGAAACAGGCGCCCGGCGGCGTGCATCACCGCCAAAGCGGGGGTCTTGGGCGCAAAGGTGAAGACGATTGTTTCCGCCGTCCGCTCGGCAAGCGCCGCAAGCGCGGCGGCCGCGTCCGCCGGCGCGTAGTGGATCAGCGAGTCCATCGCGACGACGGCATCGAAGGTGCCGTATCTCGCGGCCAGCATGTCGCCGGCCTCGAAGCGCACTTTCGCGCGGTCTATGTCGGGCGGCAGCGCCTCTGTGGCGAAGCGCACGATCTCCGGCGCGAGGTCGATGCCCAGCACCTCGGCACCGCGGCGGGCGAGCTCGGCGCTCATCGCGCCGGTGCCGCAGCCGGCGTCCAGCACCCGCCAGCCGGCAAGATTTTGGGGCAGCATCGCCAGCATCGCGGCGCGCATTTTTCCCCGGCCCTCGCGCACGGAGGCGCGGATGCGCCCTAACGGCGCCTCGGTCGCGAAGCGCTTCCAGCTTTCCACGGCGGTGCGGTCGAAATAGGTCTGGATTTCGCCGCGGCGTTCGAGATAGGCCTCGCCCAGCATCAGTCGTACCCCAGGAAATCGAAGATCTCGCGGTCCTTCATCGGGTTGGCGTCGAGCGCTTCCCCGCCGTTCCAGAGATTCTGAGCGAGCCGCATATATTCCGCCTGCACCGCGACCACTTCGGGACTGGGCTCCATCTCGAACAGCGTCGCCTTCTTCAGCCGCGAGCGGCGCACCGCGTCGAGGTCGGGGATGTGGGCGAGGCGCTTGAGGCCGATGGCCGCGTTGAAGCGGTCGATCTGGTCGGTGTCCTTGGAGCGGTTGGCGATCACCCCGCCGAGGCGCACCTGGTAGTTCTTCGACTTCGCCTTGATGGCCGCGACGATGCGGTTCATCGCGAAGATCGAGTCGAAGTCGTTGGCCGCCACCACCAGCGCGCGCTCGGCGTGCTGGAGCGGCGAGGCGAAGCCGCCGCAGACCACGTCGCCCAGCACGTCGAAGATCACCACGTCGGTGTCTTCGAGCAGGTGATGCTCCTTGAGCAGCTTGACCGTCTGCCCGACCACGTAGCCGCCGCAGCCCGTGCCCGCCGGCGGCCCGCCGGCCTCCACGCAGCGCACGCCGTTGTAGCCCTCGAACACGAAGTCGTCGGCGCGCAGCTCCTCCGTGTGGAAATCGACCTGCTCCAGGATGTCGATGACGGTGGGGATCAGCGATTTTGTGAGCGTAAAGGTCGAGTCGTGCTTGGGGTCGCAGCCGATCTGGAGCACGCGCTTGCCCAGCTTGGAGAAGGCGACCGACAGGTTCGAGGAGGTCGTGGACTTGCCGATGCCGCCCTTGCCGTAGATGGCGAAAACCTTCGCCGTCTCGATCCGCACCGCGGGGTCGAGCGCCACCTGGACGCTGCCTTCGCCATCTTCGCGCATGGCCGCGCGCAGGTTCTTGGGATGCGTGAAAACATTCATGCTGCGGCAACCTCCACGCCTTCCATGCGGTCTTCCAGTTCCTCGCCGGCCTCGCGCAGGCGCTCCAGCATTTCCGGCGAGGGCTGCCAGTAGGAGCGCTCGTGCGCTTCGATCAGGCGGTTGGCGAGTTTTGCCGTGGCGCGCGGGTTCATGTCGGCCATCCGCCGGCGCATGGCGTCGTCGAGCACGAAGGTCTCGGAGATGTCCTTGTAGATCCAGGGCGCGACCTGGCCCGTCGTCGCCGACCAGCCCATGGTGTTGGTCACATGCGCCTCGATCTGGCGCACGCCTTCGTAGCCGTGGGCGAGCAGGCCCTCGTACCATTTCGGGTTCAGCGTGCGGGTGCGCGACTCCAGCGCCACCTGCTCGGCCAGGCTGCGCACCTTGCCGGGGCCGCGCGTCTGGTCGCCGACATAGACCGGCACCGTTTCGCCGCCGGCCCGCTTCACTGCGCGGCTGATGCCGCCCAGCGTGTCGAAATAGTGGTCCACCGTGGTGATGCCGAGTTCGACCGATTCGAGGTTCTGGTAGGCCGCCGACACGTCCTTCAGCACGGAGCCGAGCAGCGCCGCTTGGCGCTCCGGCTGCCCGTCGCGGCCATAGGCGAAGCATTTGCGGGCGAGATAAGCCTCTGCCAGCTCGTCCTCGTCGCCCCAGCAGCCGCTGTCGATGAGGTGATTGACGTTGGAGCCATAGGCGCCTGCGGCATTGGAGAAGACGCGCAGCGCCGCCTTCTCCAGGGTGCAGCCGTGCTCGGCCGCATAGGCGAGCGCATGCCTGCGCACGAAATTCTTCTCATGAGGCTCATCGGCCGTGGCGGCGAGCAGGCTTGCTTCCGCCAGAAGCTTGGTTTGCAGAGGCAGCAGGTCGCGAAAAATGCCGGAAAGCGTCATCACCACGTCGATGCGCGGGCGGCCGAGTTCTTCGAGCGGGAGAAGGTCGGCGCCTGCCAGCCGCCCGTAGGAGTCGAAGCGCGGCCTGGCGCCCAGCAGCGCCAGCGCCTGGGCAATCGGCCCACCCTCGCTCTTCATGTTGTCCGTGCCCCAGAGCACCAGGGCCACGGACTCCGGCAGGGCGCCGAAATCCTGCCTGTGGCGCTCCAGCAGCCGTTCGGCCTGGGCGCGGCCATCGGCCACCGCGAAGGCGGAGGGCAGGCGGAAGGGGTCGAAGCCGTGCAGGTTGCGCCCCGTCGGCACGATCGATGGCGCGCGGATCACGTCGCCGCCGGCGACAGGGCGGATGTAGCGGCCGTCGAGCGCGCGGATGAGGGCGTCGAGTTCGTGATCCATGCCGAGCAGTCTCGCGGTCGGCTCAAGCTGGCGCGCGGCATCCGCCAGCTTCTCGTCGCCGGAGAGCCCTTCCGCTTTGAGGGCGACCTCTGCCGCTTCGCCACGCGCAAGGCGCAGAGCCAGCGGCCGGGGCAGCATCACGCCGTGCGAGGCTTCGGCGATGGCCTGGACGAGGTCGGCGCGCTCTTCCTCCGACGGAGGCTCGCCGACGACGTGAAGCCCATGCGGGATCAGCGTCTCCTCCAGTTCCGCGACGCGCGCGACAAGGTCGGTGATCTCGGCTTCCGGCACATCCGGCCAAGCCGCTTCTTCCGCCAAGAGGTCAAGCGCTTCGCCTTGCGCGCGGATCGAAGCCGCGAGCCGCTTGCGCTCCTCGACCGCTTCGGGGGCGAGCGCGCGAAAACGGTCGAGCGCGGACTTCAGGTCGGCGAGGCCGCGGTAAAGGCCGGCGTGCGAGACCGGCGGGGTGAGATAGGAGACCAGCACGGCGTTGGCCCGGCGCTTGGCGATCGTGCCTTCGGACGGGTTGTTGGCGGCGTAGAGATAGATGTTGGGCAGGTCGCCGATCAGCCGGTCCGGCCAGCAGTCGGCGGAGAGCGCGGCCTGCTTGCCCGGCATGAACTCCAGCGCGCCGTGCGTGCCGAAATGCAGCACGGCGTCGGCGCAGAAGTCTTCGCGCAGGTAGCGGTAGAAGGCGGCAAAGGCATGAGTCGGCGCGAACCCCTTCTCGAAGAGCAGCCGCATCGGGTCGCCTTCGTAGCCGAAGGCGGGCTGCACGCCGACCAGCACGTTTCCAAAACGCTCGCCCAGCACGAAGACCGAGCGGCCGTCGCTCTGGTGGCGGCCGGGCGCGGGGCCCCACTGCTTCTCGATCTCGGCCAGATGCGGCTCACCCGAAACGAGCCGGTCGGCGGAAACGCGGGCGACCACGTTGGCGGGCTGGCCGAGGAAGCCCGCATTACCGCCCAGGATCTTTTCGCGTAAGGACTCGGGCGAAGCGGGAAGCTCGACCGCGTAGCCTTCGCGCTTCAGCGCCCGCAGCGTGTTCCACAACGAGCGGAACACCGAAAGGTAGGCCGCGGTGCCGGTCGCGCCGCCGTTAGGCGGGAAGTTGAACAGCACGATCGCAAGTTTGCGGTTTTCGCGCGGGGTTTTCCGCAAAGCGACGAGCTTCGCCACGCGGGCGGCCAGCATTTTTGCGCGTTCGGGCTCGGAAGCCATGTCGCGCGAGCCCTTGGCGGAGGAGGAACGGCCGCCGAACAGCATCGGGTTGCTGGCGCCGTCGATTTCGGGGATCGCCACCATCATGGTGGTCTCGACCGGGGTCAGGCCCTGGTCGCCCGCGCGCCATGCTTCGAGGCTCTGGAACTCGATGGCGAAAGCCGCGAGATAGGGCACGTCGAGCCGCGCCAGCATCGCTTCCGCGGCCTTCGAGTCGTTGTAGGCCGGGCCGCCGACGAGGCTGAAGCCGGTGAGCGACACCACGGCGTCCACCACCGGACGGCCCGCTCTGTCGAGGAAGAAGCGCTCGATGGCCGGGCAGGCGTCCAGCCCGCTGGCAAAGGCGGGCACGACCTTCAGACCCCGGGCTTCCAGCGCGCGGATCACGCCGTCGTAATGCGCGGAGTTGCCGGCCAGCACGTAGGACCGCATCACCAGCAACCCGACCGTGCCGGCCTGCGCCCGCTTTTGCTGAACCTTCAGCACGGCCGAAAAATCTTCGCCGATGCGGCCGGGCAGGTCGGGATGGTAGAGCCCGGTGTCGGGATAGCAGAGCGGCGGTGCGGCCTGCACCCGCGCGCGAAGCGCCTGGCGCGGCCCCGCCGCATAGCGTCCGACCAGGAAGCGCACGAGGTTGACGACGTTGTCGTCGGAGCCGGCGAGCAGATACTGGAGCGACAGGAAATAGGCGCGCACGTCCTGCGCCTTGCCGGGGATGAAGCGCAGGATCTGGGGCAGGCGCTTCAGCATCTTCATCTGCTGGCGGCCGCCGGCCTGCGTCTTCTTGCCCGCCTCGTTTCTTGGGCCGCGCAGCCGCTTCAGGAGCGCGATGGCGCCGCCCTGCGGGCCGCTCATGGAGAAGCCGCCGAGCCTGGTGGTGCGCACGATCTCGCCGGCCGAAAGACAGGAAACAAGGCAGTCACAGGCCTCGCGGCGCGCTTCCAGCCAGGGCTGAACCTTTTTCACATGCTCCTCCAGGAAGAGCATGTTGGCCACCACGATGTCGGCCGCCTCCACGTCGCGCCGGCAGCGCTCCTCGGCCAGCGAGTCGCCGCCCCACTCGGCCACCGCGTGCAGCGTGAGGTGCAGGCCCGGCAGTTCGCGCCTGAGCACGACCCGCGCGCGCTCGGCGGCGCTCGCCATGTGGCTGTCCAGGGTGACGAGCGTCACCCGGATCGGTGTCGCGTCAGCGCTGGAAGTGGGCTTTGGCATCATAAAGCGTCTCGATCGTCACCAGGGCGAGGCCCCGTTCCGCTGCGAATTTCTCGGTGTTGCGGCGCGCCTTCCCGCGCACGAAGAAGGGTATCTTTTTCAGCTCGCGCTCGGCCTCGTCCGCCCAGCTGAGAACAGCCGCGGGCACTTCGATGACGGCCGACTCGGCCTTTTCGGAGCGCGAGGCGGCCGGCGCCAGGTGCGAGGGCGCGGCCCCGTCGCCGAACTCGAAGTCGTCGCGGAACAGGCCGAGCAGGTGCTCTTCCAGCCCCATCATCAGCGGGTGGACGAACGTGTCGAACAGCACGTTGGCGCCTTCCCAGCCCATGTGGGGGGAGAACCGGGCGGGAAAGTCCTGCACATGCACCGGCGCGGAGATCACGGCGCAGGGGATGCGCAGCCGCTTGGCCACATGGCGCTCCATCTGCGTGCCCAGCACCAGTTCGGGCTGCGCGGCGATGATCGCCTCTTCCACCGCCAATTGGTCGTCGCTCACCAGCGCCTCGACGCCGTACTCGGCTGCCGCGGCGCGCACCTCGCGGGCGAACTCGCGCGAGAAGGTGCCGAGGCCGCAGATGGTGAAGCCGAGTTCGCGTGCCGCCACGCGGGCGGCGGCGACCGCGTGGGTGGCGTCGCCGAAGATGAAGACGCGCTTGCCCGTGAGATAGGTCGAATCGACGGAGCGCGAATACCAGGGCAGGCGCGAGGCCGACTGATCGGGCAGCGCGGCGGGGTCGAGGCCGGCAGCCTGCGCGACCGCCGCCAGAAAGGCCTTCGTGCCGAGCACGCCGATCGGCGGAATCACGACGAAGGGCTGGCCATGCTCACGCTTCAGCCACTCCGCCGCGACCTGGGCGATTTCGGGATAGAGCACGACGTTGAAATCGGCCTCCGGCAGCCTCGCCAGATCAGCGACGGAAGCGCCGAGCGGCGCCACGACGTTGACCGTGATGCCGATGGACTCCAGCAGCTTGCGCACTTCCACAATGTCGTCGCGGTGGCGGAAGCCGAGCGAAGCCGGGCCGAGGACGTTGCAGCTTCTTCCGGGGGCGCGGGGCAGGGCGCGCTCAGTCCGCGCGGGGGCGAAGGCCCGCACGAGGCGGTAGAAGGTCTCGGCCGCGCCCCAATTCTCCTTCTTGGAATAGGAAGGCAGTTCCAGCGGGATCACCGGCACGGGAAGGCCGAGGGTCTTGGCGAGACCGCCGGGATCGTCCTGGATCAGTTCGGCCGTGCAGGAGGCGCCGACCAGCACCGCGTCCGGGCAAAAGCGCGCGACAGCTTCCGCGCAGGCGGTCTTGAACAGTTCCGCCGTGTCGCTGCCGAGGTCGCGGGCCTGGAAGGTCGTGTAGGTGACGGGTGGACGCTCCTGCCGCCGCTCGATCATGGTGAAGAGCAGGTCGGCATAGGTGTCGCCCTGCGGCGCATGGAGCACGAAGTGGACGCCGCGCATGGAGGCTGCGATCCGCATCGCGCCGACATGCGGCGGGCCTTCATAGGTCCAGGTGGCGAGCTGCATCGACTAGCCCCCCACCTTGAGCCGCGCGGGCCCCGCCAAGGGCCGCGCGAAAAGCGCGGCGCGAGCGCCGGCGGGGGGGTAACCCGGGCTGG
>CAXTCF010000163.1:0-8688 GCA_964242945.1 uncultured Rhizobiaceae bacterium | reverse complement strand
ACCAGCTTGTCGTAGGAATGCGTGCCGCGCGGCAGCCAGCGCAGGATGCGCTCGGCGCCGACGATGGCGAGCGCCCAGGCTTTCAGCGTGCGGTTGATTGTCGCCACGAACATGATGCCGCCGGGCCGCACCATTTCCCCGCACTTGGCGAGGAACAGCGGCACGTCGGATACGTGCTCCACCACTTCCATGTTGAGGATCACATCGAACGTTTCGCCGGCATCGCTGAGCGCTTCCGCGGTGGTGGCGCGGTAGTCGATCGTCAGCCCGCTCTGCGCGGCGTGCAGCTTCGCCACCTCGATGTTGGTCGCGGAGGCGTCCGCGCCCACGACGGAAGCGCCGAGACGCGCCATCGGCTCGCAAAGCAGGCCGCCGCCGCAGCCGATGTCGAGGAAGCGCAGGCCCTCGAACGGCTTTACGCCGTGCGGATCGCGCCCGAAGCGCTTGGCCACTTGGTCGCGGATGTAGGAAAGCCGGACCGGATTGAACTTGTGCAGCGGCTTGAACTTGCCGCGCGGGTTCCACCACTCCGCGGCAAGCCGCGAAAACCGCTCGATCTCGCTTGTGTCGATCGTGGTGCGGGCTGCTTCCGACATGAAGTTCTCCTCGGCGTGTTGGGGGAGAAGTCGCGCGGCAAGCGCTCCTGTCAAGGCGAGGGCAAGCAGCGAGCCAAGTCAGAAGGTGATGCGGACGAGGTCTGCCAGCGCCCCCGGCAGTTCGGGATAGCGGAACACATAGCCCGAAGCCAAGGTCCGTTTCGGCCGCACCAGCTGCCCGCGCAGCAGGATCGAGGAGCGTTCGTCGCCCACGATCCAGCGGACGAGCCTTTCCGGCGCGCTCCAGAGGACCGGCCTGCGAAGCCGCTTGGCGAAAGCGGCGATGAAGTCGCGGTTGCTGACGATGCCGGGCGAAACGGCGTTGTAGCGTCCGCTGGCAGTTCTGTTGTCCAGAGCATGGAGGATGATGCCCACCATGTCGTCGATATGCACCCAGGGCAGCATCTGCGTGCCCTTGCCGATGACGCAGCCGAAGCCGAGGCAGAAGGGCAGGCGGATGATCGGCAGGAAACCGCGGGCGCGGCCGACCTGCCACAAGCGGCCGAGATGCGACTTCCGCTCGACCCGGCCGAGCACGACGCCGATCCGCAGCTTCACGTGGCGGACGCGGCTTGCATCGATGCCGTCGGCGGCCGCTTCCCACTGCCCGACCAATTCGGCCGGGAAGTCGATGCCCATCGGCCGGGAATCCTCGTCAAGCTCCGGGTGTTCTTCCCCGGCGTCGAGTTCCTTGGTGCCGTAGAAGCATTTCCCGGCCGTCGAAACGAACACTTCGGGCGGCGCTGCGCTTTCATTGATCGCCCGCACAAGCTTCCGCGTGGTTTCCACGCGGGAGCGCACGACCTCGTCGCGATAGGCGTCGTTCCAGCGCCGCCTGACGTCCAGGATGTGCTGCCCCGCCAGGTTGACCACGGCGTCGCAAGGCGGCAGCCCGTCGTGTTCCAGGCCGGCCCAGGTGATCCGCTCCGGTCCCGGCTCGCGCGAGATCAGCGTGACGCGATCGCTGCGGGCGCGCAAAGCATCCGTGAGCGCGCTGCCGATGAACCCGCTGCCGCCGCCGATCACGACGTGGCGGGGACCATTGCGGTTCGGTACAGGTTCTAACGGCGACATGGGAACGGCTGAGCCAGAGCAGATTTGGAGCGCCGCCCGACTCTATTCCGCCGCTCTTGTGCTTGCCTTAAGCTGCTCCAAGGCATTTTCCGTAACGGCCGTCAGTCCTACGGCCGTCATTCCTGCGGAAGACGAGCCATGCACGGCATCGATGCGGTCGGCCACGAGTTCCTGGAGCCGCCAGAGGTGGCGGTCGTGGATGCCGAGATCCTCCAGCTTGGCCACGGTGGAGAAGAGGTATTCCGCCATCGAGCCGCGGAAACCCTGCGCGGTCGCCAGCACGTCGGCGACTTCCCCGTCGCTCAACCCGCTGACATAGCGGCCGCTCGCCCGGTTCATGGCAAAGGTCAGCGCCCGCAGCGGACCGCCTGCCGTAGCGACCGCGATCCAGCGCGGCGGAAAGGCGGTCGGCACCATGCTCATCTCGCGCCGTATCAGGCGGTCCATGTTCGCCTTGACCGCGTCGGGAGGCAGCCGGAACACGACGCCGGTGCAGCTTCCGCCGCGGTCGAGCGCCAGCATGAGGCCGGGCTTCTCCCGGCTGCCCCGGAAGCGGTAGTCCCAGCCTAAGCAGAAGATGCGGCGCCAGCCTTGGGCACGCGCGATACGCTGCTCCACGAAGTCGAAGTCCGGATTCCAGATCAGGGAGCCGTAAGCGAAAACCCAGAAATCGTCCGCCGGCGCCCCGGCCATGATCTGCGCGACGGCCTCGTCATAGTCATCCGCCGTGGCTGGCCGCCGTCCCGGAGAAGGCTGAAAGCCGGGATCGGCGATCTCGCATTGCAGGGCGGCGACGTGCCGCTCGGACAAGCGCATCTGCCGCTTTGATTTCGTGAGTGCCATGCTCGCGCAACCGGAAGGATTGTTTTCCAGCTATCGCGCAGCGGAAGGCCCGCGGCAAGCGGCTGTCATGGAGCGGAATGCGGTCATCGGCTTGCTGCGCTTTCCAACGACCCGAAGAAGCGTCCAAGATTCTCGCTCCAGACGGTGGGCATGTTTTATGCTAAGCTGTTCGACAAGAGTTTTGATTGGAGGTTTGGTGATGGGACTGGCGGCACTTTCCACGCCAGCGCGGCTGCCCGCCTCGCCGTTCGACGAGTTCGTGGCAAGCAGGCCTGAGGGCGAGACCTGGGAGCAAATCGATGAGTTGTTCGTGATGCAGGCTACGCCAACCATCCCCCACACCGTCATCGCGTCGAACATCGAGCGTCTGCTCAACGACGCGCTTGCAAAGTTCCGTCCCGATCTCTTTGCATGCCGGGAGGTCACGATCGTCATGGACGAGGCCGGCATCATAGGCGGCGGAAACTACGTGCCGGACGTGGCTGTTCTGGACGAGGCCGATCTGAAAGAAGAGGTAAGCAAGACGGCAATCTGCCATCTCGCGGTGGAGGTAGTCAGCCCAAGCGACTGGAAGCCTGTTCTGGAGACCGGCCGTCCCAAGATCGACGTGAAAGTGGAAGGATATCAGAAACTGCCATCATGCGACGCAGTGCTCGTGGTCGAGCAGAGCAGTATTCGAGTTGTCCTTCTGACCCGGACCGGGCTGGGCTGGTCCAGATCTGAACATATCTTCCCGGACGATCTCATCGACCTCCCGGGCTTTGGGTTGCAGTGCAGCGTTGCGGATATCTACGCCAAGACGCCGGCTCTGCGCGCGCTTGCCCTTCAACGTCACAAGCTTTGAAGCATACCGTCCGAAAGGGAGTCGGTTTCGGGCGGCATGCTTGAGGCAGGAGAGATCAGGGAGAGGACTTGAAACCGGCAGTCTCTGAAGCTGCGGCGGAGCGTCAGCCGGCAGTGCCGGTCCTCGGCATCCCCGGACGGCCGCCACGGGCCGGAAATTCCTTTTTCTTCGGCATCGGCAGCAGGCCCTCGCGCTGCGCCTGCTTGCGCGCCAGCTTCTTGGCGCGGCGGATGGCTTCCGCCTTTTCGCGCACCCGCTTTTCCGACGGCTTCTCGTAAGCGCGGCGCTGCTTCAGTTCACGCAGCACGCCTTCGCGCTGCATCTTCTTCTTGAGGACTCGAAGCGCCTGATCGACATTGTTGTCGCGAACAAGAACTTGCAATGGAAACACCTCACAATTCGATTGGAGAAAGGCTTGCGAACAAGCAAGAAAGCAAAAAGGGCCGGAACACGTGTCCGACCCTCCCTCGCCTCACCGAGAACCCTGCCAGTGCATCCGTGGTCAGGGCGATCTCGGAAGCGAATCACACGGCGCGAAGGTTCGCGGCGGACATCTTGCCGGAGCGCTTGTCCTTGACGAGTTCGTAGGAGACCTTCTGGCCCTCGTTCAGCGTCTGCATGCCGGAACGCTCGACCGCGGAGATGTGGACGAAAGCGTCCGCGCCGCCGTCATCGGGCTGGATGAAGCCGAAGCCCTTGGTGCTGTTGAACCATTTTACCGTACCTGTGCTCACGACGATTCCTTTCAATCGTTGGTGGAATGCTTCGGTCCTTGCAAGCGCGAGGGCGAAGCGTGTTGCTCGATTTCTAGGAGAGTTCGTCGGAGTGAGCGCTTAAGTGCTCCGGGTAGACAAAGTCGGCCGTCAAGATCGATGCCCATCAGATAGCTTCTGACGGCCTTGGAGACAAGGGGCAAATCATCCGCCGGCAGCGGAAGTGATTTCGGCTCGCGCTGCACTATATAGAGGGCATGACAAAATTATCAGCCACCGCGACGAAGCCGAATGCGCAGGACAAGGCGGAGCGCACCGCGCATGCCGCCGCCTCGATCATGAACGAGGAGCGAAGGGCCAGCGACGCAAAGGTGGCGCGGCTGAAAGCGCTGCGGATGGCGAAGGAAGCGGAAGCCCCTGCGTTGCCTGAGGCAACGAAAAAGCCGACGCCCCCGCGCCCGGCAAAGCAGGCAAGGGCAGCCACCATCCGCAAGCTTGCGCTCCAGCCGGACAACCCGACGGTGGTGCGGAAGAAGTCTTAAAGACCGCCCTTTCCGGCTCCCCTTCAAGCCTGGGTCTCGCTTCTCCACGCAGGGCGGCCCGCCTTGCACCGATCCCGGCCTTTGATTATGGAGACCGCGTTTGATCAAGCGCCCCAGGCCTGTTTCGGGGCGCTTTTGTTTGAGCCTTTTCCTGGCAGAGGTTTGAGGGAGCGGACGGGGCAACGTGGCGCGCATCGTGATGAAGTTCGGCGGCACGTCCGTCGCCGACCTTTCCCGCATCCACAATGTGGCGCGCCACGTCAGGCGCGAGACGGATGCCGGCCACGAGGTCGCGGTCGTCGTGTCCGCCATGTCCGGCAAGACCAACGAGCTTGTCGCCTGGGTCGAGGGCATGCCCAAGGCGGCGGGCGCCGACACGCCCTTCTTCGACGCGCGGGAATACGACGCCGTGGTGGCGTCCGGCGAGCAGGTGACGTCCGGCCTGCTCGCCATCGCGCTGCAATCGATGGGCATCGACGCGCGCTCCTGGGCCGGATGGCAGCTTCCGATCCGGACCGACGGCGCGCATGGCGCGGCGCGCATCAAGGAGATCGACGGGACGGAGATCGTCCGCCGCTTCAGTGAAGGCCAGGTGGCGGTGATCGCCGGCTTCCAGGGGCTGGGGCCGGACAACCGCATCGCCACGCTGGGCCGCGGCGGCTCGGATACATCGGCGGTCGCGGTCGCGGCGGCGCTGAAGGCGGATCGCTGCGACATCTATACCGACGTGGACGGCGTTTATACCACCGACCCCCGCGTCGAGCCCAAGGCGCGGCGCCTGGCCAAGGTGTCGTTCGAGGAGATGCTGGAGATGGCCTCGCTCGGCGCCAAGGTGCTCCAGGTGCGCTCGGTGGAGCTTGCCATGGTGCACCGCGTGCGCACCTTCGTGCGCTCCTCCTTTGTCGATCCCGATGCGCCCGGCATGGGAGACCTTGAGAACCCGCCGGGAACGCTGATCTGCGCGGAGGATGAGATCGTGGAACAGGAAGTCGTCACCGGCATAGCCTATGCCAAGGACGAGGCGCAGATCTCGCTGCGCCGCGTCGCCGACCGGCCCGGCGTGGCAGGCGGCATCTTCGGGCCGCTGGCGGACGCCAACATCAACGTCGATATGATCGTCCAGAACATCTCCGAGGACGGCTCGCGCACCGACATGACCTTCACCGTGCCGCAGGGCGATCTCGCCAAGGCGCTCGCCGTCCTGGAAAAGGTGAAGGAGGAGATCGGCTTCGACGTCCTCCAGCACGACGAGGGCATGACCAAGGTGTCGGTGATCGGCATCGGCATGCGCTCCCACGCAGGTGTGGCGGCGACCGCGTTCAAGGCGCTGGCAAGCCGCGCCATCAACATCCGCGCCATCACGACGTCGGAGATCAAGATTTCCATCCTGATCGACGGCCCCTACACAGAACTCGCCGTGCGGACTTTGCATTCCGTGTACGGCCTGGATAAGCATTGAGGAAACCGTCGGGGACGGGCTAAGCTTGAGTCGCATCCGGGGGAAGGCGGCTTGGGCCACCGAGCCTGCGCCTCCGTGCGTGAAGGGAAAACAATGGCCGGCGGCCCCCGCGTTCTTCTGAAGCGGCTGCGAGAACTGATGGCCGAAGCGCTCGATCCGCAGGAGCGGCTCGACCGGATCGTCAGCGACATCGGCCGCAACATGGTGGCCGAAGTCTGCTCGCTTTACGTGCTGCGCTCCGACTCGGTTTTGGAACTCTACGCCACCGAGGGCCTGAACCCGACCTCCGTCCACCGGGCGCAGCTTTCGCTGGGCCAGGGCCTCGTCGGCACCATCGCGGCGTCGGCCCGCGCGCTGAACCTGTCCGACGCGCAGCAGCACCCGGCCTTCGCCTACCTCCCGGAAACCGGCGAGGAGATCTACCACTCCTTCCTCGGCGTGCCCGTTCTGCGGGCGGGGCGCACGCTCGGCGTGCTGGTCGTGCAGAACCGCGCCAAGCGCACCTACGAGGACGACGAGGTGGAGGCCCTGGAAACGGTCGCCATGGTGGTGGCCGAGATGATCGCCGCCGGCGACCTCGACCGGCTGACGCGGCCGGGCCTCGCGCTCGACCAGTCGAAGCCGGTCACAGTCAAGGGCTCCCCCTTCAACGAGGGCGTGGGCTTGGGCCATGTCGTGCTGCACGAGCCCCGCATCGTGGTCCAGGACCTGTTCGCGGAGGATACGGCCGAGGAACTGCAACGCCTGGAGCAGGCGCTCGGCTCGCTCCGGCTTTCCATCGACGTGATGCTGTCGCGCCGCGACGTGGCCTTCGAAGGCGAGCACCGCGCGGTGCTCGAAGCCTACCGGATGTTCGCGCACGACCGCGGCTGGGTGCGGCGCCTGGAGGAGGCCGTCAACAACGGGCTGACGGCGGAAGGCGCGGTGGAAAAGGTGCAGAGCGACATGCGCGCGCGCATGCAGCACATGACCGACCCCTACCTGCGCGAGCGGATGAGCGACTTCGACGACCTCGCCAACCGCCTCCTGCGCCAGCTCGTCGGGCACAGCGCGGAAGACGCCTCCGGTGCGTTTCCCAAGGATGCGATCGTCGTCGCCCGCACCATGGGCGCGGCCGAACTGCTGGACTATCCCCGCGACAAGCTGCGCGGCCTCGTGCTGGAGGAGGGCGCCGTCACTTCGCACGTGGTGATCGTGGCGCGCGCCATGGGCATCCCCGTTGCCGGCGCGGTGCGGGGTGCTGCCGGCCTGTCGGAGAACGGCGACGCGATCATCGTGGACGGCGACGAGGGCACGATCCACCTGCGTCCGCCGCCCGAACTGGAAGCGGCCTATGCCGAAAAGGTGCGCTTCCGCGCCAAGCGCCAGGAACTCTTCCGCGAGTTGCGCGGCCAGCCTTCCGCGACCAAGGACGGCGTTGCCGTCGATCTCCTGATGAACGCCGGCTTGGCCGTCGATCTGCCGCAGCTGAATGAATCGGGCGCGGCCGGCATCGGCCTGTTCCGCACCGAACTCCAGTTCATGGTGGCCGCCGCCTTTCCGCGCGCCGAAACGCAGGAGCGTCTCTACCGCGACGTGATCGACGCGGCGCGCGGAAAACCCGTCACCTTCCGCACCATCGACATCGGCGGCGACAAGGTGCTCCCCTATTTCAAGTCGATGACGCAGGAGGAGAACCCGGCGCTCGGCTGGCGGGCGATCCGCCTGACGCTGGACCGGCCGGCGCTGCTGCGCACGCAGCTGCGCGCCCTGCTCAAGGCTGCGGCTGGGCGCGAGCTCAAGCTGATGCTGCCGATGGTGACGGAATTGGGCGAGATCGAACGCGCCAAGGCCTTCATCGACCGCGAGGTGCGCCACCTTTCCCGGTTCGCCCACCATTTGCCGACTTCGCTGAAGGTCGGCGCGATGGTGGAGGTGCCTTCGCTGCTCTGGCAGCTCGACGAGCTGATGAGCAAGGTCGATTTCGTGTCGGTCGGCTCCAACGACCTGTTCCAGTTCGTGATGGCGACGGACCGCGGCAACACGCAGCTCGCCGGCCGCTTCGACCCGCTTTCCGTGCCGTTCCTGCGGGTGCTCCGCGACATAGTGCGGGCCGGCGAGCGCACGGGCACGCCGGTGACTCTGTGCGGCGAACTCGCGGGCAAGCCGATCTCGGCGATGGCGCTTTTAGGCTTGGGCTACCGCTCCATCTCCATGCCCGCGGCGGCGATCGGCCCGGTCAAGGCGATGCTGCGTGAGTTGCCGGTGGGCGAGCTGAAATCCGTGATCGACTGCGCCCTGCATGGCCAAAACGCCGGCATGCCCATGCGCGCACGGCTCGAAGAGTTCGCCAAAGAGCACGGCGTGCCATTGTGAGATGCATACTCACCAACCGGGCGGTAAGTAGCGCTCGCGCCACCCCCTCGTCCGGCTGCCGCCACCTTCGCCCCAAGGGGAGAAGGGCGCTTTCGTCGCCGCTATCGCCAATAGCCAACGTCGCAGAACTGGCGGCGATCATGCGGCCGATGCACTCCTCCCCTTGGGAAGGTGGCGGCAGCCGGATGAGGGGGCTGTCGGTGCGACGTTCCAGCGAGGCGAGTGCGTCATGGCCGTCCTCCCGCGCGAGCGCATGGATGGG
>CAXTCF010000162.1:0-8777 GCA_964242945.1 uncultured Rhizobiaceae bacterium | reverse complement strand
TGAGCGACTGTGCCGCTCCCCGGCCGTGACTCTCACGCCACCGGCTCCGCCCTTTGCGCGAGGCTGCGCAAGGCGCGTCGCGGATCGGGCCAAACGCTTCGAAGGCCTCAGCCCCAGATTTCCGCGCCTATTTTCGATCCAAGCTTTCCCGCACAAAGGCAGGTTCCCTATTGTGCAGCGCACCTAAATTTAATAATGGTTGCGTGCTGCCTCCAATCGCCAGGCTGTTCCCGATTTTGACAGTTCGCGTGCTGGTTGCGAAATAGTATCGGGGGATTTGATGAACCTGAAGGCCGGCTTTTCCAAGTATCGCCTGCTCTGGGCTGCCCGCACCTGCATCGATCTCGTGATCGTAGCCTGCTCCTTCTACATCGCCTTTACTCTCATCGCGATCGACCGCAAGTACACCTTTATTCCCGGACTGTTCGAAAAGACGCTCGGCTTCACGGCCGTTTCGGCGGTCTGCTTTGCGATCCTGTCGGTCGGCCGCGGTTCCTGGCGGCACGTATCCATTCCGGACCTGATAACCGTCGTAAAGGCATCGGCGCTGAGCGTTATGATCTTTCTGGTCGCGACCTTCTTTGTTTCGCGCGGACAGAACATTCACCGCACCGGATTGCTGCTGACATTCATCTTCATGGTCGTCGGCGTGTCCGGCGTGCGCATGGCGTATCGGCTTGCCATTGAAAACAGCTGGATCGAGATGTTCGGCATCCGTCCCATCAAAGGGCGCAGGCGAGTGCTGCTCTACGGGCTGACGGATGGGGCGGAAGGCTATATCCGCATGCTGCGCCGCCTGCCGAACGCCGAAGTGGCGGTTGTCGGCATCATCGACGACAAGCAGATCAACCGCACGCAGTCGGTGCAGGGGATCCGCGTGCTCGGTCCGCTGAGCGATCTGGACAACATCCTCAAGCGCCAGAACGACGCGCGCAAGCCGATCGAGGAAGTGATCGTCACCGAGCATGCCTTGACCCGTCAAAGGCTGAGCGAGATCGTCGAAGCCGTCACAGCCAGGCACATCAAGGTGTCGCGCATCGCGAACCCCACGGAAACCTCGTCCGTCGATGTTTCCGGCGTTCTGGAGCCCAAGCCGATCGAACTGGGCGACCTCTTGGGGCGCGCGGAGGTCAAGGCGGACGTGCAGGGCGTGGCGCGCCTGGTTCAGGACCGGGTGGTGCTCGTCACGGGAGCAGGCGGTTCCATCGGCTCGGAACTGTGCCGGCAGATCGCGATGGTCAGCCCGCTCAAGCTGATCATCACGGATGCTTCCGAGTACCATCTCTATCTCCTGGACAACGAACTCAGGTTGAAGCACCCCAACCTCGACATCATTACCCGGATATTGAACGTTCGCGAGGCAGCGCGCGTCCGATCGCTGTTCGCCACGCATTCGCCGGAAGTCGTCTTCCACGCCGCCGCCCTGAAGCATGTGCCGATGGTCGAGGAGAACGCCATCGAGGGCGTCAAGACCAACGTGCTGGGAACGCGCAACGTGGCCGATGCCGCGGTGGAGTTCAAAGCCTCGACCTTTGTCGTCATCTCCACCGACAAGGCGGTCAACCCGACAAACGTCATGGGCGCCAGCAAGCGCGCCGCGGAGGCCTATTGCCAGGCCCTCGACATCCGCTCGGACACCACGCGGTTCAAGACCGTGCGGTTCGGCAACGTGCTGGGCTCCAGCGGGTCGGTCGTGCCCCTGTTCCAGTCGCAGATCGCCGTCGGCGGTCCCGTGACCGTCACGCATCCGCATATCGTGCGCTTCTTCATGACGATCCCCGAAGCCGTGCGGCTCGTCCTCCAGGCTTCGGCGCACCGTCTGCTCAACGAGAACGAGCGCGGCAAGATCATGGTTCTGGACATGGGCAAGCCGGTCCGGATCGTGGACCTTGCCGAGCGGATGATCCAGCTTGCCGGCTACCGGCCGGGCATCGACATCGAGATCAAGTTCACGGGCCTGCGCCCCGGCGAGAAGCTCTATGAGGAGCTTTTCGATCCCAGCGAGATCCAGGACAGCAAGACCGACGAGGGCTACTTCATCGCCTCGCCGCGCATCATCGACGCAGCCCTGCTTCAGCGGACGCTGGTGGAACTGGACGTGGCGGCGCTGCGCGAAGACCGGGAACGGACGATCGAACTGCTTTCCCACATCGTCCCAGAATACCAGCGCGGCAAGCAGCTCGCCTACACCAAGCCTCCCGTTTACAAGCCTGCCGCCACGGCTGAGGAAGATTGGCGCTAGAGGCCGTCGCAGCCCGGCCGTCGTCTGCTCCTCGTTGACGAAGGGCAAGGCCCGTGTTTGCGTCGCTCTGGACTTCTTGCTACTGCAACCGCGCTGCCCGAACGGTCGGGCGCCCTGTGCGGGACGATGTGAAACGGGCAAGAGCCGGCTGCCGAGACATGAATCAGCCAGAAATGACCTGGGAAGACGCGGTCCGCTGGCTGCTCGACAGACCGGACAAAGCCGAACTGGCGCGCGCCGCCTATTTCGACCAGCCGACATCAGGGGCTGCGCGCCGCTATCATGCCAGCCCGGAATTTGCCGCGTTGCGCGGCTTTCTGCCGAAACGGGGCCGCGCGCTCGATCTCGGCGCTGGCAACGGCATCCTGTCCTATGCCCTGGCCGCCGACGGCTGGCGCGTCACGGCGGTCGAGCCCGATCCCAGCGACTTCATCGGGGCCGGCGCGATCCGCACCCTCGCGGAGGACACCAGCGTCCAAATTGACGTCGTCGAGGCGATGGGGGAGGCGCTACCCCTCGAAACCGCCAACTACGATGTCGTGGTCGCGCGGCAGGTTCTGCATCATGCCGCCGATCTCGGCAGCTTCTGCGCCGAGATGGCGCGGCTGACGCGGCCCGGCGGCGCCGTCATCACCCTGCGCGACCATGTCATCAGCGGGCCGGAGCAGATGCAGGCCTTTCTGGACCGTCATCCCCTGCACCACCTCTACGGCGGCGAGAACGCCTTCACCGTGGAGCAATACCGCAGCGCGCTGACTGGCGCCGGGCTGGTGATCGAGCGCGAGCTGGGCTCCTTCGATTCCGTCGTCAACTATGCCCCGCTGAGCGAGGCCGACATCCGCAAGGCGATGGCCGACGCGGCGCCCAAGCCGCTGCGCTTCGCCTCCCGCGCCGTTGCCGCCGCGCTGCCGTTTCCGATAGTGCTGAAGCTGGCGACCGCCGCCGACCGCAGGCCGGGCAAGCTGGTCAGCTTCGTGGCGCGCAAGCCGCAGGCCGCCGGATGACGGCTTGGATCACCGGGGCGTCCGGCTACATCGGAACCCGCCTTCGCGCGGCGCTCGCGCGAGCCGGGCGGGACCATTTCGGGCTGGATGTCGTCGCGCCAGCGGGTGCAGACGGAGGCACCGTTCTCCTCGGGGCGGTCGATGAAGATGGGCTGTCGCGCCTCCTTGCGGCTTCCGGCCCGCCCGACATCGTGTTTCATCTCGCCGGCGGCTCGGCTGTCGGGCCATCCTTCCAGGATCCGGCAGCAGACTTCCGCAATTCCGTCGCCACGACCAGCCTGCTGCTCGATTTCCTGCGGCGCAGGGCGCCGGCGGCGGTGGCCGTGCTCACGTCCAGCGCCGCGGTCTATGGCAACACGCATTTCCACGCGCTGGGCGAAGGGGAGGCGCCTGCGCCCTTCTCGCCCTATGGCACGCACAAGCTGATGGCCGAGATGCTCGGCGCTTCCTTTGCCGCCTATTTCGGGCTCGACGTGCGTGTCGCCAGGCCGTTCTCCGTTTATGGGGCAGGCTTGCGCAAGCAACTCTTCTGGGACCTGTGCGCCCGGTTAAAGGCGGAGGGCGCGGCCAGATTGGGCGGCTCAGGCGAGGAGCAGCGCGACTTCGTGCATGGCGACGACGTCGCGGAGGCGCTGATGCTGATCGCCGACGCGCCGGCGAACGCGAATTGCCGGGTCGTCAACGTGGCGTCCGGCAATCCTGTGACCATCCGCCAAGCCGCATCGATGGTCGCGGATGCGTGGAGGCGCAAAACCTCCTCGGCCGCCCCCACGATCACTTTCTCCGGCACGTCGCGTCCGGGCGACCCGGCCTGTCTGGTCGGGGACCCCAAACGGCTGAACGCGCTCGGCTTCCGCCAGGCCGTGCCGCTGGAAGAGGGCTTGTCGGACTATGTCAGCTGGTTCCTGCGTGTCGCCGCATGAGCGAGGCAGGCCGGCCGCTGACGGTGGGCTTTACGTTGATCGGCCGCGGCAACTGGTCGGGCGGCGAGACTTACCTGCGCAACATGCTGGGCGTGATCGCCGCAGAACTGGAGGGCCGTGTCCGCTCCAAGCTGTTCCTCACGCCGGATCAGGCAGCGAAGCTCGGCGGCTCGCTCGACCCGTTCCTGGCCGCGCCGCCTGTCGTCGATCCTGCGGTGGCGCGTTTCGGCCGGGGTTCCAATGCGCTCAAGGCCGCATTCGGGGGCAGCGACGCGGAAGCGGCCGGCATTTTCATCCGCGAGGGCATCGACTTAGTGTTCGAGGCGGCGCAGTTCTATGGCAGGAATTTCCCGCGCGGCGTCGTCTCGTGGATGCCGGACTTCCAGCACCGGCATCTCCCCCATTTGTTCTCGCGCCGCGCCTGGTGGCGGCGCGACATCGGCTTCCGGCTTCAGACCACGGGCAGGCGCACGATCATGCTGTCGAGCGAGGATGCCCGGCGCGACTGCGAGCGGTTCTACCCGGCCTCCCGCGGCAGGACGGCCGTCGTCCGCTTCGCCGTCGATCTCGATCCGGCCGTTCCGCTGGCGCGGCGCGACGAAATCCGCGGGCACTACGGCCTGCCCGATCGCTTCTTCTACCTGCCGAACCAGTTCTGGACGCACAAGAACCATGCGGTGGTCGTCCGCGCGCTGGCACTGATCGCTAAGCAGGGCCGGCTGGGCGAGGCGTTGCCCGTCATCCTCACCGGCCGCACCGAAGACCCCCGCAATCCCGCGCATTTCCGCCAGCTTATGGCGAGCGCTAGAGCCGCAGGCGTCCTTTCGCATTTCCGCCATCTGGGCCTGGTGCCCTACGAGGACGTCTTCGGATTGAACGCGGCGGCAACTGCCTTGATCAATCCGTCGCTGTTCGAGGGCTGGTCCACGACGGTCGAGGAGGCCAAGGCGCTCGGCACGCCTTTGCTGCTTTCCGACATCTCGCTGCATCGCGAGCAGGCGCCGGACGCGGCGTTCTTTCTGCCCGACGAGCCGGAGCTGCTGGCACAGACGATGCTTGACCTTTCGGAAAGGGACGAACAACTGGTGGCCGCTCGTTTGAACGTCGCGACCCTGCGCGCCACCCACCAGATGCGCCGCCACTCCTATGCAAACGCTCTCTATGCTACTTTCAAAAACGCTATCGACCGGGGCGATGGCTCAGACGGCGCTAGGTAATAGGCAGCCTACGATAGGATTGTGGTTTCGCCTGTTACTACGTTCACGACCGGCAGGCCTCTGACCAAAGCCCGGGCCTCGGCATAAGTCTTGTAAGCCATGCTGCCATCCTTGTTGCGCACCTCACGCATCACACATGGCCACTCCAGTACCTGCTTGAGCCTTCCTTTCAACATGGGCATCAGTTCACAGTCCACAAAGAATGCATTGGTGCCGGCTCGGTTTGTTCCGACAAAAACATAGCCTCGACCTTCGAGCAAATGCCTGAAAGCCGACAAAGATGCGCCCCAATACATGCCCGACCAGTGCTTTTTCAGGCGGATGAAGCCGGAGTCATAGGGAACGCTCAAGGGTTCGTCGCCAAAAAGCTGGTTGTATTCGACCGTGATGATCGTTGCGCGGTGGCGGATTTGTTCCAGAACCCAGTAATCTATGCCATCAATATCTGTACTCAGCAGGCCTAGCTGGTCGCCCAGCTTGGCTTCGTCTACCAGGTTGTTGATGTTGTCACGATCGATGAAGGCGACGCGGGTGCGCAGGTCGTTCTTGTATGCAATGTCGTCCGACTGCACGGCCGCGATGTTGTCCTGCGAACCGTCGATGATGAGGCCCGACCAATTCTGCGACATAAGCAAGAAACGAGTATTGCTCTCCCTGTAGTCCTCAACGCCGAACTCCACGAAGCTTCGGTGTTCCGGCCTCAAGACATGGACCAGCCAAGCGATGATGCCATCCTCGCCCCACTGCGAGAAAACCGAGAATTCTGTGTCAGCCAGCGTTTCGATCTCGCCGGAAGTGCGAATCTGATGAGCACGGATTTCGCCCTGTAGCACTAGCAGCTTTTCCAAGCCGATCAGACGACGGGTTTTGAAGGCGAAGTTCCGAAAGGTTCGACGCAGGCGAGACTTCATTTGGGGGGGCTCCGACGGCGACGGTGATGCACAGCCACCTGCCGGAACACTCGTTTTGACGATGGCGCGCACATCAATAATCGGAGGGTCGCCCATTGTCATCCATTTCATGAGATGCTGCTCCGCCGGATGTCGGGCGGCATTTCGGAGTGCTTGACATCGAAGCTCGTTGACCCCAATCCTCTCGCCTCTCCGTGCCGCAGGAGTTGCTGGCGCAAACCTGCATCGATTTCGGCTCACTTAGCCGGTAGCTCAAAGGGAGTGACTAATGGCCAGCGGCACTTCGCAGGATCTCAACGAGTTCTACAGCGATTATTACTCGACTGATGCTCTTGCAAAAAAGCGTGCGCTGACTGCTTTGGACTCGGTCGATCATATCCAGGCCCTCAACAAAGGTCCCCTCGGAAGGCTGCTGGATGTAGGCGCTGGAGATGGATCAGTCCTTCAGGAGATCGCACATCGTAAGCTTGCCTCGGAGATTTGCGCATTAGAGATTTCTGCCTCCGGCATCGAACGCATCAACCAACTCGCTTTGCCGATAGTCAAGGAAGTCAAATCGTTCGACGGTTATGCAATCCCTTATGAAGACGCCAGCTTCGAGTCGGCGATCTGCATCCACGTCATGGAGCATGTCGAGCACGAACGCATGCTGCTCCGTGAGATAGGGCGGGTTGCGAAGAACATCTACATAGAGGTTCCGCTGGAGGGAGGAGTTCGCGGCAGAACCAATTATAAATTCGGTCATATTAACTACTACACACCTCTTTCCGTCACCGCGTTGCTCGAAACAAGCGGATTGGAGGTTATTTCCTCCCAGGTCTTCACTTCGTCGCTCGCCTACGAACAGTATCTGTACGGGAAAACGGGCGGCAAGCTGCGGAATATGACGCGCAACCTTCTACTTAAAGGACTGGGTCCGCGGGCTTCCGAGTTAATGACCTACCTGTTCACCGCTCACTGCCGGCCTGCGGATGCAAAGCACGTAGTTTGATGTCGGGTTGAACTTCCGAGCCAAGGGGCAAAGCGTATCCGGATGCAGGATCTCGCTTGAACTCTCGCGAATGCCTTCAACGGCCCGGAGGCAGATATTCCACGGCCGTCCCGCCATACCTGACGAGCCGTTTCTGGCCGGCCGGGATCGTGTCCGTGAGGGTCAGGTCAAAATGCTGCCGGACCTAAATGGGATCGACGCCGAGCGCCGTCAGCACGGTCGGCGCCAGGTTGGCGTGGCTGGCGCGGTTTCGGTTCGCCGTTGCGGCCGTGCGCAGCCTGTTCAGCCAGGATTGGTCGCTGCTCAGCGCAAACAGCGGCACGGCCGCTTCCCCCCAGCGCATCGGCTGGACCGTGCTGCAATGCGAGAGCTTGATGCCGCCCTCGCTCAGCGACTGGCCGTGATCGGACGTGTAGAAGAGGATCGTGCTAGCCGGCACACCGTCCTTCAGAAGCTCGGCGAAGAACCTGTCCACCGTCCAATGGACCGCGTTCTTGTAATACTTCACCAGCTCGACGCGGTCGGTCAGGTCGAACGGTTTGGAAAGGTCGGCACCGAAAATGTTGTCCTCTGCGGGATAGACGCTTGTACAGGGGACGTGGCTGCCGAATTTCTCGACATAGATGAACATCCGTCCGGGCTGCTTGAGGAGCGTCCGCAGTTCGGCGGCTATCCGCATGTCGCGCCCAGGGAAAGGAACGTCCATGATCGCGCGGCGCTCGTCCACGAAGGCTCTCTCGGCGCCGCTCATGCCGCTGGTGAGCGTGATCGGGCTCCCGAATGCGTCGAAGTGGACCGTGCGGTAGCCGGCGGCCTTCGCGTATTGCCAGATCGTCGGCTGCGCCAGCAGAGGGGCCAGCGGTGCTGCGCTGTCCCCATTCTTGAGGATGTGACGAAACGATTGCCGCGACGCCACCGAGCAGTTGGCGGCTGAAGACGCCACGCCGAAATTGGCTATCGCGTCCTTTATCGATGCGAGATAGGGTGTTGTTCCAAGCGCTTCGTCGTTCAGCGAAACATAGTCGCCGCGGATGCTCTCATCCATGACGACGACAACCTTCTCGACTTGTGGACCGAATGGCCGGTCGTAGTTGAGCGCCTCCAGCGGTGCCTCCGGCTGGTTGGAGAACACGGACCCGAAATTGACCGCCGTTTGAAAGGGCGTGGGGAAGCGGGCCGGCCAGATTCCCGGCCTTACGATGAACTGGCAAACTGCAACCGAAATGCATGCGCCGGCGACCAGCAGATGGACGGTTCTATCAACGTCAGGCGCAGCATCGGTTTCGCGATTTGAGGACAATCCGGATGTTTGAGAGCGCCTCCTGTTCTGGCTTTCAGCCTGCCCGCAGGCTGCGATGATGGCAGGGCTTGTCTGTTCCGCTACGCGGCCGAGGCTGGCTGCAAGAAGATCAGCCGCTTCATGTTGTAGACGAGGTTGGCCAGTCCGATCTTGGTTGTGGCGCGTGCGATGCCGATGGTTCTGATGAAC
>CAXTCF010000161.1:6803-8847 GCA_964242945.1 uncultured Rhizobiaceae bacterium | reverse complement strand
GTCACACTGCCCGCTCATGCCATGCCGATGAAGGTGGGACCAAAACAGCGCTTACCTTTGGGTCGTTTCAGGCATGGGAGAAGCGGGCTGAAGATGTCACGCAGCCGCCTAGGTTGACTGCGCACGCTGGGTGAGGCTTGAACCTCGCCGGTTCCAGTGTCAAATGGAGACTGCTCTCTTCCAGACCGTTGGAACGCTTGATGGTCAGCTATGTCGATGCCGCGGTCGCGCCGCTGAAGAACAACGGCCAGATCCGCCTCTATGGCGAGGACGGTTTCGTGGGCATGCGCAAGGCATGCCAGCTGACCGCTCGGTGCCTGGATGAGCTTGCCGCCATGGTTGTGCCCAGCGTCACGACGGCGGCGATCGACCGCTTCGTGTTCGCCTTCGGCATGGATCACGGCGCCCTGCCCGCGACGCTCAATTACCGCGGCTACACGAAGTCGTCCTGCACCTCGATCAACCACGTCGTCTGCCATGGGATTCCCGACGAGAAGCCGCTCAAGGAAGGCGACATCGTCAACATCGACGTGACCTACGTGCTTGACGGCTGGCATGGCGACTCCAGCCGCATGTATCCGGTGGGTCCGATCAAGCGCGCTGCCGAGCGTCTGCTGGAGGTGACGCACGAGTGCCTGATGCGCGGCGTGCGCGCCGTGCGGCCCGGCGCCCGCACCGGCGCGATCGGCGCGGCCATCCAATCCTACGCGGAAGGGGAGCGCTGCTCCGTCGTGCGCGACTTCTGCGGGCATGGCGTCGGCCGGCTGTTCCATGACACGCCCAACATCCTGCACTACGGCAGCGCCCATGAAGGCGTGGAGATGCGCCCCGGCATGATCTTCACCATCGAGCCGATGATCAATCTCGGCCGTCCCCACGTGAAGGTGCTTTCCGACGGCTGGACTGCGGTCACGCGCGACCGCTCGCTTTCGGCGCAGTACGAACACACGGTAGGCGTCACCGCCGGCGGCTGCGAGATATTCACGCTTTCGCCCGCGGGGCTCGACCGGCCCGGCCTCATCGCCTGATCGCTCGCCCATGTCGGACGAGGAAGAGCGCCCTGCCCTCAACGAAAGCGGGCCGGCTCCTGGGCTCGGCGCCAAGGCCCCGCGAAAACGCTCTTCGGCCAACGACGCACAGGCCCCGCACTTCCTCGGCCATCGCCAGCGCCTGCGCGCGCGCTTCCAAACCGCCGGGGCGGATGCGCTGTCCGACTACGAGCTTCTTGAGCTTCTGCTCTTCCGCTCGATTCCCCGCAGCGACACCAAGGAGCGTGCCAAGGCGCTGCTGCGGCGCTTTGGTTCCTTGAGCGAAGTGCTCGGCGCACCGGAGGCGCGCCTCAGGGAAGTCGATGAGATCGGAGAATCGGCGGCGCTGGACCTGAAGATCGTGGCGGCGGTCGCCCGGCGCATGACGCGCGGCGCAGTGCTCCAGCGCGAAATCCTTTCAAGCTGGAGTCAGGTTCTGGACTACTGCCGCGCCGCCATGGCGTTCCAGCCGCGGGAGGAGTTCCGCATCCTCTTTCTCGACAAGAAGAACGTCCTGATCGCCGACGAGGTGCAGGGCACCGGCACCGTCGATCACACGCCGGTCTATCCGCGCGAGGTCGTGAAGCGGGCGCTGGAGCTTTCCGCGTCGGCGCTGATCCTGGTCCACAATCACCCGTCCGGCGACCCGACGCCGTCCAAGGCCGACATCGACATGACCAAGACCATCATCGCGACGGCCAAGCCGCTGGGCATCGCGGTTCACGACCACATCATCATCGGCCGCCACGGACACGCAAGCTTCAAGGGCCTCCAGCTGATCTGAGTGTTCGGCTGCCGGAAAAAGCAAAACGGGCCGCATCGCTGCGGCCTTCTTGCCCTATGTCTAGGAGCTTACTGTGCGCCGGTATCTTCGGCGCCCTTGGATTTCTCGACCGGCACGGGCTCCTGCGAAGCCCCCTCCTCGCCAACAGGCTCCGCTTCAACCAACTGCGCCGGCTCGACCGGCTCCGTCGAGGCGGGCTCATGCGTGGTCTCTTGAATCGCCGCGTCGGAGC
>CAXTCF010000161.1:0-6703 GCA_964242945.1 uncultured Rhizobiaceae bacterium | reverse complement strand
GAAGCGTCTGCTGAACCCGGCGCCTCATCCTCAGCCATCAACTCCTCCCGGCTGACCTTCTTGTCCGTGACGTCGATCTGGGTCAGCAGGTGGTCGATCACCTTCTCCTCGAAGAGCGGCGCGCGGATCGACGACAAGGCATCCGGGTTGTTGCGGTAGAAGTCATAGACCTTCTGCTGCTGGTCGCCGGGGAAGCGGCGGATCGTCTCGAAAAGCGCGCGCTGCATCTCGTCGTCGGAGATCGTGACGCCGGCCTTCTCGCCGATCTCCGCCAGGAGAAGGCCCAGCCGGACGCGGCGTTCAGCTAGGGCGCGGTATTCTTCGCTCGCCTTTTCTTCCGTCGTTTCCTCGTCCTCGAACGTTCTGCCTGCCTCTCCGAGGTCGCGCTGCACCTGGTTCCAGATGTTCTGGAATTCGGCATCCACCAGCTTGGACGGCGCCTCGAAGCGGTATTCGGCGTCGAGCTGGTCGAGCAGCTGGCGCTTCACCTTCTGGCGGGTCATGCCGCCGAAGTTGCTTTCGATCTGGCCTCTGACGATCTCGCGCAGACGATCGAGCGATTCGAGGCCAAGCGCCTTTGCGGCCTCGTCGTTCAGCTCGAATTCGCCCGGCGCTTCGATCCCTTTTACGGTGACATCGAACACCGCTTCCCGCCCCGCGAGGTTCGCCGCGCTGTAGTCTGCCGGGAACGTCACCGTCACGGTGCGCTCGTCGCCGGCGGAGGCTCCAACCAACTGCTCCTCAAAGCCAGGGATGAACTCCTTGGAGCCGAGAACCAGCGGCTGGTCCGTGCCGGCGCCGCCATCGAAAGCCTCGCCGTCGATGCGGCCGAGATAGTCGATCGTGACCCGGTCGCCTTCCGCAGCCGCGCCTTCCTTGGCGCTGAAGGAGCGGGAAGACTCGGCGATGCGCTTCACCTGGTCCTCGATCTCGCCTTCCGGCACGTCGTAAACGGGGCGCGTGACCTTGATGCCGGAAAGGTCCCTGACCTCGATGGCGGGGATGATCTCGTAGCTCAGCGCGAAGTTGAAGTCCGCATTGCCGGCCAGCACCTTCTCGGCTTCGGCCTGGTCCTCGGTCATGTTGATTTCCGGCTGCATGGCAGCCTTCTCGCCACGCTCGGACAGGATCGAGCGGGCGGAATCGTTGAGGATCTCGTTGACGACCTCGGCCATGAAGGACTTGCCGTACATCTTGCGGAGATGGCCCATCGGCACCTTGCCCGGCCGGAAGCCTTTCAGCCGCACCTTGTCCTTGGCGTCGGTCAGCCGCTTGTTCAGGCGATCCTGCATGTCGCCGGCGGGAACGGTGATTTTGATCTCGCGCTTCAAGCCGGAGTTCAGGGTTTCGGTGACTTGCATCGTTCAACCTTCTTCAATTCGGTGCGCGGCAGCTTGCCCTTGCATCAAAGCCAAGCCTTGCCGGGAAACTTTTCGCCGGGGCGCGGACAGCTTCCGATGCGGGTGAAGGGACTTGAACCCCCACGGCTTGCGCCACAGGAACCTAAATCCTGCGTGTCTACCAGTTTCACCACACCCGCTCGCGCGAAGGCGCCGACAAGCGCGAGGCTCTATACCATCGGCCGGAAAGCGGTCAAAGGGATTCTGCCCTTACGCCGAACGAGGCCCGTACACGGAAAACGGGGCTTTGGCGGCGTCGCTCAGTTGCTCTTCCTGAGGTTCACCAGGCGCCTCACCGTGGGTTTCACGGACGGGCGTCAGCGCCTGGTGCTTGCCAGCGCCGTTCGAGCCGGAACACCGCCACGGCGAGGACCGCCAGCAGCAGGGCGGCGGCCGTGAAGAAGCTCGCGGTGTCCAGTGCGGTGCCGACGGTCACGCCGAAGACGATGCAGAGCTCGGCGGCGAAGGCGACGTAGGCAAGGCGGCGCACGCCGGAGCTTCGCCGTCCGCCGATCAGAATCGCCGCGGCAATGGCCGCCAGCGAGGCCGCGGCAGCGAGGGCAAAGCCGGCGCCGTCCAAAAGGCTCCCCTGCACGAGCGCCAAGCCGGTGAAGATACCCAGCAGCAGGAGGACCGGCGCATGGCCGTCGACGCGCAGCAGCGCTTCCGCCCGGTCGGGCCACCGGGCAGCCGTAGCGAACAGCAGCGCGAAGCCGGCGCTCATGGCGACCCCGACTGCGAGAGCGTCGAAGGGCTGCGCCAGGAGGGCGCAATAGAGGATAAGGGAAAGCAGCAGCAACTCCCGCGCGCGCCAACTGCGGGACCGCAAGGAGACGAGCCACAGGCCCGTAAGCAGGAGCGGAAACGCGAAAGGAAAGCCGCTGTCATCAAGGAGAGCGGTGGAAGCGCCGAGCCACGCTGCGGCCAAGCCGGCTGCTGCGATCGTCAGCGGCCCGGATGAGAAGGCTGCGGCTGCCAGCCCGGTGCCGAGGCACCAAGGCAAAAGGGCCGAGCTTTCCTGCGAAGACAGATCATACATCCGGCCGACGAGGATGATCGCGGCGCCGTAAGCCGCCGCACCTGCCAGCCAAGCGGCTTCCGCGAAGCCGGAGTGGCCGCGGCGCTTCAGAAGCACGCCACCCCCCGCGAAAGCCAGGATCAAGGCGACAAGGCCGCAGACGCGCAAGAGCCGCGGGATGGCTTCCCAATCCGCTCCGACCCAGATCAGAAGCGCAGCGGCGAAGAGAAGCGCCGCAAGCATGGCAAGGATCGACCCGAAGCTGATCCTGCGAGCCTTGTGCAACTCCACATCGCGCGCGAGCTTCTCGGCCGTGGAAGCGTCGATAAGGCCGGCATCCTGCCAGCGGCGGATGTCATCCTGCACACGCGAGACATAGCCAGCCAAACCGCAACTCCCGAACGCACTTTCACGCCGAATGCTCGCGGCATACCTTGCGTCCTAACATCTCACAACACGCTGACGGGACTCATGCTGCACCGCACAACTGCATTGCTGCCATGCAGCATCGTGCCTTCAATCGATTTAGGCGCGCGGCTATCTTCAGCCTCGTAAGAGAAAGAAAACCAAGCACCAAGGCGCCGGCAACCCCAAAGACAAACCCGCCGCGCAACAATCCAACCGAAGAATGAAAAGGATCATACGTCATGAACCTCATCAACAGCTTCCGCACCTATCGCCGCTTCCGCGCAACCGTCTCGGAACTCTCCCGCCTGTCCAACCGCGAACTCGCCGACCTCGGCATCGACCGCACCGAGATCCGCCAGGTGGCCAGAAAGGCCGTCTGAGTTCGCGAGCGCGCAGGCGCCAGCTAGGCGCAAGAACAGTCCATCCCTTCTGCCTGGACACCAGGGCACAGCACTCCCGCCGACCTTACCTGGGCAGAAACCAAGCCCCGGCACGACCTCGGAGCCGGGGCATCCTGCTGAGGAGACAAACACCCATGAACCTGATCGACAGCATCCGTAAGTACCGCAGCTACCGCAACACCGTGTCGGAACTCTCCCGCCTGTCAGCCCGCGAACTGGCCGACGCCGGCATCAAGCGCGGCGACATCCACGCGGTTGCCAAGCGCACGGCGTAAGCGGCGGCAACAACGCACCAGTTTCGTCGGCTGCCCTCCTCCCTGGCGGCTGACGGAAGAAAGGCCGGACCGCTCTCCTCCTCCCAGAGCCAACCGGCCGCACAAGCAAGCAGCCCCTGCGACATCCTCCCCGCAGGGGCTGCTTTTTTATCGGGAATTGCATTCCGGCTCGGCCAAGCCTAAGCGCTGAGGCATGCAGAAAACTCTCCACATCGTCGGCGGCGGCCTGGCCGGCTCGGAAGCTGCGTGGCAGGCGGCGCAGGCCGGCGTGCCGGTCGTGCTGCATGAAATGCGCCCCGTGCGCGGCACGGAAGCCCACAAGACCGAGAGCCTGGCCGAACTCGTCTGCTCCAACTCCTTCCGGTCGGACGACGCCGAGACCAACGCCGTCGGACTGCTGCATGCCGAGATGCGGTTGGCCGGCTCGCTGATCATGGAAGCCGGCGACGCGCATCAGGTGCCTGCCGGCTCGGCGCTTGCCGTCGACCGCGACGGCTTCTCCGCCGCGGTGACGGCGAGGCTTTCCTTCCATCCGCTGATCACGATCGTCCGCGAAGAGGTGCCCGTCCTGCCGCCGGAGGAATGGGGGCAGACGATCATTGCCACCGGCCCTCTGACGGCCCCTGCGCTGGCAGATGCGATCCGCGCGCAAACCGGGGCCGATTCCCTCGCCTTCTTCGACGCCATCGCGCCGATCGTCCACTTCGAGTCGATCGACATGGATACCTGCTGGTTCCAGTCGCGCTACGACAAGGTCGGGCCGGGCGGCACGGGGCGCGACTACATCAACTGCCCGATGGACCGGGAGCAGTACGAAGCCTTTGTCGCGGCCCTGCTGGCGGCGGACAAGACCGAGTTCAAGCAGTGGGAAGGCACGCCCTATTTCGACGGCTGCCTGCCGATCGAGGTCATGGCCGAGCGCGGCGTGGAAACGTTGCGCCACGGCCCGATGAAGCCGATGGGGCTGACCAACGCGCACAACCCGTCCGTCAAGTCCTACGCCGTCGTGCAGCTACGCCAGGACAACGCGCTGGGCACGTTGTTCAACATGGTGGGGTTCCAGACCAAGCTGAAGCACGGTGAACAGGCCCGCGTCTTCCGCACCATCCCTGGCCTGAAGAATGCCGAGTTCGCCCGGCTCGGCGGGCTGCACCGCAACACCTATCTCGACTCGCCCACGCTGCTCGACGCCACGCTGCGCCTGCGCTCGCGTCCGGATCTTCGCTTTGCCGGGCAGATCACCGGCTGCGAAGGCTATGTCGAGTCCGCCGCGGTCGGCCTGATGGCCGGGCGGTTCGCCGCCGCTGAAATTTTGGGGCAGCCGGCCGCACCGCCGCCGGTGACTACCGCAATGGGTGCGCTGCTCGCCCACATCACCGGCGGGCACCTGACCGCGGAAGACGAGCCGGGCAAGCGCTCGTTCCAGCCGATGAACGTCAACTTCGGCCTGTTCCCGCCGATGCAGGCGCCGAAGATCGAGGGCCGCCGACTGCGCGGCAAGGAAAAGACGTTAGCCAAGAAGCGCGCGATGACTGCGCGGGCGCTGGCGGATTGCCGGGCATGGCTCGGCATAGACGTGGAGCAGCGAGAGGCGGCGGAGTAGGAATTTCCTGCGGCAGCATCAATGCTAAGCCATCGCCGCTGCGCAACGCATCTCAGCCCCTCCAACCCCGCAGAGCGCGCCATAAGGTCATACGGTGGCGCGTCCACGGCGAGATCGCTCCCGCAGAGCCTGCCAGCACCCTTCCCGCATCGGTCAACGCCGCTAATTGCTTGGAAGCAGCCGCAAGCGGCAGGTAGGCAGGCCGCAGCGAGGCGGGCAGCTTCGGTGCTTCCCGCTCAAAGGCAGCCAAGTGCTCGCGCGCCAAAGCAGCCATTGCCTCGACAGCGGTCCGTGCACCCTGCCCCGCATCCGCGGCGGCAAAAGCTTCCGGCGTCGTGCCGGCAGCCGCGAGAATGTCACGCGGGATGAAGCACTGGCCTCGTGCGCGCCAGACGGGCAAACGGCGGAGGAGCTTGGCGATTCCCTTGGCGCAGCCGGCGTGGCCTGCGATCCCGGCATGCGCGATGGCCGCGTCCCGATCCAGGATCAGCGCGGCAAGCTGGATGACGGTGCCTTCCGTTTCGCCGAGATAGCCTTCGAGATCGGTGCGGCTCGGCATCGGGTCGTCGTAGAGGTCGAAGATGCGCGCTTCACAAGTGTTGTCGAAGGCGGACAGCGGCAGGTCGAAATGGCGGATGGTGTCGTTCAGCGCGTCCGCCAGCGGATTGCCGACCGGCATGCCGGCGGCAAGCGTATCGCGCCACCATTGCAGCCGGATCTCGCCGGGCAGCGCATCGCGCACGCGGTCCCGGATGGAGGCGATCTCCAGATCGAAAGCGTAGAGCGTGAAAAGAGCGGCCCGCTTGTCGGCAGGCGCATAGAGCACGGAAAGGTGACGGTCGGGATCAGCAGCGCGGACGCGCTCGGAGAATTCGGCGTCGGACACTCCGATCAGTCCACGGCGATCAGCGCCGCCGCGACTGCGCGATCTTCGGCCAGAAGCACGTTGAAGGTGCGCACGGCCGCGCCGGTGGACATGGGATCGGAGGATATCTGCGCCGCCCGTAACGCTGCCTTCAGGGGCGCCGGGATACGGCGCAAGTCCGCGCCGGTGCCGACCAGCAGCACTTCGATGCGGTCCGCTTCGGCCAGGACGCGGGAAAAGTCCTCCGGCGTCAGGTTCAGCGGGTCGGCAGGCTCCCAGCCGTAGATGCCTGAGGGCAGGCAGAGGATGGAGCCGCGATGGGACATATCCGCAAAGCGGAACCCGCCATTGCCGTAAGCGTCGATAGGAGCGCGGCCAGGGAAATACGCTTCGCGGACGATGAGACCGCTATCGGCCATGCAATTACCGCGCTCCGAGCGGCGTCTTGCCGCCGCTTGCTACCGGCGGTTTCGCCTTTTCGCTGTCGGTCTTGGTCGGCCGGATGTTGAAGTAGATCAGGATGGGGCCGCCGATGAAGATCGACGATGCGGTCGCGACGATGATGCCCCAGATCATGGCGGCGGTGAACGAGCGGACGACGGGACCCCCGAAAAGGAAGAGAGCGCCAAGCGCCAGGAGCAGCGTCAGCGACGTCATGATCGTGCGGGCCAGCGTCTCGTTCGTGGCGAGGTCGATCACGTCCGAGATCGGCATCTGCTTGTACTTGCGCAGG
>CAXTCF010000160.1:4905-8882 GCA_964242945.1 uncultured Rhizobiaceae bacterium | reverse complement strand
CTTCCGCGCCGTCGCGGGCGCCCGAACCGCGCACGGCGCCGGCACCCGCGCCCGCGCGCGCCGAAACAGCCCCGCCGCCCAAGCCCCAGCGCGAACGCAGTGAGGCTTACTACGACACCAAGAGCCAGGTCTTCTCCGCGCTGATCGACACGATCGATCTGTCGCAACTGGTCAAGCTCGACCAGCAGTCGGCGCGCGAGGAAATCCGCGACATCGTCAACGACATCATTGCCATCAAGAACTTCGCGATGTCGATCGCCGAGCAGGAGGAACTGCTCGACGACATCTGCAACGACGTGCTGGGCTACGGGCCGCTGGAGCCGCTGCTGGCGCGCGACGACATCGCCGATATCATGGTGAACGGTGCCAAGTCGGTCTACATCGAGGTGGGCGGCAAGGTCGAGATGACCGCGGTGCGCTTCCGCGACAACCAGCAGCTTCTCAACATCTGCCAGCGCATCGTCTCCCAAGTCGGACGGCGCGTGGATGAATCCTCGCCGATCTGCGACGCGCGCCTGCCCGACGGCTCGCGCGTCAACGTGATCGCCCCGCCGCTCGCCATCGACGGCACGGCGCTCACCATCCGCAAGTTCAAGAAGGACAAGCTGACGCTGGACCAGCTCGTCCGCTTCGGCGCGATCTCGCCGCACGGCGCTGAGGTGCTGAAGATCATCGGCCGGGTGCGCTGCAACACGGTCATCTCCGGCGGCACGGGTTCCGGCAAGACGACGCTGCTCAACTGCCTCACCAACTATGTCGATCGGGACGAGCGCATCATCACCTGCGAGGACTCGGCCGAGCTTCAGCTCCAGCAGCCGCATGTGGTGCGCCTGGAAACCCGCCCGCCGAACCTCGAAGGCGAGGGGCAGATCACCATGCGCGACCTCGTCAAGAACTGCCTGCGCATGCGGCCCGAGCGCATCATCGTGGGCGAGGTGCGCGGCCCCGAAGTGTTCGACCTGCTCCAGGCCATGAACACCGGCCACGACGGCTCGATGGGCACGATCCACTCCAATTCCCCACGCGAGTGCCTGAACCGCATGGAGGCGATGATCGCCATGGGCGGCTACTCGCTGCCGCAGAAGACGGTGCGCGAGATCATCGTCGGCTCGATCGACGTGATCATCCAGGCCGCCCGCCTGCGCGACGGCTCGCGCCGCATCACCCACATCACCGAGGTGATCGGCATGGAGGGCGACGTGATCATCACGCAGGACCTGATGCTCTACGACATCAAGGGCGAGGACGCGAACGGGCGCCTGCTCGGCAAGCACGTTTCGACCGGCGTCGGCCGCCCGCATTTCTGGGACCGCGCCCGCTACTACAACGAGGACGCGCGCCTTGCCGCGGCGCTCGAAGCCATGGAAAAGCAAGCGGATTGACGCAGCCGGAAGCGGCAGGGACAAGCGCGAAACGGAAGACTGGCGATGTTTGGTTTGGACAATTCCGTTCTCTTGCTGATCGTGCTGGCCGGCTTCAGCGCCGGCGCGGTGGCCTATGCCTTCCTGTTCACCCGTATCTCGAACGAGCAGACCACCTCGAAGCGCCTGGAAACGGTGAAGCGCGCCGAAACCGACCGCGCCACGGTCAAGGCTTCGCGCGACCGCATGGCGGAAGCCGCCAAGCGGCGCAAATCCGTCCAGGACTCGCTGAACGACCTTGAGGCAAAGCAGAACGCCCGCGACCGCAACATCAAGAAGCCGCCGCTCAAGCTCCAGATCAGGCAGGCCGGGCTGCAAACCCCGATCGAACGCTTCTACATCTATTCCGCGGTCTGCGGCGTCGTGCTGACGATCGCCGCCTTTTTCGGCGGAACGCCCTTCTACATCCTGCCCGGCGTGCTGCTCGCCGGCGCGCTCGGCCTGCCCCGCTGGTTCGTGGCGTTCCGCCGCGCGCGCCGCGTCAAGGCCTTCCTCAAGGAGTTCCCCAACGCGCTCGACGTGATCGTGCGCGCCGTGAAATCCGGCCTGCCGCTGAACGACGCCGTCCGCATGATCGCCAGCGAGTCGCAGGAACCCGTGCGCGGCGAATTCCGCCGGATCGTGGAGGCTCAGCAGATCGGCTTGTCCATTCCCGAAGCCTGCATGCGCATGCCGGAAACCATGCCCTGCGCCGAGGCCGGCTTCTTCGGCATCGTCATCCAGATCCAGGCGCAAGCCGGCGGCAACCTGTCGGAAGCGCTGGGCAACCTTTCCCGCGTGCTTCGCGACCGCAAGAAGATGAAGATGAAGGTGCAGGCGCTTGCCATGGAAGCCAAGGCCTCTGCCTACATCATCGGCGCCCTGCCGTTCGTTGTGGCGTCGCTCATCTATCTTTCCTCGCCCAGCTACATCATGCCGCTTTTCACCACGAGCACAGGCAACCTGATCCTCGTCTGTTCCGGCGTGTGGATGAGCATCGGCATCTTCGTGATGAAGAAGATGATCTCCTTCGACGTGTGAGTTTCCGTTCATGACAGACCAGATCGTCAAGACGCTTTTCGACCCCTCCTTCTTCATCGCGCTTCTCGTGGGCGTGGCGGTGTTCGCCACCGTGTTCACGGCCCTGCCGGCGATGGGCGGCAATCCGCTGAAAGCCCGCATGAAGTCCGTCGCGCTGGAGCGCGACGAGCTTCGCGCCAAGCAGCGCTCGCGGCTGGCCATGGAATCCGATCGCCGCCGCCGCGGGTTGAGGGAGGAAAAAGCCAAGGGCATGACGGACATCGTGGACAGGCTCGACCTGCGCAGCGCGCTGGTGGACGAGAACACGATGGCCAAGCTCCGGATGGCAGGCTTCCGCGGCCAGAACCCGCTGACCCGCTTCCTGTTCTTCCGCCTGGTGCTGCCCTTCGTCTTCTTCGGGCTGGCCTTGCTCTACATCTTCGTGCTCGGCTACCTCGCGGAGCAGCCCCTCCTGGTGAAAGTGTTCGTCTGCGTGGTGGTTGCCTATGCCGGCTTCTATGCGCCGGTCATGTACGTCTCGAACCGTGCGTCCAAGCGCAAGGCGTCGATCCAGATGGCGTGGCCCGACGCGCTCGACCTGATGCTGATCTGCGTGGAATCCGGCATGTCGGTGGAAGCCGCCTTCCGCCGCGTGGCCGACGAGATCGGCTTGCAGTCGGTGGAGCTTGCGGAAGAACTCGTGCTGACCAACGCCGAGCTTTCCTTTTTGCAGGAACGCAAGCAGGCCTACGAGAACCTGGCTTCGCGCACCGGGCTGGAATCGGTGAAGAGCGTGTCCCAGGCGTTGATCCAGGCCGAGCGCTACGGCACGCCCGTCAGCCACGCGCTTCGCGTGCTCGCCCAGGAAAGCCGGGACTTGCGCATGAATGCGGCGGAGAAGAAGGCGGCGGCGCTGCCGCCCAAGCTCACCGTGCCGATGATCCTGTTCTTCCTGCCCGTGCTGTTCGCGGTGATCCTTGGGCCCGCCGGCATGCAGGTCAGCGAGCACGGCATCTTCCCGAACTAAGGCATCGGCCTGAAAATTGCGCAGCGGTTTTCAGAAAAAGCCGATGCGAAAACAAAAACCCGCGGCATGGGCGGCGAGCCCGGCTCTTTTACCTGCGTGCGGCTTCGGCTAGTGCGCAGGCATGACCTCGACCGACGCGATAGAAAACCTCCGCGCGCTCCTGCGCTGCCCTTCCGTGACGCCGGCGGAAGGCGGCGCGCTGAGCGTCCTGGAAACGATGCTGAAGCCGCTCGGTTTCGCGGTCGAGCGGCCGGTATTTTCCGCGCCCGGCACGCCCGACGTGGAAAACCTCTATGCACGGGCAGGGCAGGGCGGGCCGCATTTGATGTTTGCCGGCCATACCGACGTCGTGCCGCCGGGCGACGAGAGCGCCTGGACGCACCCGCCTTTTGCCGGCGCAACCGACAGGGATGCGATCTGGGGCCGGGGGGCCGCCGACATGAAGGGCGGCATCGCCTGCTTCGTGGGGGGGGGGGGGCGGGGGGGGGCGGGAGGGGGCCGGGGGGGGGGCGGGGGGGGGGGGGGGGGGG
>CAXTCF010000160.1:0-4895 GCA_964242945.1 uncultured Rhizobiaceae bacterium | reverse complement strand
CTTCGTGGCGGCGCTGGCGCGCCGCCTGCAAAAGGGCCGCGGCTTTCCCGGCTCGGTGTCTCTCCTGATCACCGGGGATGAGGAAGGACCTGCGGTCAACGGCACGGTGAAGCTTCTCCAATGGGCGGCTGACCGCGGCGAACGCTGGGACGGCGCGATCGTCGGCGAGCCGACCAACCCGGACGCTCTCGGCGACATGATCAAGATCGGCCGGCGCGGCTCGCTCTCTGGAAGGATCACGGTCACCGGCAGGCAGGGCCACGTCGCCTACCCCCATCTCGCCGACAATCCGCTGCGCGGGCTGCTGGCGCTTTGCGGCGCGCTGCTGGCGACCCCCCTGGACGAGGGCACGCAAAACTTCCAGGCGAGCAACCTGGAGATCACCACGATCGACACCGGCAACCACGCCGCCAACGTGATTCCGGCACGCGCTTCCGCCGCCTTCAACATCCGCTTCAACGACACCTGGGAGGCCGGGACGCTCCAAGCCGAAATCCACAACCGGCTGGACCGCGCCGCATCCGGCGGGCTCTACCGAAAGGATCGAGAGCCGGTGGCGTTCGAGCTTGCCTGGCGGGAACCCCCGTCCCCCGTCTTCCTCACGCGCGACGATCGCCTGATCAGCCTTTTGAGCGGTTCGGTGGAGGCCGTGACGGGCAGGCGGCCGGCGCTGTCAACATCGGGCGGCACCTCGGACGCGCGCTTCATCAAGGATCTCTGCCCCGTCGTGGAATTCGGGCTGGTAGGCAAGACCATGCACATGGTGGACGAGCGCGTGGCCCTGTCCGACCTGGAAACGCTGACGCGGATCTACGAGCGCTTCCTTCTGGACTGGTTCGGCTGACCCGCGATCTTGCAGAAAGCAGCAGGGATCACGATATATATCCGGTGTGGTCCGGGCCCCTCTGGCTGCTTCTTCGGGAGCAGCGATGTCGGACCCTCTCACCTGACGAGCCGGGGAATTGTAGGCTCCGATCCTGAGAGGTTCCTCCTCATGACTGCGTTCAATCCTTCCTTCCTGTTCGAGACGATAAAACCCTCGCGCGAAAGCGATGCGCAGGCGCTGCGCCGCCTGGACGCGCTTGCCCGCTTTCTGGACAGCGCCTTGCGCATCCCAGTTCTTGGCACGCGCGTCGGCGCCGACGCGCTGCTCAACTTCGTGCCCGGCTTCGGCGTGGTGCTCGCCAAGGGGTTGACCGCCTACATCATCTGGGAAGCGCGCCGCCTGGGCGTGCCCAAGTCCGTGCTGGGCAAGATGCTGGCCAATCTCGGCATCGACTTTGCCATCAGCATGGTGCCTCTGGCAGGCTGGGTGGGCGACGCCTTCTTCCGCGCCAACCTGCGCAACATGGGGCTGCTGCGCGAGCACCTGGAAGGGCGGCGGCGCAGCTACGCCAAGCCTGAGCCTCGGCAGCCCGGCACATCCGTGACGATCGACGGTGAATGGACGCGGGTTGACGCCCGATGAAGAAGCTCGCTACCGGCCTCGCCGTTTTCGCTGCGCTCCTCTGGTCGGCGCTTGTGTGGGGCGGTTATGTTCTGCTCGACCAAGCCGGCGCGTTCGTGGCGCAGAATGCGGGCATGTTCGCGTTGCCCCCGGAACTCGTAGGCTGGGCGCAGTATCTGTTCGACAATTTTGGCCAAGGCATGGCCGTGGTGCTGTGGCTGCTTGGGCTCGGCCTGATCGGGGTCGTGCTCCTCGTCTTCAACGCGGTGGCGAGCCGCCTCGCGCCGCTTGAACCGCGCTCCGAAGATCGAAGCGTCTCCCACCATCCCGATGCGCCGCCGCAGCCTTCCCGGTCGGCGCCGAGTGCGCCGGTCTGGGGCCGGAACGCCTCGCGGCGCTGAGTTCATCCCGCTTCAGAGAATCGGCGTGCCGCCCGTCACCGCGTAGCGGCCGCCGCTCATGTAGCTGGCGTCGTCGGAGGCGAGCAGCACGTAGATGCCGGCAAGCTCGGCCGGCTGGCCGGGGCGGCCGAGCGGCGTGTCGTCGCCGAATTTCGCCACCTTCTCCGCCGGCATGGTGGACGGGATGAGCGGCGTCCAGATCGGGCCGGGCGCTACGGAGTTCACCCTGATCCCCTTCTCGCCCAGCATCTGCGCCAGCCCGGCGGAGAAGTTCGCGATCGCCCCCTTCGTCGTGGCATAGGCGAGCAGGGTGGGGTTCGGCTTGTCCGAATTGACCGAGCTCGTGTTGATGATCGAGCCGCCCTTTTGCATGTGCGGCAGCGCCGCCTTGCAGATGTGGAACATGGCGGAGACGTTGACCGCGAGCGTGCGGTCCCACGCCTCGTCCGTGATGTCCTCGATCGAGTCGAAACTCATCTGGTAGGCGGCGTTGTTGACCAGCACGTCGATGCGGCCGAAGGCTTCCGCGGCTTCCGTTACGACCGCGCGGCAGTGGGCCGGGTCGGCAAGGTCGCCCGCCACAAGCACCGCTTTCCGCCCGGCTGCCTCGACAAGCCGCGCCGTGTCCTTGGCGTCCTCGTGCTCGTTGAGGTAGCTGATCAGCACATCCGCGCCCTCCCGCGCGAAGGCGATGGCGACCGCCCGGCCGATGCCGCTGTCGCCGCCCGTGATCAGCGCCTTCTTGCCTGCCAGCTTGCCGGAACCCTTGTAGCTTTCCTCGCCGTGGTCGGGCTTCGGCTTCATCGCGTCCGTGTGGCCGGGCGGGTCCTGGTGCTGCTTGGGCTGGGTCATAGAGGGCGGTCTCCGGGAGCGTCGCCGCCCAAACACTCAGAAACAGGAGCGGTTCCGAAGAGGAGAGATGAAGGTAAAAGCCAGCCCGGTGGACCACGTGGCGTTCTGGTCACTGCGGCACCTCGGTGTGGCCTCCGAAGCCGGCGCGCATGGCCGAAAGCAGCTTGTTGCCGAAGGTCGTGTCGACGCGGGAGCGGTAGCGGGCGAAGAGCGCCGCCGACAGCACGATCGCCGGCACGGCCTCCTGCATGGCGGCGTCGATCGTCCACTGGCCCTCGCCGGTGTCGTCCACGCGGCCGTGAAACTCATCCAGGTCCTTGTCCTTGGCAAGCGCCACCGCGCAAAGGTCGAGCAGCCAGGACGAGATCACCGAGCCGCGCCGCCAGACCTCCGCCACGTCCGGCAGGCTGATGTCGAAGCGTTCCTCCTCCGGCACGCGCTCGTCGTGGCGGTGGCGCAGGATGTCGAACCCTTCTGCATAGGCCTGCATCAGCCCATACTCGATGCCGTTGTGCACCATCTTGACGAAGTGGCCCGCACCCGCCGGTCCGACATGGGCATAGCCCTTCTCGGCCCGCTCGTCGCATTGATCGCGGCCTTGCGTGCGCTCGATGGTGCCGAAGCCGGGCGCAAGCGCGTTGAAAACGGGATCGAGAAGGCGCACCGGCTCGTCCTCGCCGCCGATCATCAGGCAGTAGCCGCGCTCCAGGCCCCAGATGCCGCCGGAAACGCCGACATCGACATAATGCATCTTCTTCTCCGCGCAGGCTTTGGCGCGGGCGATGTCGTCGCGGTAGAAGGTGTTGCCGCCGTTGACGATGACGTCGCCGGGCCCCCCGAGTTCCAGCAGCTTGTCGATCGCCTCGTCGGTGGCCTTGCCCATCGGCAGCATCACCCAGAAGACGCGCGGCGTTTCCAGCGCGCTTACGGCCTCTTCCAGCGTCTTGACGGGGCACACGCCCTCTTCGGCGAGCTTTTCCACCACCTCGAAGGTGCGGTTCCAGCCGACCACCTCCTGCCCGCCCTTGACGAGGCGGCGCGCCATGTTGGCGCCCATCCGGCCGAAGCCGATCATGGCAAGCCGCATCCGAAGTCTCCTTTTCGATCAGTTTCTTGGGAGCAACCTACTTCCAACCGGCAGGAACAGAATCGGGCCTCGCAAACCGGAAGCGCTCTCCTTAGGACCTGTCAGCAGGGTCCCGTCCCCTCAGGCGTCCGCCATCTGCGCCAGCTTGATCTGCATCAGCAGGGAAAGCTCGTCATAGACGTTCCACTCGTCCACGATCTTGCCGTCCTTGTAGTGGTAGTGGGTCATGCCCATCACCTGAAGCCGCTTGCCCGTGGGTTCGCCGAGTTCCGTCAGCAGGCCGTAGCCAAGGTGGTGGCCTTCCATCAGCCAGCGCACCGCAACCTTGGTGCCGCCTTCCTCGGAAGGGGTGGAGCAGATGTGCTGGGGCATATAGGCGGCGTCGGGGATGGAACCGATCAGCCCTAGATGCTGGTGGATCACCGCGGCCGTGCCGTAGAGTTCCCGCATCAGCGGCCCGTGATACTGCACGGTCGGCGCATAGACGTCCTTGATGGTGCCGAACATGCGCTTGTTGAAGACCTCGTGCAGCCAGCGCAGCGTCTCTCGCTCCAGGTCGTCATGGGCGATCGACGTGTCGGCTTCCGCTTCCGGCGGGTATTGGCCGAGCATGCGGCGGTTTTCGCCGATGTCGAGCGCGTGAAACCCCCGGTCGAAGCTCGAACGCGCGAATTTTTCCGCGAACGGGTGCGGGTCGAGGCCGAGTTGCTTCAGGATCGCCATCGTGTCGGCCACCACCCACTCGCGGTAGATCTTGTTGCGGTGGATCATGCAGTCCGCAATCGTGCGGGAAACAAAGGTGCGGCCGGTCGGCGGGCCGTAGTGGCCGAACTGCGTGTGGCGGCCCGATCCCGTGACGAGGTGGGAGGTGTAGAAGCCTTGCCCGTCGTCGCCGCGCCAGATCACCTGGGTGGCCATGCCGCGCCGTTCGGGCAGCGAGACCAGGCGCTGGATCGTGTCGCGCACCACGTCCTCGCGGTTGTAGATCGTCCCCATCGTGCCGTAGAGCACGCAGTTGTGGGTGTAGTGCGTGTAGATCAGCCCGATGTCGCGCTCGTCCCAGATCTTGTGGGTGCAGCGCACGATGTAATCGACGATGTCCGTGTAG
>CAXTCF010000159.1:0-8883 GCA_964242945.1 uncultured Rhizobiaceae bacterium | reverse complement strand
TCGCGGGTCAGCCAAAATCCCTCGACCATCCTCAACCCATAGGTACTGTCCCCATCTCAGAGCATCGGCCCAAAAAATGCGCGGCGGGTTTTCGGATTGATGCGAAAACAAAGAGCTACCGACACGGCTCTTTCTTGTGCAAGGCAGGAGGTTGAAATGCGCTATACCGCGGAATTCGAAGCCGATGGCGATGGGTGGCTTGTGAGTTTCCCCGCGATCCCGGAGGCGGCTACCAGCGGCGCCAGCCGGGAAGAAGCAATCAGGAACGGCCTGGATGCTCTTGAGGTCGCCCTGCTCACCTATGCCAAGGACGGTCGCGATATGCCGGCAGACGTCCAGGGTTCCGGTGACCTTGAGGCATTTTTCCCCTCGCATCAGGTCGCAACGAAGATCGCCTTCATCGAAGCGTTTCGCCGCTCCGGGATGACGCGCGTTGCGCTGGCCGAGAAGTTGGGTAAGGCCGAGAATGAGATTCGCCGGATGCTTGATCCTTACTACGGCACGAAGCTGCCGGCTTTGGAAGCCGGGATGGCTGCACTGGGAAAGCGGTTCCGATTGACCGTTGAAGAGGCAGCATAAAAACTTGCCCCATAAGAGGGCTTCATTCGCACAAAGCGAAAACGCCGACACCGACAAGCCCTTTGTGGATGGTCAAGCGCGGCCCGTTGACGTGCAAGCTATGAACTCCTAGAAGCCTTCAGATCCCGTGGTGATTTGGCCGGTCGGCTTGCAGCCACGTAAAACAACTCGCTAAAGGACCGCGCGCATCCCGCAGCCGGCCCTGTTTACGCAGCGCCGGTTTTTTGTTTTGGCGCGGGGGAAGGATTTTGCAGGCATGACCGCAGCCTTCAGGCGAGAACCCACCGAGGCCGAGGCGCCGTCCGGCCCCGTGCAGCTCTTTGGGCCCGACAAGCCCTTGCGGCTGGAATCCGGCGCCGCGCTTTCGCCCTTCCAGATCGCCTATCAGGCCTATGGCGAACTCAACGCGGACAAAACCAACGCCATCCTGGTCTGCCACGCGCTGACCGGCGACCAGCACGTCGCGAACACTCATCCGGTGACGGGCAAGCCGGGCTGGTGGGACGTGCTGATCGGGCCGGGCAAGGTGATCGACACGGACCGCTTTTTCGTCCTGTGCTCCAACGTGATCGGCGGCTGTTTAGGGAGCACCGGCCCGGCTACCACCAACCCCGAAACGGGAAAGCCCTACGGCCCGGACTTTCCGATCGTGACCATCCGCGACATGGTGCGGGCGCAGGCGATGCTGGTGGATCACTTCGGCATCGAAAAGCTGTTCTGCGTGCTGGGCGGCTCGATGGGCGGCATGCAGGTGCTGCAATGGGCGTCGGAGTTTCCGGATCGCGTCTTCTGCGCCCTGCCGATCGCCACGGGCGCGCGGCACTCCTCCCAGAACATCGCCTTCCACGAGGTCGGGCGGCAGGCCGTGATGGCCGATCCCAACTGGCAGGGTGGCCGCTATCTCGAAGCCGGAACCCGCCCGCAGAGCGGGTTGGCGGTGGCGCGCATGGCCGCGCACATCACCTACCTCTCGGAAGACGCGCTGCAAAAGAAGTTCGGGCGCAACCTCCAGGAGCGCGAGCGGCTTACCTACAGCTTCGAAGCCGATTTCCAGGTGGAGTCCTACCTGCGCTACCAGGGCCGCAACTTCGTCGATCGCTTCGACGCCAACTCCTACCTGCGCATGACGCGCGCCATGGACTATTTCGACCTGGCCGCGGACCACGGCGGCAAGCTCGCCAAGGCTTTCGAGGGAACCAAGACGCGGTTCTGCCTGATCTCGTTCACCAGCGACTGGCTCTTCCCCACCATTGAGAGCAAGCGGGTCGTCCACGCGCTGAACGCGGCCGGCGCTTCCGTTTCCTTCGTGGAGATCGAAACCAACCGCGGCCACGACGCTTTCCTGCTCGACGAGCCGCAGATGTTCGCGGCGGTTCACGGCTTCCTCAACTCGGCGGCACGGGCGAGGGGGATGCCGGGGCCGCCGCCGAAAGCGACCAATGTCTGACACGCTGCCCGTCCTGGAAGCTCCGCTGCCCGACTCGGCCTCGGCGGCTGGGCCGCGGGTTGATCTCGACCTGGTCGCCAGCTTCATCGAGCCGGGATCGCGCGTGCTGGATGTCGGCTGCGGCGACGGGGAATTGCTGGAGCGCCTCCAGACCCAGCGCCAGGTGGACGGGCGCGGCATGGAAATCTCGCAGCCCAACGTCAACGCCTGCGTGGCCCGCGGCCTGTCCGTGATCCAGGGCGACGCCGACCGCGACCTTGCCGACTACGTGGACGCGGAAGCCAGGGACAAGGTGTTCGACTACGTGATCCTCAGCCAGACGCTCCAGGCCACGCGCAATCCCAAGGCGGTGCTCGACCTGCTCCTGGCGATCGGCCGGCACGCCGTCGTGTCGTTCCCGAACTTCGGCCACTGGCGCGTGCGCTTCTCGCTGCTCCTGCGCGGCCGCATGCCGGTGACGCGCGACCTCTCGCACGCCTGGTACGACACGCCGAACATCCACTTCTGCACCATCCGCGACTTCGTGGCTCTTTGCGACGAGGTCGGCGCCAAGATCGAACGGGCGGTGGCGCTGGACGCCGCCGGCAAGGAGATCGGCTTGTCGATGCCCTGGTGGTTCTGGAATCTTTTTGGGCGCGAGGCGGTGTTCGTGCTGCGGCGGTGAAGCGCTACTCCCGCACGGCGCCGCTGGCGATGTCGGCCGCGATGCCCTCCACCAGCGCGCTCAAGCCTTCAAGCGATTCCAGGGCGAAGAAGCGCGGGTGGTTCTCCGGCGCGTCCGCGTGTTCCAGCGCCCAGGTGGAGTGATAGGGGATGTGGACGGCCCAGGCCCCGGCATCGAGTGCCGGCAGCACGTCGGACTTCAGCGAGTTGCCGACCATCATCGCCTGCTCCGGGCCGTCGCCCTGGCGGGTGAAGGCGCGGCGGTAGGTGTCGGCGCTCTTGTTGCTGACGATCTCCACCGCGTCGAACAGTTCGCCCAGGCCCGAGGCGGCAAGCTTGCGCTCCTGGTCGAGCAGATCGCCCTTGGTGATCAGGATGAAGCGGTAGCTGCCGGCCAGCGCACGAAGCGCCTCCTGCACGCCGGGCAGCGTTTCCACGGGGTTGCGCAGCATGGCGCGGCCCAAAGCGAGAATTTCGCTGATCGTGTCCGTGCCGACCCTGCCCTCCGTCACCTCGATTGCGGTTTCGATCAGGGACAGGGTGAAGCTCTTCACCCCAAAACCGTTGAAGTCGAGGTTGCGCCGTTCGACTTCCCGCAGCTTTGCCGCGATCGAAGCCGGATCGCCGTAGCCGCTCAGCATCGCCGCAAATTTCTCTTCCGAAAGATCGAACATGCCTTGGCTGTGCCAGAGCGTGTCGTCGGCATCGAAGCCGATGGTGGTCAGCTTGGCCGTGATGGGAGACGATCCTTTTCAGCCGTGCGCGCGGCGCCCTGGGGAGCCAGCACCGGCACGAAGACGCGGCGCGACGCCCGCTTGGCGACGGGCAGGCCCTGGTAGAGCCGCTTCTGCGCTTCCACCACGAGCACGCCGCAGAAGATCGGCCAGAGCTTTTTGCCGATCCGTTCCCAGGCGCCGTGGAAGCGCAGGCTCCAGCGGCGCTTGGAGGGCGGAAAGAACAGCGCTTCCTCCGACACGTTCAGGGTGAAATTGGTTTCGCGCAGGAGCGTTGCGATCTGCCCCGCGGAAAAGGGCCTTCCCGTTCCGAAAGGCGTGTGCTCGAAGCGGGCCCAAAGGCCGCGGCGGTTCGGCACCACGATCACCAGCCGCCCGTTCGGCGCCAGCACGCGCCAGAGTTCCTTAAGCGTCTCGCCCGGCGCTTCGGCGTGCTCCAGCGCGTGCACGAGCAGCACGCGATCGACGGAGGAGTCGGGAAGCGGCAGTTCCTCCTCGAACACCAGCACGGTGGCGCAGGGTCCCTCATGCGGCCAGCGGATCGCTCCCTGCACCGCAGGCATGAAGGCGAAGACGCGCTCGGCTCGGCTTCCAAAATGCTCCAGCCAGGGCAGCGCATAGCCCAGCCCGACCAGCCTTTCCCCGGGGATCGGCTGCCACAGGCGGGCGAGCGCTGAGCCGATGGCGCGCTCGGTCAGGCGGCCGAGCAGCGTCGCGTAGAAGGCGCGCAGGCCGACGATGTCGTGGTTCATGCGCCTCCCTTCGCTGCTTGCCGTTTTGCAGAAGCAGATGCCACCGCGGCCGGCCCCCCGCAAGGGATGACAGGCGCACGTCCGCGCTCTATCTCCGCCGCATCCGAGCCAAGAGAGGAGTCGCAGCGGCATGGCGTGGGAGATCGAGCAGTTCATCTGCCGGGAGGACAATTACGGCGTGGTGATCCACGATCCCGCCAGCGGCGAGACGATGGTCGTCGATGCGCCGGAGGCAGCGCCGATCGTGGCCGTGCTGGAGCGGCGCGGCTGGAAGCCTTCCACCCTGCTCATCACGCACCACCACGGCGACCATGTGGCGGGCAACCTTGCGCTGAAGGAGCGTTACGGCCTGGGAGTAGTCGGGCCGGAAAAGGAAGCGGACAAGATCCCCGGCATCGACCGCACGGTTTCCGAAGGCGACGAGATCCCCTTCGGAGGCGGAGCGTTCCGCGTGCTGGAAACGCCGGGCCATACCGCCGGGCACGTCACCTTCTTCCACGCGCAAGAGGGCGTGGCTTTCGCCGCCGACACGCTGTTTGCGCTGGGCTGCGGCCGCGTGCTCGAATGTCCCTATGAGGTGATGTACGAGTCGCTCGCCAGGCTGGCCGCGCTGCCGCCGGAAACGGTCGTCTATGTCGGCCATGAATACACGCTGGCCAACGCGCTTTTCGCCGTCACGGTCGATCCTGAGAACGAAAAACTGAAGGCGCGCGCCAAGGAAGTGGCAGCCCTCAGAGAACGCAACGAAATGACGCTGCCGACCACGATCGCGCGGGAACTGGAAACCAACCCGATGCTGCGCTGGAGCGACCCCGGCATCCGCAAGGCGCTCGGCATGGAAGGTGCATCGGACGCGGACGTGTTCACGGAAGTCCGCCACCGCAAGGACGTCTTCCGGGCCTGACGACGGAATGGCTCGCGAAGCGGAGGCGATCATCGCGGCGCTGGACATGCGGCGCCATCCCGAAGGCGGCTGGTATGCCGAAACGTTTCGGGATGCAGCCGCCAACGGGGGCAGGGCGCATTCCACGGCGATCTATTTCCTGCTCCAGGCGGGGGAGGTGTCCGCCTGGCACCGCGTCCGCGATGCCGCAGAAGCCTGGCACCACTATGCCGGTGCGCCGCTGGAGCTTGGGATTGCCGCGCCCGACGGCCCCGTGACCATCCACCGCCTCGGCCCCGACATCCTCGCGGGCGAACGGCCGCAGGCGGTCGTTCCCGTCGGCTGGTGGCAGGCGGCGCGTTCGACGGGTGCCTGGACGCTGGTCGGCTGCACGGTGGCCCCCGGCTTCGACTTCGCCGGATTCGAGCTTGGCACCCCCGGTTGGTCGCCGGATGGCTCCAGCTTTCCCTGATTATCAAAACCGTTCCGCGAAAAGTTTTCGCGGTCCTCATAACGAAAACGGCCCGCTTCTGCGTGAGCAAAAGCGGGCCGGTTGAGGCTAGGTTCCAGGAACCCTGCGGGGCTTACCGCGGCACGAGGACCTTGTTGACCACGTGGATCACGCCGTTGGACTGGTTCACGTCGGCGATCGTCACTTCGGCTGCATGGCCGTGCTCGTCAACGATGTAGAGCTTTTTGCCGTGGACTTCGGCAGTCAAAGCGTCGCCGCTGACGGTGGTCAAGTTGGTCTTCTTCTTGGCCATCAGGTCGGCGCCCGAAAGCTTGCCTGCCACCACATGGGCGGTGAGCACCTTGGTCAGCTTGTCCTTGTTCTCAGGCTTCAGCAAGGTGTCCACGGTGCCCTTGGGCAGCATGTCGAACGCCTCGTTGGTGGGCGCAAACACCGTGAACGGGCCAGGGCTGGCCAGCGTGTCCACAAGGCCGGCTGCCTTCACGGCGGCGACCAGCGTGGTGTGATCCTTGGAGTTGACGGCGTTCTCGACGATGTTCTTGTTGGCGTACATCGGGGCGCCGCCGACCATCGGGTTGTCGCCCATGGCCATGCCGGAGTCGGCCGGGGCCATCGCAGCGGTGTCGGCAGGCTTGGCCGCTTCCGTCGAGGCTGCGGCCGTCTTCGGCAGCAGAACCTTGTCGATGACGTGGATCACGCCGTTGGACTGGCGCACATCGGCGATGGTGACGTTGGCCACATTGCCGTTCTCGTCGGTCACGGTGACCTTGCCGCCTTCCGACTTCAGCGTCAGTTCGCAGCCCCCGACAGTCTTGACCTTGTGCATGCCGCCGTCGGTCTTGACCATCGACATGATGTCGGCGGCCATCGCCTTGGCCGGGATGACGTGGCAGGTAAGGATCTTGGTCAGCTGCGCCTTGTTTTCGGGCTTGAGCAGCGTCTCGACGGTTCCGGCCGGCAGCGCGTCGAACGCGGCGTTGACGGGCGCCAGAACGGTGAAGGGGCCTGGGCCTTGCAGGGTCTCGACAAGACCTGCTGCCTTCACGGCGGCGACCAGCGTGGTGTGGTCCTTCGAGTTGACGGCGTTCTCGACGATGTTCTTTTCCGCATACATCGGCGCGCCGCCGACCATCGGGTTCTCCTGGGCCATCGCCACGCTGGCGGACAGCGCCAGGGCGCTGGCAAAGAGGATGGATGTGAATCTGCGCATTGTCGCTCCCGTTCCGGCTCAGCTGAGCTCTTAAGTTCCGCCAGTTTCACGGCTGGAAACATCCAGGCACCGAGGGCGAAATCGGTTTCAGTCACGAGGAAAGTGGAACAAAGGTTTCATCTGTCATCGCGGCGAAGCGAATATTTTGCGCAGGTCAGGACTCGGCGCGGAAGGCAGCCAGTCATCAGAAAAGAAAAGGGCGGCATTTCTGCCGCCCTTTCGATGGTTGAACCAGAGAAGCGTGGATCAGAAATCCATGCCGCCCATTCCGCCCATGCCGCCGCCGGGCATCGAAGGGGCGCCGGAGTCCTTCTTCGGAGCCTCCGCGATCATGGCTTCCGTGGTGACGAGCAGGCCGGCAACGGACGCCGCGTCCTGCAGGGCCGTGCGCACAACCTTCACCGGATCGACGATGCCCATGGCGATCATATCGCCATACTCGCCGGACTGGGCGTTGTAGCCGTAGGTCTGGCCATCGTTGTCGAGGATCTTGCCGGCGACGATGGAGGCTTCCGCACCCGCGTTCTGGGCGATCTGCCGGGCCGGAGCCTGGAGCGCGCGGCGGATGATGGCGATGCCCGCCTTCTGGTCGGCATTGGCACCTTCCGACTTGATGTTCTTGGAGGCGCGCAGCAGCGCCACGCCGCCGCCGGCCACGATGCCTTCTTCCACCGCAGCGCGGGTGGCGTTCAGCGCGTCGTCCACGCGGTCCTTCTTCTCCTTGACCTCGACCTCGGTCGCGCCGCCGATGCGGATCACCGCAACGCCGCCTGCGAGCTTGGCCAGACGCTCCTGGAGCTTCTCCTTGTCGTAGTCCGAGGTGGTCTCCTCGATCTGCTGCTTGATCTGGCCGACACGGCCCTCGATCTCCGGCTTCTTGCCGGCGCCGTCCACGATGGTGGTGTTCTCCTTCGTGATCGACACCTTCTTGGCCCGGCCGAGCATGTCGAGTCCGACATTCTCCAGCTTGATGCCGAGGTCTTCGGAGATGACCTGGCCGCCGGTCAGGATCGCGATGTCCTCCAGCATGGCCTTGCGGCGGTCGCCGAAGCCCGGAGCCTTGACGGCGGCAATCTTCAGGCCGCCGCGCAGCTTATTGACGACCAGCGTCGCAAGCGCCTCGCCTTCCACGTCTTCCGCGATGATGACCAGCGGACGCGAGGACTGAACGACGGCTTCCAGAACGGGCAGCATGGCCTGGAGGTTGGAGAGCTTCTTCTCATGGAGCAGGATGTAGGCGTCCTCAAGCTCGGCCACCATCTTGTCGGGGTTGGTGACGAAGTAGGGGGAGAGATAGCCGCGGTCGAACTGCATGCCCTCGACCACTTCGAGCTCGGTCTCCGCGGTCTTGGCTTCCTCGACGGTGATGACGCCCTCGTTGCCGACCTTCTGCATCGCTTCCGCGATCATCTTGCCGACCGACTCGTCGCCGTTGCCGGCGATGGTGCCGACCTGGGCGACTTCCTCGGACGTCGCGATCTTCTTGGCTGTGGCGCTGAGTTCCTTGACGACTTCCGCCACGGCGAGGTCGATTCCGCGCTTCAGGTCCATCGGGTTCATGCCGGCGGCAACGGCCTTGCCGCCTTCCTGGACGATCGCCTGGGCGAGAACCGTAGCGGTCGTGGTGCCGTCGCCGGCGATGTCGTTGGTCTTCGAGGCCACTTCGCGCACCATCTGGGCGCCCATGTTCTCGAACTTGTCCTCAAGCTCGATCTCCTTGGCGACGGTGACGCCGTCCTTGGTGATGCGAGGCGCGCCGAACGACTTGTCGATCACGACGTTGCGGCCCTTGGGGCCGAGCGTGACCTTCACCGCGTTGGCGAGGATATCGACGCCGCGGAGCATGCGCTCGCGGGCGTCACGGGAAAACTTTACGTCTTTCGCTGCCATTCTCTTGTCTCCTGGGTGTCAGCGACACCCTGTATGGTTTTGCGGAATTAAGCGCAGGCCGGATGGAATTTAAGCGATCACGCCCATGATGTCGGATTCCTTCATGATCAGAAGGTCTTCGCCATTGAGCTTCACTTCGGTGCCAGACCACTTGCCGAACAGAACGCGGTCGCCGGCCTTGACGTCCAGCGGCACGATCTTGCCCGACTCGTCGCGCGCGCCGGAGCCGACGGCGATCACTTCGCCTTCCTGC
>CAXTCF010000158.1:0-8902 GCA_964242945.1 uncultured Rhizobiaceae bacterium | reverse complement strand
GTCTTCGATGTGCAGAACTCCCATCTGCTGACACCTGCCGGTTTTGCCGGCGCACGGAGTCTGTTAGAGCCCGTTTCCTAATCCGGTCGGGTCGGTCCGGCGGTTCTTTTCGGCTCTGGCTTCGTCGCCGGATGATGAAACGGGCTCTTGGCGTTTTGGGATAGCGCACTTGCACCCGCGATGCGCAACTTGTCGAAGGACGCCATGACCCCGAACCCCGCGAGCAAAGCAAGAAACATCGCCCTGGGCTTTGTGTTCCTCTGGTTCTTCATCGGGGGCATCGCCCATTTCGCCGCAACCGACATCGAGATGCGGATCGTCCCGCCTTCCATCCCGTGGCCGCGCGCGGCAGTCTTGGTGAGTGGCGTTTTCGAGCTGATGGGGGCGGCGGGACTTCTCTATGTACCGACCCGCCGGGCCGCGGGGATCGGGCTTTTCGCGCTTACCTTGGCCGTCACGCCGGGCAACATCTACATGCTGCAGAAGCACGAACTTTTTGATGTGCCGGTATGGCTCCTGGTTGCGCGGCTCCCCTTGCAGATCGTCCTTCTCTGGCTGATCGTGTGGAGCACGGCGGTCCGCAACTCCCATGACGCAATCAGCAGACGCTGACCGGCTCTAATAGCCGTGGTGGTCGGCTTCGAACTTGAGGGAGTAAACAACGTCGCTAGCGCTGTCGGCCACTGTCATCTGCCACGGCCAACCGTTGGCGAGCCCGGTGGCATCCTGAGCCAGAAGGGCGCCAGCCAGACGAACGGCTTCGAGCCTGGCATCGCCAATGCTTCCTAGTTCCGTGCCCTCGGTGTCGACGTTGGCGCGACCGTCCATGACGTGGAAGAAATACAAAGGCAATCGCGGCTCCCATCGAAAACACAGGAGCACATCTCTTCGCCCCGGAGGAACGCGCCTAGCGCAGGGCCGTGCACGCGGCCTTGATGTTTATCAGCCTCTCATCGTCCGAAGGTGCGCTTGCTTGAAACGGGCAATCACCTGTTGCGGCAGCGTCACGGCTATCCGTCCATGTTATGGAAGCTCCTCCGCCGAGTTACGCCGCGACGCCATCGCGACCAGATCAGCCTCATTCATTATCCCGGATCGGAACGGGTGAATCACGCTCAGCAACGACGCAGGCGGCGAAAAGAACCGGCCAGCCGACCCCAGGAGTTTTGTTGGGCACTCTAAGCGCTGGCCGCGCTGGCCGCGCTGGCGGAAGCGGGCGGATCGCTGCGCCAGAGTTCGACGCGGCCGAAGGCGGGGATCAAGATCGCGGGGTGCGCGATGTCCACGCCGGCCACCAGCCCCATGAATTGCAGCTCGACCCCGCTCGACCAGCCGAGCGAAAAGCCCAAAAACCCTTTCAGCGTCACGTGGAGGTCCCAGGACTGCGGATACCAATCGACGGCCAGCCAGCGTTTGTCGTAGTCGCGGCCGACCGCGTTGGGCGGCATGTTGGCGCCGAGTTCCGGCACGGTCTTCACGACAAAGGCGACGAAGCTGTTGGAGTTCGGACCGGGCCAGATGTGGTAGTCGCCCTGCTTGGAATAGGGATAGGCTGATATCGCCGCCTCGACCTTCGGGATCAGCGCCTCGGCAGCCAAGCCCGTGACGGCGTGGACGATCACCGGCCGGTTGGAATACCAGCTGCCGTCCGCGGCATAAGCGTCGCGGCGGATCGGCGAACCCCAGCCGACCTTGTCGGTGCGGACGTAAGCGCTCGCGCCCGGCCCCTTGGTGACGATCCAGCTATGCACGGCGAACGCGCCCTTCATGCCCCCGGTGCGCGCCGCCATCACGTAAACCGCGGCGTCCCTAGACTTGGCCGCGACGGGCAGCACGCCGCTTGGCCCCCAGTCGGCCGACCGCCAGGAGTTCGGCCGGTCCTGCAGAAACCACCAGCCTAAAGTCAGCAGCGCCGGCAGGATGAACACGAGGAACAGGAACAGCAGGACACGGCTGGCGAGCCACATGGCGGTGGGCACTCCTTGGGGGCAACGATGGGGCAACTGGCGGAGGAAAGGGACAGAATGTATGTGGCGGCCCGAAGGCAGCCGCGCAACGAAGGGTGCCATCAAATTCAGGCGAACGGTATGGATGAAGTTCTGGTCGAGGTCCTGCGCGGCGGCCGCGTGGAAAGCGCACATCGCGGCGCGGCGGTCGTCTGCGATGCCGACGGCGCGGTCGTGCTGGCGCTGGGCGACGTCGAGCGGCCGGTCTTCGCACGCTCCGCGGTGAAGGCGATCCAGGCGCTGCCGCTGGTGGAAAGCGGGGCAGCCGACGCCTACGGCTTCGGCAACCGCGAACTGGCGCTCGCCTGCGCCTCGCATTCCGGCGAGCCGGCGCATACGCAACTCGCCGCAAGCATGCTGGCCCGCGCCGGGCTGGATGAACGCACGCTGGAATGCGGGGCGCAGTGGCCGAGCGGCGAGGCCGGCTACGCTCTGGCGCGCGCGGGCGGGCGGGCCAGCCAGCTTCACAACAACTGCTCCGGCAAGCATGCCGGCTTCCTGTGCACCTGCCGCCATGCCGGGATCGAAACCGCGGGCTATGTCACGGCGCGTCACCGAGCGCAGGAGACCGTGCGGGACGCGCTCGAAAGCGTCACCGGCGCGCGGCACGCGCCGGAGAATTCAGGGATCGACGGCTGTTCCATCCCGACCTACGCCGTGCCGTTGAAAAACCTGGCTCTCGGCTTCGCCCGCATGGCGACGGGCAATGGGCTGGGACGCGAAAAGGCTGCCGCGGCAAAGCGGCTGCTCGCCGCCTGCATGGCGGAGCCGTTCCTGATCGCCGGCACGGGCGCGGCCGACACCGCGATCATCGAAGCCGGGCAGGGCCGCATCTTCGTCAAATACGGCGCGGAAGCCGTTTACTGCGCCGCTGTTCCGGAACTCGGCCTTGGGTTCGCGCTGAAGATCGCCGATGGCGCCAAGCGCGCGGCGGAAGTGGCCGTCTGCGCGCTGCTGGCCAGGCTGCTCGCCCAGGATGAGGCGCTGAGCGACAAGCTGCGCTCACTTGCAAATCCGAAGTTGATAAACTGGAACGGCATCGAGGTCGGCAGCCTGCGCCCGGCCGCTTCGCTCAAGTGACGCGGTTTCCTTGCACGGTCAGATGGGCGAAACGTTCTGCCGACTCCTGCGTGAGGTCTCCCGTGGTAACGTCAGCCCAGCAGTGGCCGACCACCGCGCCCGACTTGGCGCCGGAGACCACGTTGTTCGCGATGAGTGCCGCGCCCGCGCCCTCCACCACGGTCACGCCGATCCCACGAAATGCATTGCGGATCAAGTTGCCGGTGGCAGCGACGTCGCGCAGAAACGGCCCCCAGCCGATGTTGATGCCGAAGCTCGGCGCATTCTCGATCACGTTGCCGGTCACGGCCGCGTCGGCCTCGATGCCGATGCCGGTCCCGAAACCCGGCGGGTCGAGCTTGTAGGGGCCATCCGCGCGCAGATTGCGCACGAGGTTGCCTGAGCACACCGCGAGCCTGCCGCCCTCGTTGAAGTTGGCGACCGAAATGCCGTTCGCAGCCCCATCGACCACGTTGCTGCTGATCACCGCGCCCTCGAAGGCGAATTCGGAATAGATCCCCGTCTCGCCCGATCGCAGGCAGGTGTTGCCGGTGATCTGGACGTTGCCGCCGCTGTTGGAGCGGATGGCGGAAAAGGCGCAGTCCGACACGTGGTTGCCCGACACGACCACGTTGTCCGCGCGGAAGACGTTGATCCCGTTGCCGTTCTGGCCCGTACCGCCGCCGCGCGCGGCGATCCGCTCGACCCGGTTGCCGGACACGATCGTGTTGTCTTCGCCCGCGCTCCAGCGATGGACCAGGATGCCGCCATTGCCGCAATCCGCAACCGTGTTGCCGGCAATGCTCAACCCCCCCGACTCGACCGCGAACACCGCCGCGTCCGCGGCGCCCGAAATCGCGCAGCGCTCGATGCGCCCGGCACAGCCTTCCCAGGCGACGGCATGCTTGCCCGCGCCGATCACCTCGCAGCCGTCCAGCACGGCATGCGGCACTCCCCGCAGGTCGATCAGCGCCTGTGCCTGATCGCCTAAGCTCCGGTTCGCGCCGTCAATCGTGAGGGAGCTGAGTTCGAAATGCTCGACATGATCGCCGAGGAACAGGTGCCCGTCGCCGCCATAGACGATGCGCGTCGCGCCCGCGACGCCGGAAAGCCGCACCGCGCGGGGCAGTTCGAGATTGGAGACGATGTAGGTGCCCGGCGGCAGGAACACGGCGCTGCCCGTTTCCGCGGCGCGCGCCAGCATGCGCGAAAACGCCCTACTCTGGTCGTCGAGCGCGCGCGACGTGACGCCGAACTCACCGGCATCGATGGAGCCGCGCATGGCGGCAAGCTCGAACGGCTTCCCGCCGCCCGCCCGTGCCGTTCCGGCAACACTGAGGCCGCCGGCCGCCAGCAGCATGGATCGCCTGTTCAACATCGGCACAGAACTCCGCTCCGTTCTGCCGGACGAAGCAGGGATCGTGCCGCGCGTGCGGCAACGCCTAAGTTACGAGCGCGGCTCCACCGTCCAGGCGTTCGGTCTCCAGGACGGCAACATCCGCGATGGCAGGCAGGCACTCGTCGCGCAGCAGTTCGAGTTTTTGGCAGAATACCGCGCCCTCGGCCGGCATCGGACGGATCTCGGCCGGCTGCTCCTCAGCCGTTGGAAAAATTGTGGCGCCGACGATCCCCTTTCGACCGGAAGCGAACTGCGCCGCGCGCTCGGCTTGCGCTTGCGCGATGCGCGCCTGGATGAGCCCGGCCGCAAGGCTGCGCAAGGCGCCGCCTTCGCCCTCGATGCGCCGGAACTCGGTCCATGCGGCGTCGCCGAGATCCAGAGCCAAGGCTTCCACCACGCTGGAGCCGCGCGCGGGCTCGGCGCGCAAGCCGATGCGGCTTTCCTCCGCCAGCACCAGTTGCGTGTTGCAGGCAAGCCGCCGCGCCTCGGCATCGGGCAGGCCAAGGGCCAGGGTATGCGGGAGCACCGTCACAGAATCCGCGCCCGCCGCTGCCGCCGCCAGGCAGGCAATCGAATTGCGAGAGATGTTGGTTTGCGCGTCGCGCGCGGCCAGCATGCGCCAGGACGTTTCGGCATGGATCCGGACCGGGCTAGGCGGTAGCGAGCAGCTTTCCAGCACCCGCCCCCACAGCGTGCGCAAGGTGCGGATTTTCGCCAAGCCCGTCGCAAGGTCCTGATCGACGGAAAGGCAGAAGCCGATATGCGGCACGGCATAGACCAGCGGCTGCCGGGCGCGTTCGAACAGGCGAAGATAGGAAACGACGGAGGCCAGCATCATGCCGATCTCCTGGGCTTCCGTCGCCCCGGCATTGTGGAACACGCGCCCGTCCGCTTCCAGCAGGATGGCCGGCACGCCCAGCGTAAAGAAATGCGCCAGCGACTGCGGCATGGAGGCTTCCAATGCTTCCAGCGACATGCGGAGACGGCCGGTTCCCGCAAAGACGCTTGCAGGATCGATGCCGAAGGAAAGGTCGAGCCGCTGCGGATTGATGCGCTGCCGGCTCAAGTGGGCCAGCAGCCGTTCCGTCGTGGTGCGGTTGCCGGGGTGGGCGTCCGCCCTGAGATAGATGCGGTCGAGCGGCACGTCGCGCAGCAAGACAGCCAGAGCACTCTCATCCGCCGAAAGGCCATAGCCGAAAGCGTTCGGCGCACCCTCGAAGACGAGCGCGATGCCGTCGGCCCGGTTTTCCAGGTCGGTCAGAATTTGCCTGTTGGCGCGGTCCGGATCGGGGTCGTCGGCCCGCGCCACGATCCGCCAGCGGCGGACAGCACCCTCCGGCGTCAGGGGCGCCCCTGCCGATGAACGATGGGGAGATGCCTGGATGGATTTGCCTTCGCCGGCGTTTGAAGCTTTAGCCTCAAAGGACTCCGTTTCTTCCCCTCCCGCCCACACAGCAGCCTTGCGATCGGCTTCGCGCAGCGCAGGCAGATCGTTGTCATCCAGGTTTTCGTCGGCGCTCATCTGTTTCTTTGAAATCGGCTTGCCGCGTCGGAACCGCGAGGTTAAACCCTGCGGCACCTTGCCGCAACTGGGCTCGTTTCTGATGCCGTGTTGTTCGCTTCTACCCCGCGAATGATAGCACCTCTATAACAAGGCGGGACAACGGGAGCACGCGGGGTTTGGCAGGCGATACGATCTTCCTTGGGGCCAGCCGCAAGCCGGATGATTCCTACCAGGAGCCGGAAGAGCTGCTTCTGCGCACCGGCAACCGCCACGGACTGGTGACGGGCGCCACGGGCACCGGCAAGACGGTGACGCTGCAAATCCTGGCCGAGGGCTTTTCCAACGCCGGCGTGCCGGTGTTCTGCGCCGACGTGAAGGGCGACTTGTCCGGCGTCGGCGCGATCGGCCAGCCGGTGGATGCCCTGATCCAGCGCGCCGAGGAAATCCGCCTTTCGCCCTATCAGTATGAGCAGTTCCCTGTGATCTTCTGGGACCTGTTCGGCGAGAAGGGCCATCCGATCCGAACGACGGTTTCCGAGATGGGGCCGCTGCTGCTTTCGCGCCTGCTCAACCTTTCGGACGCGCAGCAAGGCGTCATGAACGTCGCGTTCAAGCTTGCGGACGAGGAGGGCCTGCTGCTCCTCGACATGAAGGACCTTCAGGCGCTGCTGGCCAACATGGCGGAGCGGGCCGGCGAGATCGCCGCGCGCTACGGGCTCGTATCCAAGGCGTCAGTCGGCGCGATCCAGCGCGGCCTGCTTCAGTTGCAGACGCAAGGCGGCGACAGGTTCTTCGGCGAGCCGGCGCTGGACATCGCCGACCTGATGCGTACGAGCGCCGATGGGCGCGGTGCGATCAGCGTGCTGGCTGCGGACAAGCTGATGATGAACCCGCAGCTTTACGCGACCTTCCTGCTCTGGCTGCTTTCCGAACTGTTCGAGCAGCTGCCGGAGGTGGGCGACCCGGACAAGCCGAAGCTCGTCTTCTTCTTCGACGAGGCGCACCTTCTGTTCGACGACGCGCCGAAAGCGCTGGTGGACCGCGTGGAACAGGTGGTGCGGCTGATCCGCTCCAAGGGCGTCGGCGTGTTCTTCGTCACGCAGAACCCGCTCGACGTGCCGGAAACGGTGCTGACGCAACTCGGCAACCGCTTTCAGCACGCGCTCCGCGCCTATACGCCGCGCGAGCAGAAGGCGGTGCGCGCCGCAGCCGAAACCTTCCGGCCGAACCCGGATTTTTCCTGCGCCGAGGCCATCACGAACCTCGGCACGGGCGAGGCGCTGGTCTCGACGCTGGGCGAAAAGGGCGTGCCGAAGGTGGTGCAGCGGACGCTGATCCGCCCGCCCGCCTCCAAGCTGGGTCCGATCGGCGAGCCGGAGCGCCGCGCGTCGATCGGGGTCAGCCCTGTTCGGAGCAAGTATGACAAGACGGTGGACCGCGCGTCGGCATTCGAGATCCTGCGCGACCGCGCGGCACAAGCGCAAGGCCGCGATGCCGAACAGCCCGCCGGGCAGGAGCAGGCCGAACCTAGCCGATGGACCCTGCCGGACTTCGGCGGCTCTTCCGAACCGGAGGAACCCGGCCGGGCCCGGCGGCGGACAGTGCAGCCCCGTGCTTCCAGCCGGCAGACCGTCACGGAGGCCGCGATGAAGTCGGTGGTGCGCTCCGTCGGCTCCTCGCTCGGCCGCGCCCTGGTGCGCGGAATCTTAGGCAGCCTGAAACGCTGAGCGGTGCTCAGAACGCGCTGATCGGGTCTTCCACGCCTTCGTCTTGCGGGCTGTTGCCGACCACGATGATGGGAGCGCCGGTCTTCACGCGGTCGTAGAAGTCGATCACGTCCTGGTTGATCATGCGCACGCAGCCCGACGAGACGGACTTGCCGATGGACGACCATTCGGGCGAGCCGTGGACGCGGTAGAGCGTGTCCTGGCCGTCCTTGAAAATGTAGTTGGCGCGTGCGCCGAGCGGGTTCGTCAGGCCGCCCGGCATGCCGCCGTTCTCCTGGCTGAACTTCGCAAGCTTCGGGTCGCGCGCGATCATCTCCGCCGGCGGCGTCCATTTCGGCCATTTCTGCTTCCACTGGATCACGCCGCGGCCGGACCACTCGAAGCCAGCCCGGCCCAGGCCGACGCCGTAGCGCACGGCGTAGCCGCCGGGCTGCACGAGGTAGAGGTGATGCGTCAGCGTGTTGACGACGACCGTGCCGGGCGCTTCCCCCGTCGGGTCTTGCACGACCTGGCGCAGGAACTGGCGGTCGATCTTCTGCCAGGGAATGCCGGGAACCTGGAAACCTTCGTCCTCGACCGGACCGTACATCGTCTCATAATCGTCGAAGCCGCTGGCAAGGTCGGGCGGCATCTGCGGGGCGGTCGGGTCGGAATAGAGCATCCTCGGCACCGACGTGCAGCCGGACAGCGCAACGCTGCCGATCAGGGCCGAGCACAAAAAGAGGAAGCTGCGCCGCGACGGCGCGAGGGACGACGATTTATGACCCGACATGGAACCCCACTCACGCAGCAAACGGCAGCTTCAGGCTTACGTTGCGCATCGAAACGACCAATGAACGTGAAACGGCAAAACCGGGTTGCGAATGTGGCCGAGCCGCTGCTTTTTCGCGCGGCAATTGTGATGATTTGATCACTGTTGCGTCATAGACACATCGGCTGGTCCATGGCGTGAGGTCCTTTTTAGATGAGGAAGCGGGCTGCGGTGTTGACGCGGCAGACTTGGCTGTTTGAGAAGACCAAATCCATGAGGAGTTCATAATGAGCCATGCGGTACCGGCGCAGAGCGCGACCTGGACGTACCTGGACGGCGATTGGCACGAGGGCAACGTGGCCGTCATCGGGCCCCGCAGCCATGCGATGTGGCTGGGCTCCAGCGTATTCGACGGGGCGCGTTGGTTCGACGGCGTGGCGCCCGACCTCGATCTGC
>CAXTCF010000157.1:0-8973 GCA_964242945.1 uncultured Rhizobiaceae bacterium | reverse complement strand
AAACCTTGCTCAGCCAAGCCCCCTAACCACCCACAAAACCGGGGCAATCCCAAACTACCTCGTCAACGCAGGATAGGCCCAAACATAATCCCATCATGCTCTAGTAGTCGCGACCGTGCCGAGCGTTAGCGCTAGCACAGCCATTTTAAAAAACGTTTTCATGTCGGTCCCTTCTGAAGATGGCGTCGCCCGGGCCTAATTGTCATTTCGCGTGGACTGGCGTACGTAGCATCTGCTACGCCCCTGGTTCATGCGCCGGGTCGTCGTGCGTTCCGAGACCGCGCGAGAGGTGGGTTACCCACTGCAGGCAGCTCTGGAAGTTTGGGCGGCGGTGCAATCCCGTCCGGAGCCGGACCTTGCTTTCGCAACTCTCGGCAAGCGCGACGTCTCTCACGATTGGGACATGCCAAAACCGCTCAAATGGCTGCGCCCCAGCGCGATGAATGCGCCGGAGCCGCTGCCTGAAGGGCACAGTGTCGTCCGGCTCAACGACCAACACGCTTACCTGAAGATCCCTACGCAATCACCGCTGCGCGTCGGCGATCTTGTGGGCTTTGGTATCTCTCATGTCTGCACCACCTTCGACAAGTGGCGCTGCCTGCTTGTGGTCGATGACAGCTACCGCGTCACCGGCGCGGTCCGAACGTTCTTTTGAATTAATGAGGATTCTAACATGAACACCCATGACACGACCGGTCGAACAGTCAGGATCGAGATGCACCAGCCTGTTACCCTGGAGCCACCGTTCGGCGACAAGGTACGCATTGACCTCATCGTGCTGTCGACGGATCCGGGCATCGAGCGCGACTTCCACCGACTTGTCCCCGACGATGAGATTGGCGTCTTCACCACGCGCATTGACGTTGACTTCGGCGCTGGCGATCGGTTGCGACCGGGACAACGACATCGGCTCCATTCCGGCTTCTGCCTATGTGGAAGCCGTGCGCCGCTCCAGCCTCGCCGATGCGGACGCTATCTTCATCTCCTGCACCGTCACTAAGGCGCTCGACGAGATCGACAAGATTGAAGCCGAAACAGGTCTACCAGTCGTCACAAGCAACCAGGCAGCGTTCTGGCACGCCCTAACGCTCTCGGGGTGGAAGAAGCCTATCAACGGCTACGGCCGGCTGCTGCGCGAGGGATGGTAAGAGCTATGTCTGCAACTGAAAGCGAAACGCTGCGGCTGACTCGCGCCCTCGTCGGCGAGAACACGATCTACCCGCCGGGCAAGGAAGTAAGAGCGGCTATGGTGGTGGCCGGCAAGCTGCGCCAAGCCGGCATCGAGCCTCTCGTCTACGAGATCCTTCCCGAGTGGACGAACCTCGTAGCACGTTTGAAAGGCACCGGTGAGAAGTCAGGTGTGGCATTCTCTGCCCACTTCGACACCATCGACGTCGAGCGACACAGATGGTCAGTCGATCCCTTTGGCGAGGTGAAGGGCGGCCGGCTCTACGGCCGCGGCACGGCCGACATGAAGGGTGGCATGGCGGCCATGACGATGGCGATGATCGCGATCGCCAATTCCGGCGAGATGCTGAAGGGCGATCTCGTGCTCACCTTTTCAGCGGCGGAAAATTCGAGCTGTCTCGGCGCCAAGAAGCTCGTTGAAGACGGACACTTTGAGGGGATCGGCGCCCTGCTGGTGTCCGAGCCCTCCGGCAATCGTCCTCTCGTCACCGAGAAGGGCGCGCTTTGGCTCCGGGCCGTCGCCTCCGGCGACTACGTCCACAACGCGTTCAGCGGCCATCGGACCGGAGACCGCGGGAACGCGATCGTGCGGCTTGCCCGCTACCTAGACAAAGCGCACGACCTCAAGTTGGAGTACGCTCCCCATCGCCACGTTGGCCCACCCGACATCAACATCGGCCTGATCCGCGGGGGCCTCGACACGGCGTTCGTTCCGCCGGAGGCTTCGGCCGACATCGACGTGCGGCTCGTGCCCGGACAGAGCGCCGAGGGCGTTCTGGCTGAGTTCCGCGCCATCGCCTGTGAGCATATCGTGGTCGAAGTCCTTGACAACAAGCCGGCGGTTGACACGCCCTACGATCATCCCTTTGTGCAGCTCTGTCTCGATGCTTGCCGCGTCGAAACTGGACAGGAGACGACGCCAGGCGTCGTCGGATACTATTCCGACGGCACCGTCATAGTGCCAGCTCTTGGCATTCCGATGGTCATCGTTGGGCCAGGCGAGATCGGACAAAGCGGCGGGATCGACGAATACGTCGACATCGACAAGCTCGAGACGTCCACGCGCATCTTCGAGCGTATCGCTCGTGCCTATCTGGGGTGAGGCATGCCAGACAATTTGACATCGGAAGAAAGGCTGGCAGCGCTTGGGCTCACGCTGCCGCCCACGAAGCCACCGCTCTTCTCCTATGTGCCAGTCCGGCGGGCTGGTGACCTGTTGTTTGTTTCCGGCCAGGGGCCACGAGAATCGGACGGCAGCTATCGAGCCGGTTGCCTCGGCGCCGATATTGACGTCGAGCGAGGCTATGAGGATGCACGCTTGACCGGCCTGCACCTGATCGCCACGGCGAAGGAAAGTCTCGGCGAGTTGTCACGCGTGCAGCCGAAGCCGCAACAGGGGTTGCATCGCACAATCCGCGGCGCGGCGTGTAGTCCGTTCGCCCAGAGCGCCAGATCATGCAGCCGTTTATCCGGGGGAGCCGAACTCTTCCGCCTCTTCCATGGTCATATCCAGGAGCTTGAAGGCGATGTCGCCGCCAAAACCGTTGCGCGCAAACGCGCCGGCCTCTTTCTTCCGCGTTTCCGGGTCTGGTGGCGCCTTGCGCCAGGGGCCGAAGCGCCGCCGCCTGGCGAAGGCCACCGCAGCCGTCCAGTCGTCGGACTGCGCGAGGGCCTCGCCTGCGGTTTCCGCATCGATGCCCTTGGCGGCGAGGCCTGCCCCGATGCGCCGCCGGGAAAACCCTTTGCGCACGCCGCTGCGCACCTTCATCGCGGCATAGGTCGTGTCGTCCACAAAGGCATGCTCGCGGCAAAAGGCGACCGCCTCGTCGGCCAAGGCCGCACAGCCTTCCCGGCCGATTTCGGGGTGGCGCCGTGCCGCACGCCGGGCCATCACCTTGTGCAGGTGGCTCGCGCTCGACGCATGCTTGCCGAGATAGTCCGCCGCGGAACGATGCGCCCACCGGCGCATGCCGCCCGTCACCGGCAAAGGCTCGGCGCCTTCCGCTTCGGCCTGACGGGTGGCGCTCTCGCTCATGCGGCCGCCAGCGCTTCCGCTTTGCGTCCATGGACATTCTTTGGACGCTTGCCGCTGCCGGCGGGGCGTTCCGCCTTTTGGCGGGCTGCCCTTTCACGCGCTTGGTTTGCCGCCTTTTGGAGCAACCAGTCCAGGACGTTGCGGTCCACCGTTTCGCCGCTGTCGGCGGCGTGGAGGCGGTGGATGCGATCGACGCGGAAGCCGCGATAGGCGTCGAGTCCGACATCGATGCCGCCGAGCAGGAGCTTGCCCGGCCCGACCTTCAGTTCGGCGGCAGAAACGCGGCGCAGGCTGGGCCGGCCGGAAGCGTCGAGATAGGCGAACTCGAATGTGCCTTCCAGCGGCAGCACGCGCCATGCGCCTTCCTCCTCTTTCGACGCTGGAGCGGGAGCCGGCACAGGCGCCGGAGCAGGATCAATCATGGGAGCCGCTGCCGGAGCAGAGGCACTTGCCTGAACCGGCGCCGCCAGCGGACCGCCAGGCTTGCGCAGCTTATTTCCGAAGGTAATCATAGGCTTGAATATGGATGTTTTTGCTTTGTTCTGCAAGCTTCGGGGCGATTATATCTTTGACAAACCATGCTCTATGAGGTAGGTTTTCGGGCATAGGAGTTTGCTTCCATGTCCGTCCTGGCCCGCGCCTATTTCCACGATGAAGCAGCCGCTTTCGCCCATGTCGAAGCAATGCTCTGGCCGCAGGGTCCGGTGTGCCATCACTGCGGCAACATGGGTAAGCACTACGCCTTGAAGGGCGTCCGGTCGAAGGCCAGCAAGAAGAACCCGGAAGGCGTGGAGCGTCACGGTCTCTACAAGTGCGCCGCCTGCAAAAAGCAGTTCACGGTGCGCATGGGCACGATCTTCGAGGAAAGCCACCTGCCGCTGCGCAAGTGGCTACAGGCAATCCATCTTATGTGCTCATCCAAGAAGGGCATCTCGGCGCACCAGCTCCATCGCGTTCTGGAATGCACCTACAAGACCGCCTGGTTCCTGGCACACCGCATCCGCGAGGCCATGCGTTCGGACACGCTGACGCCGATGGGCGGCGAAGGCAAGACGGTGGAGATTGATGAGACCTACATCGGCCGCGTGGCGGGCGTTCCGAAGCAGATGGGCGGCACGGCGCACAAGAACGTGGTGCTGACGCTAGTCGAGCGCGGCGGCGAAGCCCGCTCCTTCCATATCGACAACGCTTCCAAGGCGAACATCAGCCGCATCATGCGCGCCAACATCGCTAAGGAAACGGCGCTGATGACGGACACGGCCTCCCCCTACAAGGTGGTGGGTTCCGAGTTCGCCAGCCACGACAAGATCAACCACACCATCAACGAGTATGGCCGCACGGTCATGCGCAAGGGCAAGCTCGTGCGGGTCACGACCAACACGGTTGAAGGCTTCTACAGCATCTTCAAGCGCGGCATGAAGGGCGTGTATCAGCACTGCTCCGAACAGCATCTGCACCGCTACTTGGCAGAGTTCGACTTCCGCTATTCCAACCGTTCGGCGCTGGGTGTGGAGGATGCAGCTCGCGCGGGCAAGGCGCTCGAAGGTATGAAGGGCAGGCGGTTGACGTATCGCAGACCTGCTGAACTCTAAGCGAGAGCACCGTCGCAGGGCCGTGCAACTCACCTTGCCCTTGTGGCGCTACAGCCGGCCAAAGAAAAAGCCGGGGTGATTAGCCCCGGCAAGTCAGGTTGACTGGAAAGGCTAAGCGGCTACGCCGCCATCGCCTAGTTAGCGGCTACGAAAGTGACCGCAAACGTATTCGAGCCGGCCAAAGCGGACGCGGTTGTAGGGATTAACCCACACCATAGCGACACCTCTTCAAAGGGCGATGGGCCTTGAAAAGAAGCAGCGAGAATGCATACTTAGAAGTGTGAACGACCAAGTGTTGCGAGGCCTCGCCGCCTCTAATCGACTGCTTGGACATCTACGGGCCGCCGTCCTGGTGCAAACAGGATTGGCGGCCTTTCTCTTAGTCTCCCCTCAGACGCCGATGGCCTTAGCGCGAGGGGCTACGAAAGTCTGGTCAAGGCGAGTTCCTTCCATCGCTTTGTGTCAGGCAAGATAGCCGCGTTAGGCGGATCATTCAAGGGGCGCATAACGCGTCTTTGGATAAATGTTGATTTATCACGAACTGCCGCGTATATCTCCCGAACCAAATGGGAGAAATGCCAATGTCGCGCGTCCGTAGCCCGAACTATCCGTCCATGAGCTTGCCTGCCGCTTTGGATCGCATCCGGGCGGTTCACAAGGCGGAAGCTAGGAACCCTGCATCGCGTGAAGCCATTGCCAAGCATATCGGCTTCGGCGGCATCAATGGTGCATCTGCCACTGCCTTATCAGCCCTTGTAAAGTATGGGCTTTTGGAAGACGCGAAGGATGGTGAATGGCGAGTGAGTGAACTCGCGATGCGCATACTCTTTCCCCATGATGACGAGGAAAAGGCATCAGCTTTGCAAGAGGCTGCTTTCCGGCCCAGTCTCTTTGCGAAACTTCGCGAGAAGTGGCCTGAAAGGGCACCTAGTGAGGCGAACCTTCACTCCTACCTCACGCGAGAAGGGTTCTCTCCGAATGCCGTCACGCAAGTTATCCAATTTTATCGCGAGACATTAGACATTGCGTCTGTAGCCGCAAGCGACAATGGTGCTGCATCTGAGCCAACGCAGAGGGGTCCCGCAATGCAGACCGCAGCTCAAAAAGGCAATGCGCCTTCAACCTTCAACGCGCCCCCCGCACTCCCGCCGGGAAGGCCGTACAAGGTAGGATTTGAAGGCCCCACTTTGGTCGGCACGTTCGCGATCAACTCCTTGAAGGAGTTTGACCGGCTGATGATAATCCTCAATGCTCAAAAGGCTGTCATCGAAGCCATGGAGGATGATGCAGATGAGCCGGCCACTCAAACCCAGCAAAGCACGCGCGACAACGACCACAACGACTTCGACGACCTCATCGGCTGAAAAAACCCAACTCGACAAGTTCCGCGAAGCCGCCCGCGAACTCGAAACGGACGACTCCGAAGAAGCCTTCGATGCTAAGCTGAAGAAGGTGGCGAAGGCTTCCGTGCCCGCTACCCTCAAGGATGCGGAGGGCGAGCCCCCGTCATCAGTCGGACGCTCAGAACGTGAGCGATGAAGCCGTTGAAACTGTCTTCTTCAACTTTACGAGCGAAGTTATTTGCTGACTTCACATCAACCGGCTCCTTAGTCAGTGCGCTTAAGGCGACGTAATATTCGCTCAACTTAGCAAAACACATGCCGTAAGCCCCGTGGACGATCACATCAGCCGCTTCAAGCGTGCCTTGCGTGAAGTCGTTCGCATTCTGCTCCACACATGCCTTCCACTCTTTTTGCTTGGCAAATGGGTCATCAGCGTGAGCGGAGACGATAGAGCCTACTAACAACAGGCAAGCCATGAATTGACGCATCAACATTCTCCCGCTTCAAAACGGTGGAATGATCCCTTTTAAAGGCAGGTTTGTCAAAGACATAATCGCCAGCTTCGGCTGCTTTGCACCGCGACGAAATCGTCCCGTTCACAAGGCGGAAACGCGTGCCGTGCTATCTTCCAACCGCTGAGCTGACAGTGAAACGCCGCCGGTGGCTGCTGGGGCATTGCCTGCTGCTTGCTTCGCATTCTAAAGCGCTCCGCGACGAAGCTTTGACCCCGCCGCGGCAGATGCCAGGGCCAACCGGAGACGTTTCATGTCGGATGCTCGTGCTGGGGCAGAGTCGCTTGCCTCAGGCCCTCTGCCGATGCGCGCCCGCCGGAGCCCGCTGCGCAGGCTCTATGACTGGACGCTTTCGCTGGCCGCGCGCAAATCGGCGGAGGCTTGGCTGGCGGTGATCGCCTTCGTGGAAAGCTCGATCTTCCTGGTGCCGGCCGACGTGCTGGTTCTGCCGATGACGCTGGCCCGGCCTGAGCGCGCTTACCGCTATGCGCTGGTCGCCACGCTCGCTTCCGTGCTCGGCGGCATCGCCGGATGGCTGCTCGGCCACTACGCCTTCGAAGCCTTGGCGCGGCCGGTTCTGGAATTCTACGGCAAGCTTGACGCTTTCAACCAACTGCGGGGGAAGGGCGGCGACGGCTTCATCCTGCTGATGCTGGCGACGTCCGGCCTGGCCCATCTGCCGCCGATCAAGGTGGTGACGATCCTGGCCGGCGCGATCGATTTCCCGCTGGGATGGTTCATCCTGTCCGCGGTCGTCGCGCGCGGGGCCCGCTTCTTTCTGATCGCCTGGGCGCTGCGCCGCTGGGGCGAGCCGATCCGCCACTTCATCGAAAAGCGGCTTGGCCTTCTGGCGGGCGCTGTCGCTCTGGCCTTGATCCTGCTTTATGTCGTCGTAAAAGTCGTATTCTGATCGTTTGCCGGAATCCTTCTCTCGATGCCCCTCCAAGAAGCCGCCTATCCCGGCCGCGCCTCCGCCGGTCCCGCCTTTTTCCTGATGCTCGCCATGGCGGCAACGGTGGGAAGCGCGGTCGCCCTTCAGCACGTCTGGGGATATCTGCCCTGCAAGCTCTGCCTGGAGCAGCGGCTTCCCTATTACATCGGCGCGCCGCTGATGCTGGTCGCCTGGCTCGTCGCTTCGGTCCGCGGCCCACGCTGGATCCCGCGCGGGCTGCTGGCGGTCGGCGGGCTCCTGATGCTCTACGGCCTTTATCTCGCCACCTACCATGCCGGCGTGGAATGGGGTTTCTGGCCCGGCCCGACCGACTGCGGCGCCGTGGTTTCGACGGTGGACACCGGCGGGCAGGGCGTGCTCGACACGCTCAACTCGATCACCCCGCCGGCCTGCGATCACGCCGCGCTGCGCATCCTTGGGCTTTCGCTGGCAGGCTGGAACGCGGTCATCAGCTTCATCCTGATGCTGGTCGCGTTCTGGGCGGCTTTCCGCCCGCGCAGCCTGTGAGCGGGACGGCTGCCGCCATGACGATGGAACTCGAAATCACCCAGGAACTGCAAAGCCGCATTGCCTCGATCGCGGCACGCTCAAGCCGCTCCGTTTCCGAGGTGGTCGCCGAGGCGCTGGAGAACGGTCGCTCCCTGGATTGGCAGGAATGGTTTCTGGACAAGGTGGCACAAGGCATCGCGGCCGCTGATCGCGCCGAGTTCGCGAGTTCCGCCGATTTGGAGCGCGTGCGGAACAAGTACCGTCCGGCCTGATGGACGTTGTTTGGACCGTCAACGCGCTGAGAGATCTCGATCAGATCCAGGATGACATCGCGCAAAACAGCCCGAACGCTGCCTTCAAGCTGATCGATGCCCTGATAAGCCGAACAGAGCGGCTTCTTACGGAGCACCCTTTGGCCGGCAGGATCGGACGTGCGCAGGGCACACGCGAACTGGTTATACGCGACGCGCCGTATATCGTGGTCTATCGTGTGAACAACCGCGTCGAAATCGTCGCGGTTGTTCACGGCGCAAGACGCTGGCCTGAGAGCTTCGCCTGAACCGCAGGGGCGTCAGGGCTCCAGTTCGACATCCCAGTAGAGATAGTCCATCCAGCTTTCGTGCAGGTGGTTCGGCGGAAACAGCCGGCCGTTGTTGTGCAGGTCATGCACCGTCGGCGGGTAAGGCTTCTGGAGCGGCCACATCTTGGCCTGCGCAGGCAGCATGCCGCCCTTCTTCAGGTTGCAGGGCGAGCAGGCCGCCACGACGTTCTCCCAGGTCGTGGGCCCCCCCCGCGGCCGCGGGGGGACGGGGGGGCAGGGGGGAGGGGCGCGCGCCCCCGGAGGAGGGGCAGGGGGGCAGGG
>CAXTCF010000156.1:0-9022 GCA_964242945.1 uncultured Rhizobiaceae bacterium | reverse complement strand
GCCCCGCCGCGGGTCGCGCCGGGGCGGCAGGGCCGCCGGGCTGAGCAGCACCTCCACCATGCCGCGGGCCGAGACGCCGAGCAGGCCGAAACCCAACCGCCGGCAAAGCGCGCGGAAGCGCGGATCATTCTCGCGCCCCTTGCCGCGGGAGGACAACTGCGCGGCCAACCAGACCTCGTCGCAGGCGCCCGCGCGGTCCACACCTTGGAGCACCAGTTCCAGGTTGAACTGGAGCTTCAGTTCGCACACGACCACGACCGGCGGCTCGCCTTCCGCCCCAACCCCGACGACATCGCAGCCGCCGACCTCACCCTTTACGACGAGGCCGCGCGCTTCCAGGAAGCGTTTCACCGGCCGGTAAAGCGCCGTTTCCGCCACCGGATCTGCTAGTTCGCCTCAAGCCATGCGGCTGCCGCGCGCGCGCACTCTTCGAAAGGCCCAAGCGCGGAGAACATCTCGGAAGCGGGCACGTTGCCGACGATCAGGATGCCGGTCGAGCGGGCGATGCAGCCGTCCATCATCAGGTTGTCGGTCGTGCTCAAGGAGTCGATTTCCATCGCGTGATCGGGGTCGCGCAGGGTGCCGCCGGCATCCGCCGCGGCCCTGCCGTGCCAAAAATTTTTCGCGCGTTCCGCCAGGGTGGCGTTCGTGTTGGTGTAGCCGAATACCGGCTTGCCGAGCGCCCGCACAAAACCCATCTCGAAGGCCGTGCCGACATCCATGCTGAGCCCATGGAACGGCGTCATGTTGACGAGCACGCCGTCGCATTCATGCATGACCCCCTCCAGCGCGTCGAAGATGGCCATGCCGAACTGGATGGGCGTCAGGGAGGGGTCGAAGCGCACCACGTCGAAGGGGAAGATGCCTTCCAGCCCGTGCCGCAGGCAGATCTCCTTCTTCCGCTGTCCAAGTTCGCGCGGGTTCGGCGCGAAAACGTCTGGCCCCGCCAAATAAAGCTTGCGCACCGGAAGGCTCCCTGACGATGCCTCACACGAAAGGCTTGCCGACCTCGAACCGCTCGGGGACCAGCCGGCGGAGATAGGCGAGGCCCTTGTCGGAAAGGTGGTTCTCCTCTCCTTGCAGAAAATCGTCCGGCATGTGGCGCGTCTTGCCCGCGACGTTGCCGAGCGGCACGACGTTCATCCGGGTTTCCCCGTCCTCGAAACCCAGGGCCACGGAGCCGCCGCCGCGCGTCGCGGCCTCCACCGCAAAGGCGCCGGCCTCGAAAGCCTCCCTGCGGTCCACTTCCGAAACGGTGGCGATGTTGCCGCGCGGCATGTAGCCCAGCGTATCGACGCGGGCGCGCTTGCCCGGCAGGCCCTCGGCCAGCATCCGCTCGAAGGCCATGCCGAGATCGCCGCCGGACAGTTTTACGTTGCCGTGCGCGTCGCGCTCGATCTTGTCGGGCGGCAGCAGGGTTTCCACCAGCGACTTGCCGCCGCCGCTCGACACGCCCTCCGACACCGCGACGATGCAGCGCTTGTGCTTGTCCATCACGCGCTTGACGTCGTCCACGAAGCGCTCGCGCGAGAAGGGGCGTTCGGGCACGTAGATCAGGTGCGGGCCGCTGTCCTCGTCGATGCGCCAGGTGCCGGCCGCGGCGGTGAGGAAGCCGGCATGCCGGCCCATCACGATGCCGACATAGATGCCGGGCAGCGCGCGGAAGTCGAGATCGACCGACAGAAAGGCGCCGGCCACGAACTCCGCCGCGGAGATGAAGCCCGGCGTGTGGTCGTTCTCCACGAGGTCGTTGTCGATGGTCTTCGGCGCGTGGACGAAGGACATCGAGCCGGCCGCGGCGTCCGACAGGATCGCCTGCGTTCCCGCCGTGTCGTTGCCGCCGATATAGATGAAGGCGTCGGCGCCCGCCTTCTGCAAGCCCTTCAGCACGACCTCGCAATAGGCCGCGTCGGGCTTGTCGCGCGTGCTGCCGAGCGCCGCCGAAGGCGTCTTGGCGATCGCCAGAAGCTGCTGTTCCGGAACCTCGGTCAGATCCACATAGGCGTTGTCGCGGATGCCGCGGACCCCGTGCAGGCTGCCGAGGATTTTTGCACCCTTCGAGCGGCGGCGCGCCTCCAATACGGCGCCGACCAGCGTCTGGTTGATCACCGCGGTCGGCCCGCCGCCCTGCGCGATCACAAATGTCTCGGCCATGTTTCGGTCTCCCGTCCCGCGAAAATCCTTGGACCCCGTTTCATAAATCGGCGGCGGAGGCCCGGCGAGGGACTTTCGTGCTCTTGAGCTTAGGCGCCGAACGCAGCCGATGCTGGAGGCATGGCCAAGGATCGGCAACAAAGCGAAGGCCGAAAAGAACCGACGGACCGACCCGTCCGATCTATGAAACGGGGTCGCAGCCTCCCGCATTACGCGAGTTGGCGGCTGGCGGAAAGGGCCGTTCGCCTTGCCATGTTTCCGCCCGCGCACCACCTCTTGCGGCTGCAAACGACAGGAGCCGGCGATGGCCGACGATGCGACCCCGCCAGACACTGAGACCAAGCTGACGCGCACCAAGCGCAAATGGGCGGCAGAGGGAAAATTCCTGACCGGCCGGCAAGCCCGTCTGGATACCGAGCGCCTGCCGCCCGGCCAGCACCTCGTGCGCGACTGGCCGATCCTCGATCTCGGCATGACGCCCAACATCACCGAGCGGAACTGGCGGCTCGACGTGACGGGAGCGGTGGAGCACCCCGTCAGCTGGAATTTCTCGCAGTTCTCGGCGCAGCCGCAGGGACAATTCACGTCGGACATCCACTGCGTCACCACGTGGTCGCGCTACGACAATCACTGGAAGGGCCTGTCCACGCACGACCTGCTCGACATCGTGCAGCCCCGGCCCGAAGCCCGCTTTGTCGAACTCCTTTCCAACGACGGCTACACCACGAACCTGACGCTGGACGACTTCGCCGCGCCCGACGCGCTGCTGGCAACGGCCTGGGAAGGCGAGCCGATCACCCGCGATCACGGTGGCCCTGTGCGCCTCGTCGTGCCGCACCTCTATTTCTGGAAGAGCGCTAAGTGGCTGAAGCGCATCCACTTCCGCGAAAACGACAAGCCCGGCTTCTGGGAAGCCCGCGGCTACCACAATCGCGGCGATCCGTGGAAGGAGGAGCGCTACAGCGATTGACCGGCTGGCCCCGGAAAACCGTCGTCAAGCTGTTTGGGATGACGGCTGCTCGGTGTGCTTGGGCGCCTTTGCGCTGACTTTCGACAGCACCGCTTCGAGCAACGGCGTCATGCCGGCCAGCCGCTGCGCCTTGATCACCGCATCCCATAAGGGTTCGAACTTCTTCCAGCCCGCGGCGTAGAAGAAGTGCTTTGCCTGGTGCTTGACTCCATCGTGGACGAGCGCGCCGCGTGCGACGTTCCGCCAGCCGTAGAAGTCGTGGTAGGCCTGGTGGTAGCCGGTTTCCAGCTGCTCCGGCGTCAGCCGCGCCGGGCGGAACACGGTGTGGCGTGTGTCGTAGCGGTCCCAGTCATGGCTGGTGATGCGCCCCTCCGCTGCCAGCGTCTGGTGAAGGCGCGTGCCGGGATAGGGCGTCTGGATATGGAAGGTAGCCGTGGTGACGCCGTTGCGCACCGCCCAGTCCACCGTGCGGCCGAACACGTCCGGCCCGTCCTCGTCCATGCCGAACACGAACGATCCGTTGATCATGATGCCGAGACCGCTCAAGCGGCGGGCCACCGCTTCGTAATCGCGGGCGAGGTTCTGCTTCTTGTTGCTTGCCCTGAGGTTCTCCGGGCTGAACGTTTCAAAGCCGACGAACAGGCTCCGCAGCCCTGCTTCCGCCGCGCGTTCGATGAGGTCGCCCCGCAGCACCGAGTCCACCGTCGCAGCAGCCTGGAACAGCCGACCCATGCCGCGCATGCCTTCGAAGAGACCTTCGGCGAAGCGCCGGTTGCCGAGCAGGTGATCGTCGAGGAAATACAGGTGCCGCCCCGGCAGCCGCTCGATCTCGGCAAGCGCCTCATCGACGCGTTGCGCATAGAAGCTGCGTCCGCCCGCAAAGAAGGCGTCCTTGTAGCAGAAGTCGCAGTGCTGCGGGCAGCCCCGCGTGACCACGATGGAGTTGGGCACGAGATAGCGCCCGCGCTTGATCAGGTCGCGGCGGACGGGCGGCAAACCCTCGATCGAGCGGCCTGCGCCCGAAACGTAGCGGGACAGCGGCTGCTTGGCGCGAAAATCAGCCAGGAACTGCGGAAAGGTCTGGTCGCCGGGCCCGATGAAGATCGCATCGGCGTGGGCTGCGGCCTCGTCGGGCAAAGCGGTGACGTGCAGGCCGCCAAGGGCCACGAAGCAGCCCTTGGCGCGGTATTGGTCGGCCAGGGCATAGGCGCGGTAGGCATTGGTGATATAGACCTGGATCACCACCAGGTCCGGCCGGTCGTCGATGCGCAACGTCTCGACGTGGTCATCGAGCAGTTCGGCCTCGTCGTCGGGCGACAGGAACGCCGCGAGCGTTGCCAGGCCGAGCGGCGGGAAGAGCGAATACTTGATCGGGCGCCAGAATGGGCTTTTCGCTTCGGTGAGCGCCGGCAGGATGAACTTGACCTTCAACGCCGCACCTTTCCGCTGCAAACTATCTTGACGAGGTTAGCCACTCGCTCAGCACCTTATGATGTCTATCGTTTGACGGAGGGGCGCGGCTCGACAACGGGCGTCCGCTTCCCTTCTTAGAAATCCGTAGCCAAGTGCCGCCGGCCATCAGGGCCGGATCACGATCAGCGTGTTGTCCACCCCTTCCTTGGCCGCGAGGCTGAACAGGAGCTTCGCGTTCTTCGGGCTGAGCCGCACGCAGCCATGCGAAGCCGGCTGCCCTAGGAGCCTGGTCTGGTAGGTGCCGTGAATGGCGTAGTCGCCTTCGAAGAAGATGGAATAGGGCATCGGCGCGTCGTCGTAGAGGCGGGAGCGATGGTCGCGCGAGAGCCATTTTGCCATCCAGACGCCGGTCGGCGTTTCCTTGCCGTCGCGCGCCGTGGAAACCGGCCACTCCCCGATGACCGCCCCGCGATAGGTGACGGTCATGCTTTGCGTGGAAAGCGCGACCTCGGCGCGCAGCACGGCGTCGCTGGAGAGCGACGCATCGCCGCCCGTGACGGGGATCTGGATCGCCGCGGGGCGGACCGGATTCCAGATGCCGCGCTTCTCCGCCTTGGCGGTCTTTTCGGCCTCGGTATAGTCAGGGCCCTCGGCTGCCGCCCAGCCCTGCGCCACCAGCCATTCGCCGATGTCCCGGCCCCCGATGGCGCAGCGCGCAGCGCCGTCGGGGGAGCTTGCGGTTTGCGGCGGTTGGCAAGCGACCGTGCGCCCGCGCACGAACCCTTGGAGGGCGGTGCGCGCCGCCCGTCCGCACGGCCAGGCGCCGGGTCCTTCGCCGCATTGCAGGTCGAGCGCCGTGGCCGCGACTCCGGCAAGCGGAATCACGCGGTTCCTCGCCTCGATAACCCCGGCGACGCTGAAGGTGGGATAGCGGACGAGTTCCGCCGCAGCGGCGGGTGTTCCGGCCGGCAGCCCGGTAGATTGCGGCGCCGGCGAGGGCGCCGGAGGGCTGATCGTGCTGACGGATGCCGTTGCCGAAGCAGTTGCCAACGCGGCTTGGCGCACCGCCTCGGCGGCGCTTCCCGGCCCAGCCGATAGGACCGCGGCGCAAAGAACCGCCGCGAACAGGACCCGCTTCCCGCCAGCCATCATCCCCGTTTCCCCGACCGCTTGATGGAAACAGACCGTAAACTCAAAGACTCGGTTGGGGAAAGCCTTTTGGATGCGCGGCCATGGTTCGGGCGGCTTGCCGAAGCGCCGCGCTCAGCGGCAACGCGGACGCGATCGTGTCCTCACCCGACGACGATCGGCGTCTTCTCATGCACGCGGTTGTAGAGGTCGATCACGTCCTGGTTCATCATGCGCACGCAGCCCGACGACATCGCCTGACCGATGCTCCACCATTCCGGCGAGCCGTGCACGCGGTAGCCCGTATCGGCGTTGTTTTGATAGATATACATGGCGCGGGCGCCGAGCGGGTTTTCCAGGCCGCCGGGCTGGCCGTTCGCCCATTTCGCCACTTCCGGCTTGCGCGCGATCATCTCCTTGGGCGGCGTCCAGGTCGGCCAAGTCTTCTTGTACTGGATCACCGCGCGGCCCGACCAGCGAAAACCGTCGCGTCCGATGCCGACGCCGTAGCGGATCGCCTCGCCTTCTGGCAGCACATAGTAGAGATGCCGCTCCTGGAGCCGCACGACGATCGTGCCGGGCGCCTCGCCGGTCGGATCCGGCACGATCTGGCGGCGAAAATTCTTGTCCACCTTCTGATAGGGGATCGCGGGCAGGGTGAACGGCCCGTCGGTGTAGGAGGCATACATCACCTCCGGTCCGGTCACGCCCTTGTCGATGCCGATCTTCGGCCGGATCGTGCCGGTGGACATGTCGTCGATCTTGATCGCCGAAAGGTCGAAGGTGCGCGAGCAGCCGGCAGCCCCAAGCGCCAGCGCGGAGCCCGCGCCGCCAAGCAGGGCGCGCCGGGAAAGGGGAAAGCGGAACTCGTGAGACATCGAACGCAGCACCTGAATGGAAACCCTGCCGGCCATGCCCGCATGAGGGCGGCCGTACGCTGCCTGGGATTTTCTTCTCGCAGGGTTGAGAAATGGTGAACCTGTTCTTCGCGTCCGGAACATCACGCCTTCTTTGATACGTGCGGCGAGGGGTGTTAATCATTTTCTGCGAGGCACGAAAAAATTCTTTGCGGTACGCTTAGAGGCGTTTGCAAGCCCGCGAACTTTGCTTATGAGGAAAGCCGAGGGCGCGCGGGAGACGCGCTCCGGGAGGCACCGCTATGTATCTTGGGCTCGACCTCGGCACGTCCGGCGTCAAGGCGCTGCTGATCGACGGCGAGCAGCGCATCATCGGCCAAGCCAACGGCGCACTGGAGGTTTCCAGGCCCCAGCCCGGCTGGTCGGAGCAGGATCCCGCCGATTGGGTGCGCGCCGCGCAAGAGGCCGTCGGCGAGCTCAAGGCCGAGCAGCCGCAGGCGCTTGCAGCGGTGAAGGGCATCGGCCTTTCCGGCCAGATGCACGGCGCGACGCTGCTCGACGACAACGACGCCGTGCTGCGCCCCTGCATGCTGTGGAACGACACGCGCTCTTATCGCGAGGCCGCCGAACTCGACGCAAACCCCATCTTCCGCGAGATCACCGGCAACATCGTGTTTCCCGGCTTCACCGCGCCGAAGGTGCAGTGGGTGAAAAACCACGAGCGCGACATCTTCAACAGGACCCATATGATCCTTCTGCCGAAGGACTTTTTGCGGCTCTGGCTGACGGGAGAGACCGTCGGCGACATGTCGGATGCCTCCGGCACGTCCTGGCTGAATGTGGGCGCGCGCAGGTGGTCGCCCGAACTGCTGGCTGCGACGGACCTCAGCGAGCAGCACATGCCGCGCTTGGTCGAAGGCACGGAGGTTTCCGGCACGCTGCGTGCCGAACTTGCCTCCGCCTGGGGCATGAGCGGCAATGTCGTCGTGGCCGGCGGGGGCGGGGACAATGCGGCTTCCGCCTGCGGCATGGGCACTGTCGCCAAAGGTCAGGCTTTTGTGTCGCTCGGCACGTCCGGCGTGCTGTTTGCGGCGGAGGACTCCTTCCTGCCGAATCCCGCCAGCGCCGTGCACGCCTTCTGCCATGCCCTGCCGGGCGCCTGGCATCAGATGGGCGTGATCCTGTCTGCCACCGACGCGCTGAACTGGCTCGCCGGCATTACCGGCCAATCCGCGCGCGACCTGACCTCCGCATTGGGCGACGAACTCAAGGCGCCCGGCCGGCCGATCTTCCTGCCTTACCTCTCCGGCGAGCGCACGCCGCACAACGAGCCGAACGCCTTCGGCGGCTTTGTCGGCCTTGCGCATCAGTCGGACCGTTCGGTGCTGGCGCAGGCCGTCCTGGAAGGTGTCGCTTTCGCCTTCCGCGACAACTTGGAAGCCCTCCGCGAGGCCGGCACGGAGCTTTCCCGCGTCACCGCGGTCGGCGGCGGCTCGCGCTCGCGCTACTGGCTCAAGGTCCTGGCGACCGTCTTAGGAATTCCAGTGGACCTGCCGCAGGACGGCGACTTCGGCGGCGCCTTCGGCGCGGCCCGCCTCGGCCTGATCGCCGCAACCGGCGCCGATCCCTTCGCCGTCTGCACGCCGCCGCCGACACAGGACACCGTGGAGCCGGACGCGCACCTCGCCTCCGCCTTCGCTGACGCCTACGGCCGCTTCCGCGCCGCCTACCCCGCTCTCAAAGGAGTTCTCGCATGACCACTGGCTTCTTTGGCGACATCCAGCCCATCTTGTATGAGGGTCTGGAGAGCACCAACCCGCTGAGCTACCGCTTCTACGACAAGGACGAGCTGGTTCTGGGCAAGCGCATGGAGGAGCACCTGCGCTTTGCGGTCGCCTACTGGCACTCCTTCGCCTGGGAGGGCGGCGACCCGTTTGGCGGGCGCACGTTTGAGCGGCCCTGGTTCCCCAAGGAAGGGTCCGGCTCCACGATGGAACTGGCGCACCACAAGGCCGACACCGCTTTCGAGCTTTTCACCCTGCTCGGCGTGCCGTTCTACTGCTTCCACGATGCCGACGTGCGCCCGGAAGCCGACACGTTGCGCGAAAGCGTGTCTCGGCTCGACGAGATCGCCGACCACTTTCTGCGCAAGCAGGAGGAAACCGGCATCGGCCTGCTCTGGGGCACGGCGAACCTGTTCTCGCACCGCCGCTTCATGGCGGGTGCGGCCACCAACCCCGACCCGGATGTGTTCGCCTATGCTGCGGCGACCGTGAAAAGCTGCATGGACGTCACGCACCGGCTGGGCGGGGCCAACTACGTGCTGTGGGGCGGGCGCGAGGGCTACGAGACGCTGCTCAACACCGACATGAAGCGCGAGCGCAGCCAAGCCGGGCGCTTCCTCTCGATGGTCGTGGACTATGCCAGGAAGATCGGCTTCGGCGGCACGATCCTGATCGAGCCCAAGCCCCAGGAACCGACCAAGCACCAGTACGACTAC
>CAXTCF010000155.1:0-9031 GCA_964242945.1 uncultured Rhizobiaceae bacterium | reverse complement strand
CATGCCGGCCGATTCCACCTGGAACACGCCGACCACCTCGCCGCGCGACAGCATCTCGTAGGTCGGCGCGTCGTCCAGCGGCAGGGCGGACAGGTCGATCTCGACGCCGCGGCGGCGGATCAGCTTCACCGCCTTGTCGAGCGTGGTCAGCGTCTTCAGGCCGAGGAAGTCGAATTTTACAAGGCCCGCCTGCTCGACATATTTCATGTTGAACTGCGTGACCGGCATGTCGGAGCGCGGGTCGCGGTAGATCGGCACGAGCTTTTCCAGCGGCCGGTCGCCGATGACGACGCCCGCCGCGTGCGTGGAAGCGTGGCGGTAGAGCCCTTCCAGCTTCAGCGAGATGTCCAGCAGCGTCTGGACGATCGGCTCCTTCTCCGCTTCCTCTGCAAAGCGTGAGTCGCCTTCGATCGCCTGCGTCAGCGACACGGGGTTCGACGGGATCTGCGGCACCATCTTGCAGAGCTTGTCCACTTGCCCGTAGGGCATCTGGAGCACACGGCCGACGTCGCGCAGCACGGCGCGGGGCTGTAGGGAACCAAAGGTGATGATCTGGCCCACCTGCTGGTGGCCGTAGCGCTCCTGCACGTAGCGGATCACCTCCTCGCGCCGGTCCTGGCAGAAGTCGATGTCGAAGTCGGGCATGGAGACACGATCCGGATTCAGGAAGCGCTCGAACAGCAGGGAAAAGCGCAAGGGATCGATGTCGGTGATGGTCAGCGCATAGGCGACGAGGCTGCCCGCGCCGGAACCGCGGCCGGGGCCGACGGGGATGTCGTGCGCCTTGGCCCACTTGATGAAGTCCGACACGATCAGGAAGTAGCCGGGGAACTTCATCCGCTCGATGACGCCGAGCTCGTAGTCCAGGCGCCTGGCATAGTCCTCGGCGCTGTAGCCCTCGACCAGGCCATGCACGGCGAGCCGCTTTTCCAACCCCTCGACCGCCTGCCGCCGCAACTCCGCAGTCTCAGCCTTCTCCGCTTCCTCCGGCGTGGAAGCGTTGCCGGTGGTGAAGCGCGGCAGGATCGGCGCGCGGCTCTTAGGATAGTAGGAGCAGCGCTGCGCGATCTCCACGGTATTATCCAGCGCCTCCGGCAGGTCCGCAAACAACGCGGCCATCTCGGCTTGGCTGCGCAGGTGGTTGTCGGCGCTCACGCGGCGGCGGTTGTCCTCCGCCACCACGGAGCCGGCGGCGATGGCCAGCAGCGCATCGTGCGCATCAAAGTCTTCGCGAGCGCGGAAAAAGGCTTCGTTGGTGGCGACGAGCGGCAGCGCGTGCTTAAAGGCGAGATCGATCGTGCCCGCTTCAATGCGGCGGTCGTAGTTGCCGACCCGTTCAAGCTCGACGTAAACGCGATCGCCGAACAGGTGTTTCAATTCGACCAGGCGCTGCTCGGCGAGGTCGGTGTGGCCGGAAGCGATGGCGCTGCCGATCGGACCACGCGGGCCGCCCGTGAGGCAGATGACGCCTCCCGTCCACTCCGCCAGCCTATCGTGCGGCAAGTGGATGGGGCCGCCCGGCTCGGTGTCCAGGTGCAGCTTGGAGGAAAGCAGCACGAGGTTGCGGTAGCCTTCCTCCGTCGCAGCGATCAGCACCAGCGGACGGCAGTCCGGCGTGCTTTTCCGATGCACGGCTTTTGCCGGCTCGGCCTGGCTTTCGGGAAAGCAGATGTCGATCTGCGTGGCGATGACCGGCTGCACGCCCTCCTTCACCGCCTTCTGCGCGAATTCCAGTGCGCCGAACATGTTGTTGGTGTCGGTGATCGCAATCGCCGGCGCGCCGTCCTTCACGGCATAGCCGACGATTTTCGACGCCGTCAGCGCGCCTTCCAGCAGCGAATAGGCGGAGTGAACGCGCAGGTGAACGAACGGGCGCGAATCGACGGAAGCCCTTGCAGGCTCGTTCTTCAGCGCAGCCGCGCGGCGCAGCGGGTCGCGCGGGAGTCGATCACTTGGCATGCGCCTCCTGCCCTCAGGGTTCGTGGGAATCGCGGCATTGTCGAGCGGCGGGCTTAAGGAGTCCAGAACAGGAACGAATTTTCACCAGACTTGTGATGGCGATGCCTCACCGCATCACTCGTGGAAGCCCGGTCTTGCCCCTGCATCAAAGGGCAGCGACAGGTAGGAGCAGCTGAGAACGGAGTGGCGATGCCCAGAGTTTTGCATGTCGGGTCAGGCCTGAAGGACATCCGCAGCCTTCCTGCCTTCTTCCAGGATGGAACTTGGAGCGAGATCCGGCTCGACATCGATCCGGCCGTGCGGCCCGATCTCGTCGGCACCATCACCGACATGAACGCGGTAGCCGCCGCATCGGTGGACGCCATCTTCTCTTCGCACAACGTCGAGCACCTCTACCCGCATGAGGTGCCGGCGGCGCTGACCGAGTTCGGCCGCGTGTTGAACGCGGGCGGGTTCGTGCTGATCACCTGCCCGGACCTCCAGGCGGTCGCGCAACTCGTCGCGGAGGACAAGCTGCTGGAGCCGGCATATCAGTCCGCCATGGGGCCGATCGCGCCGCTCGACATCCTGTACGGCCACCGCGCCTCGCTGGCACAGGGCAACTTGTTCATGGCCCATCACGGCGGCTTCACCATGCGCACGCTCGCCGAGGCGCTGACTGCCGCGGGGTTCGCCAACGCCATCGCTGCGAGGCGTCCGCAATATTTCGATCTCTGGGCGCTAGGAACGAAGCAGGCGATGCCCGAAGTCGAGCTTCGCAGCTTCGCCGCGCGAGTGCTGCCTTTTTGACGCCGCAGGCGCCAGGCGGGTCCGGCTGAAGCGCCGAGCCGAAACGTTGCGCAGCCGGAGCCGACAGAATAAGCACATCGCGTAATCCTGGAGGAACCGCGAACTATGAAGACCCGCGCCGCCGTGGCCGTCGCAGCCGGCAAGCCGCTCGAAATCATGGAGGTTGACCTCGAAGGGCCGAAGGCCGGCGAGGTGCTGGTCGAGATCAAGGCGACCGGCATCTGCCATACCGACGAGTTCACGCTGTCCGGCGCCGATCCGGAAGGCCTGTTCCCCGCCATCCTCGGCCATGAAGGCGCCGGCGTGGTGGTCGATGTCGGACCCGGCGTGACGAGCATCGCCAAAGGCGACCACGTCATTCCGCTCTACACGCCGGAATGCCGGCAGTGCCCCTCCTGCCTTTCCCGCAAGACGAACCTTTGCACGGCGATTCGCGCCACGCAGGGCCAGGGCCTGATGCCGGATGGCACGTCGCGCTTCTCGATCGGGGGCGAGAAGATCCACCATTACATGGGCTGCTCGACCTTTTCGAACTTCACGGTGCTGCCGGAGATCGCGGTGGCAAAGGTCAACCCGGACGCGCCCTTCGACAAGATCTGCTACATCGGCTGCGGCGTGACCACCGGCGTCGGCGCGGTGTTCAACACGGCGAAGGTGGAGTTCGGCGCCACGGCGGCCGTATTCGGCTTAGGGGGCATCGGGCTGAACGTCATCCAGGGCCTGAAGCTTGCCGGCGCCGACATGATCATCGGCGTGGACATCAACAACGACAAGCGCGCCTGGGGCGAGCGCTTCGGCATGACGCACTTCGTCAACCCGGCCGAGGTGGGCGACGTGGTGGCGGCGATCGTCAACATGACCAAGCGCGGCGCCGACCAGATCGGCGGCGCGGACTATACCTTCGACTGCACGGGCAACGTGAAGGTCATGCGCCAAGCCCTTGAGTGTTCGCACCGCGGCTGGGGCCAGTCCATCGTCATCGGCGTGGCCGGCGCCGGCCAGGAGATTGCCACGCGCCCCTTCCAGCTGGTCACGGGCCGCGTCTGGAAAGGCACTGCCTTCGGCGGGGCGCGCGGGCGCACCGATGTGCCGAAGATCGTGGACTGGTATCGGAGCGGCAAGATCGAGATCGACCCGATGATCACCCACACGATGCCGCTCGAAGACATCAACAAGGCTTTTGACTTGATGCACGCTGGCGAAAGCATTCGCAGCGTGGTAATCTTCTAACCCGTCGGAAAAGCAGCCGAGATGAGCTCCTATGCTGAAAAGAAGCGTTTTTGCTTGCGCGCTCTTTCTTAGCACACAGCAATGTCATGCCGCGGGTTCATTCAGCGGAAGCTTCGACTTCCACTGGAGCAATGAGCCTTCCAACAAGCACCGGATCATGGTTCTGCTGAGCCCGGTAAGTTTCAAGGACGGAGCAGGCAAAGTCTGGCAAGTTCCCAAAGGAGCTAAGATCGACGGTGCATCCATCCCTCCCGCCCTCTGGTCGTTCGCGGGCTCCCCGTTTACGGGCAACTACAGGCGGGCGTCGGTGATCCACGACTTCTTTTGCGACACCAAGACTGAGTTTGCTTCAGGCATTCACAAGATGTTCAAAGAAGCCATGGCGACCGATGGCATTTCGGGCTTGGAACTTGCGTCCAAATATGCAGCGGTGAAGCTGTTTGGCACGGGATGTGGAAAGCCTGACAACTTGTTCAGCAGCATCTTCACATCTCAACCCGCCGACGGCATCGCAGCAAGCACAGAGTTGAAGGGCGAGTTGGAAAGCTTGTCCGCGACAGACGATCTGCCGAGCCTTGAAAGCCGGACTGATAAAATTTCGGCTATCGCGCAGGTTGACGCGCCGAGAACATTCGCCGCCATGACTGAGTTCCGGCGCATCCCGTCCGAAACCAACCTGCAACAGCTTGAAAATGCCATATCCGCGGAGAAGCCCAGCGATGAGGCCATCGACACGCTGACGCTGCTGGCGATCGCAACGGTGCCCGAAGGCAGCGCATTGCCGCCTGCGAATTAGTCAAGAAGCGTGCCGACCGTCTTTGTTGACGCCGACGCCTGCCCCGTGAAGGAAGAGGTGCTGCGCGTCGCGGAGCGGCATGGGGTGCCGGTCGTGCTCGTCTCCAACGGCGGCCTGCGACCTTCACGCGACCCGATGGTGCGGCACGTCGTCGTCGGCAAAGGTGCCGATGCCGCCGACGACTGGATTGTGGAGAACGTCAAGGTCAACGACGTGGTGGTGACGGCGGACGTGCCGCTGGCTTCCCGGACGGTGGCGCTCGGCTGCCATGTGCTGGGGCCGACGGGGCGTCCCTTCACGCCGGAGTCGATCGGCATGGCGGTCGCCATGCGCGATCTGCGCCAGCACCTGCGGGAAACCGGCGCCGACCGCGGCTTTAATGCAACGTTTTCTCCGCGCGATCGGTCGGCTTTCCTCCAGGCGCTGGAAACCACGCTGCGGCGCGCCAAGGCGGCGGCTTCGTGAGTCGGCCTCCGCTTTCCCGCAACGTTTATTTCTCGCTCTCGGTGCTCGCCGGCATCGCCGCGGGCACGGCGGCATTTGTCCTGCAACGCAACCTCGTGCTCGTCGCGGCGGCGTTCGGCTTCTACGCGACCTATCTCGCCGCGACTTGGTGGAACATCCCGAGGCTGACGTCCGACTTCCTGCGCACGCATGCACGCCAAACGGACCTCCCGTTCACCCTGATGTTCGGACTGGTGCTGGCGGGCTTCGCCACCTCCGTCGGGTCGCTGTTCCAGCTGATCAACGAAGCGGGCGATCCCGATCCGCTGCGCCTCGCCCTTGGCGCCGCCGCGGTCGCGCTGGCATGGTTCACCATCCACACGATGTTTGCGCTGCACTACGCCCATTCCTGCTGGCTGGACGACGATGCGACGGACGCGCGGCAGGACGATACGCCGCGCGAGAAGGCGGTCGGCCTCGACTTTCCCGGCGAGACCGAGCCGGGCGGATGGGATTTCCTCTACTTCGCTTTCGTCATCGGCATGACGGCGCAGACCGCGGACGTGGACACCACGACCACCAGGCTGCGGCGCATCGTGCTGACGCACTCGATCCTCACCTACTTCTTCAATACGGTGATCGTCGCCGCTGCGGTGAACCTGGCCGTCAGCCTTGGCCGATGAAAGTTGCCCGCGCGCGGAAATGTTACCGCGTGACCCGAAACAGCGCCTCGCGAGCGGTCGTATATCCATGTGCGGTGCTGAGAGCGCCGTGCAACTCGATCGAGGGGGAGCAGCAATGACGGACATCCCGCACCCGGCCGGCGGCCGGACCTTTCCGGCCGAGCCGTCCGCTGAGAGGCCGCTGGTCTATCGCCAGTCGCTCTGGACCCGCATTACGCATTGGTTCTGGGCGGTGTCGATGTTCTTCCTGCTGCTCAGCGGGCTGATGATCTTCAACGCGCATCCCAACCTTTACCTCGGCCGGCAGTCGGGCTTCGGCTTCGACAACGCGATCCTGCGCATCAGCGCGGAGAACACCCCGGACGGTCCGAAGGGGTTCACCAAAGTCTTCGGCCATCGCTTCGACACGACGGGCGTGCTCGGCCTCACGACGAGCGATGAAGGGCAGCTTGTGCCCCGCGCCTTTCCGCCCTGGGCGACGATCCCCTCCTATTACGATCTCGGCACGAGCCGGGTGATTCACTTCTTCTTCGCATGGATCTTTGCCGGCACGCTGGTGGTATGGCTGGTCGCCAGCATTCTAAACGGCCATGCGCGGCGCGACCTCGTCCCCCGCGGCCGCGACTTCCGCCGCCTGCCGCGGGACCTCCTCGACCACCTGAGGCTGCGGTTTCACCACACCCGCGAGTACAACACGCTTCAGAAGCTCAGCTACGGCAGCGTGCTGTTCATCGCCATGCCGCTGATGATCCTGACGGGGCTTGCCATGTCGCCCTCCTTCAACGCCGTGGTGCCGTTCCTCAACGACCTGCTCGGCGGGCGGCAGACGGCGCGCACCATCCACTTCGCCATGATGGCGCTGCTGGTGCTGTTCTTCATCGTGCACGTCGCGATGGTGCTGGCAGCCGGTCCAATCAACGAACTGCGCTCGATCATCACGGGCTGGTACCGCACCGATCCGCCTGCCGCCGGTGAAAATCGGCGCGAGGGGGAGGCATGACCATGGCCAACTTTGCTCTGAGCCGCCGCCGCTTTCTGACCGGGGCCGCGCTTGGCGCGTCCGGCCTGGCGCTTTCCGGCTGCGATGCCTTCGACAGCCAGCTTGGCATGGGCGCCGGCCTGCGCAGCACGCTCGAAAAGGCCAACGACCTTACCTACCGCGTCCAGCGCCTGCTCGGCGGCGGTCATGCGATGGCGCCGGAATTTTCCGAAGCCGACATCCGTCAGCCGATGCGCCCGAACGGGGTGACGGCACCGCAGGATGCCGACTACCAGACGCTGCTCGCGGACGATTTTCGCGATTGGCGGCTGAAGATAAGCGGGCTAGTCGAGAAACCGCTGGAGCTTTCGCGCGAGCAGCTGATGGCGATGCCCTCGCGCACGCAGATCACCCGGCACGACTGCGTGGAGGGGTGGAGCTGCATCGCCAAGTGGACGGGCGTGCCGCTTTCGCTGGTGCTGGACCAGGCGGTGGTGAAGCCGAACGCGCGCTACGCAATGTTCCACTGCATGGACACGATCGAGCAGAGCCTGTCCGGCGGCGTGCAGTATTTCGGCTCGATCGACCTCGTCGATGCGCGCCACCCCCAGACGATCCTCGCCTACGGCATGAACGGCAAACCGCTTCCGGTTACGAACGGCGCGCCGGTCCGGGTGCGCGTGGAACGGCAGCTCGGCTACAAGCAGCCGAAATACCTGCGCGAGATCAGCCTGATCGAGAGTTTTTCCGATATCGGCGGCGGCAAAGGCGGGTATTGGGAAGACAATGGCTACGATTGGTATGGCGGGATTTGACCCCCGTTAGTTGCGTCGCCCTCAAATTTTGCACTGCACAAATCTGAGGCGTGACAAGCCGCTGGGTTTGGGTTAAGCCTCTTTTCGTCGGAAGCTTTCGAGCTTCGCCGTTTGCGGGAGAGAGCAGTTTCGGGATCGAAGCTGCCGCCGAAGGGGAAATCGCCCGAAATCTCTCAGGCAAAAGAACCGCAAACGGTTTCACGACACTCTGGAAAGTCGGGGTTCGCCCCCGCGCCGAAGGTGTAAGCGCCGCTGACAGGGTTCCGGCTGCGCGAGTCTCTCAGGCTTCAGACAGAGGGGCACGGTGAATGTCCGTCCATCGGGGCGGCGTCGGCTCGTGCGCCTTTGGAGAAGCGGTTGACCCCGGAAGCCAAGACCCTCCCCCTCTTCGATCTGCACAGGGAAGCAGGTGCCCGGTTCGGCGCGTTTGCCGGCTGGACCATGCCGATCACCTATCCGCTCGGCGTGCTGAAGGAGCACCTCTGGACACGCGAGCACGCCGGCCTGTTCGACATCTCGCACATGCGGCTGTTCGCCGTGGAAGGACTCGACGCTGCAAGGCTGATCTCGCACGCCTGTCCTATCCACGCGGCCGCGCTGTCACAGGGCCAGTGCAAGCTGACTTTCTTCCTGTCGGACTCGGCAGGTATCCTGGACGACCTGATCGTGACGCGGGTCGGTGCCGACCGCTTCATCGTCGTCGCAAATGCCGGCAACGCACAAGCCGACGAAGCGCATCTGCGCGCGCTTTCAACCGGCTTGAACTGCGCCGTCAAGCCGCTAGACCGCGTGTTCCTCGCACTGCAAGGGCCAGCGGCACAATTGGTGCTGGAAGCCGCGAGGGTCGATGCCCTGCATCCCACTTTCATGACGGCATACGAGCTTTTCCCCGACTGGTTCGTTTCCCGTTCCGGCTACACGGGCGAGGATGGCTTCGAGATCGCACTGCCCGAAGCCGCGGCGCGCGAACTCGTGTCGAAGTTGCTCACCGACAGCCGTGTCGCCTGGGTCGGCTTGGCAGCGCGAGACAGCCTGCGTCTGGAAGCCGGGCTGTGCCTGCACGGGCAGGACATATCCGCTTCCACCGATCCCGCGAGCGCCGGTTTGCTTTGGGCGATTCCAAAGCTTCGGCGTGATGTCGGCACCTTCCTCGGCGCCGAAGCTCTGCGCTCGATCCTCGCTGTGGGGTCGGCGGAAATGCGCGTCGGCTTGAAGCCGGAGGGTCGCCAGCCAGTTCGCGCCGGCGCTCCCCTCGTGGACGAAAGCGGCGCGCCGGCCGGTCGCGTGACCTCCGGCGGCTTCGGTCCGACCGTCAATATCCCCGTCGCCATGGGCT
>CAXTCF010000154.1:0-9036 GCA_964242945.1 uncultured Rhizobiaceae bacterium | reverse complement strand
GTTGGGGCCGGCGGCGCGTTCTGGGCCGGCGCGGTTTGCGCCGGGCGCGCAGGGTCAGCCTTGCTGCCGGCCGGCGCAGGTGCGTCTCCGGTCTCGCTGCCCGCTTCGGCCGGCGCCGGGACGGCGGATCCTTCCGTTCCTGCCGCGGGAGGTGCAGGAGCAGGCTCGCTCGCGACGGCGGCGGCCGGCTCGGAAGCCGTCGGCGTTTCGGCGCTGTGCGGCGCGAACACGAAATAGGCCACCGCTGCCAGCACGATGATCACCACTGCGATCAGGATGCCGTTGCTGTTGGAGGGACGGACGATCGGGCGCTCGCCACCGTCAGCGGCGCGCGGCGACAAGGGGGAAACGCCAAGCGGCTGAACCGGCGTGCCGGTGCCAGCAGCAGGTCGAGGGCCGGGCGTCGGGGCGGTCGCCATGGGAAACTCCGTGAAAGCAGCTTGGTCCAACAACGCATGATGGACGCATCGGTTTCACAGAGACGTGATGGAAGGTCGCGGCCTGATTGCCTGGCGAGGTTTCAAGAGAAAGCCGGCTCAGTTTGCCTTCTTGTCGCCTTCCCGGAGAACGGGCTTGCCGTCCTCGGCTGCCGTGGAAGCAGGCTCGGCTGCGCTGGCGACCACGGTCGGCTCTGCCTTCTTGGACTGCGCGGTGTGCATGGACGAACAGTCCGCATGGGCTGCGGAAAGGCTGAAGGCGAAAGCGGCGGCGGCAAGAACAATTTTCAGCATGGGGCTTCTCCGCTGGTTGGGGATTTCGCGGGCGAGAGCCTGCGTCCGAACCTGATCTGCGGCAAATCACATTGCCGCGTGCGGAGCCGTTCATTCCACCGCGGCTAGCGAAAAGCCCTGCGCCTGGAGGAGCGCCACGAGCCCATCCGGGCCGGCAAGGTGCATCGCGCCGACGGCCACGAAGGCGTTGCCGCGGTTCAGGATCGGCGCGGCGGCTTCGGCCATGCCCTTGTTGCGTGTCGTGATCATCACCTTCTCGAAGTCGCCGTATCCCGGCTTGCCTTCCTCCTCCGGCATCGCCGCGCGGAACAGCGGCCAGAACATGCCGGTGTCGCCGCTGCGGTAGATCACGACCATGGTCTCGATGACGTCGTCGAGCTTGTTCCCAAGCTTCAGCGTGTCCACCAGCCCCCGCATGTGAAATTCGAGCGGCAGCGAGGCCATGGCGCGCAGCTGGCCGATCGCCGACTCCAGGCCCTCCACCGGCTTGCCCATCGCCTGCGCTTCGCGGCCGAGCTTGACGTCGAGCACGGGCAGGCCGGCAGCCTTGCGGCTCAGTTCGCAGGCCGGCAGCGCCACCACGGAGGACAGGATCCAGGGCTTCATGCGGGCAACGGAATCCGCGGGGATGCCGCGCGCTTCCAAGCCCTTGGCCAGCGCGTTCCCATCTTCCTTCGACAGGTGCTGCTGGAGCGTCGTGCCGTCGGTGAACATCGTCAGATCCGGCTCAGCCAGGACGGCGGCTATCATCGCCTTCTCGTCGAGCACGTCGGTGGTCTCGATCACCAGCGTCTTCGAGGCGTCAAAAGCCTTCTGAGCGGCCGGCGACAGCGTCGTCACGCGCGGGTCGGCCATGTGCATGGTGCCGAGCAGGAACGAGTCGGCCACGCCCGGCTTGGAGATGCGCCACAGGATGCCGCGGCCGTTGACGGTCTTGTCCGCCTGCGCCTGCAACTCCTGGCGCGTGGCAGGGTCGCTTTGCGCCAGTTCAGCCAGCAGGTCCTTGCCGGTGCAGGCAACGCCTTGCGCATGGGCGGAACGCACGGAGGCGAGCGCACCGAGAAGGAACGCTGCGAAGAAGAGGACGTGCAGGGCGTAAAGCAGCGCCTGCGAAACGGCGGCGGCGCGGTCGGCAAGGGCGGAAATCTGCTTCATGCGGACTCCGGTACAGGCAAAACGCGGCAAAACCGTTAAAGAAGTCGCGAAAAATCCCGCTGTTTGCATTCCGCCTAGTCGAACGCCCGAACGGCGGAGCAATCCGCCCGGTTGCAGGAAGCCAAGCGACGCGGCAAAGGTTCGTTCCGGCAAGGCAGCCGCGCGACCACGGAGGATTTTTGGGGCATGGCAAAACACAAGATCGCGGTGATCGGGATCGGCAAGATCGCGGTGGACCAGCACCTGCCGGTGATCGCCAAGAGCGGCGCCTTCGAACTGGCGGCGACGGTTTCGACCCGCGGCGTGGCGGTGGAGGGCGTGCCGGTGTTCCGCACGCCGGCCGAGTTCTTTGCGGCGATGCCGGAGGTGAAGCTGGTCGCCGTCTGCACGCCGCCGGGCGCGCGCCACGCCATCGTGCGCGAGGCGCTGGACGCCGGAAAAGACGTGCTGATGGAAAAGCCGCCGACCCCGACGATCTCCGAACTGGACGACCTCGTGGCCCATGCCGCGGAAAAAGGCCGTCTGCTGTTCCAGACCTGGCACTCCCAATACAACGCGGCGGTGGACGAGGCGCGAAAAATCCTGGCGGAGGAAGGCGTCGCATCCTTGCGCATCGACTGGCGCGAAAGCGTGCGCAAGTGGCATCCCGGGCAGGAGTGGGTGTGGGAGCCCGGCGGCTTCGGCGTGTTCGACCCTGGGGTCAACGCGCTGTCGATCCTGGCCAAGATCGTGCCGTTTCCCGTCTTCATCGCCGAGGCGCGGCTGGGCTTTCCCGCAAATAAGCAGACGCCGGTGGACGTGGAACTCCGCTTCAAGTCCCAGCAGGCGCACCAGCCCGCGATCAGCGCCGGCTTCAACTGGCTGGAGGAAAGCGGCGAGGTCTGGACGATCTCCGCTGAGACGCGGAAAGGCCGGATGCTGAAGCTGGAAAAAGGCGGCACGGTGCTGGTGAGCAACGGCGACGTAACGGTATCGGCCCCTTCGGAAGAGTATGAGCGCATCTACGAGCGCTTCGCCGAGCTGCTGGAGCAGAAGCGGTCGGAGGTGGACGATACGCCGCTGCGCTGGGTGGCGGATGCGTTCCTGCTAGGACGCCGGGAAACGATGGCGCCGTTCGAGTGGTGAGCGCTGGGTTGCCGGAACCGGGTCGCCGCCGGGAGCGCTCGGCACGCCGCTTCCGGCGGTGACGTGAACGGTTCTCACCCGGCAAGTGCCGCCACGATCCGCTCTCGCGTAAAAGGCAGGTCGGTGATCCGCTTGCCGATTGCAGCACGCACGGCATTGGCCAGCGCCGCCGCGGTCGGCCCCTGCGCGGCTCCGCCGGCTCCGAGGAACGGCGTGCCGGGGCGCGGCACCAGGTGCACCTCGACCGATTGCGGCAGGCTGCCGAAGCGCAGGATGGGGTAGCTCGCCCAGTCGATGCTGGTGATGCGCGTGCGGTCGAAGGACACGGCCTCGAACAGCGTCCAGGACAGCGACTGGATGATGCCGCCCTCCGTCTGGTTGCGGATGCCGTCGGGCGAGACGATCTCGCCCGCATCGATCGCGCAGACCACGTGCCCGACCGCGATGCGGCCGGTCACTTCGTCCACTTCCAGGTCGAGCGCCAGCGCCAGATAGGAGGCGAGGTTCTTGTAGCGCGCGAAAGCGAAGCCGCGGCCTTTTCCGCGCGCCGAGGCTTCCCCTGCCTTCCAGCCGAATTTTTGCGCGGCAAGCTCCACGACCGCGCGGGCGCGCTCGTCTTTTAGGCGGCGCAGCCGGAACTCCACCGGGTCGGCGCCAGCCAGCAGCGCCAACTCGTCCATCGCGGACTCGATGGAAAACACGTTGGCATAGGCGCCCAGGCCCCGCCGCGCGGAGACCCTGAGCGGCATGTCCTTCAGGAAGTGCCAGACCACATGCTTGGAAGGCATCGTGTAAAGCGGCACGGCGTTGCGGTCGCCGTTGCCGGCAGGCGAGATCTGGAGCTTCGGCTCCTCCGGCTTGTGCTTGGCCGCGCTGTGCCGGCCGGCGAGCAACGCTCCGGCCGGGCCGGGCCGCGTCGAATGCGTGTTGCTCCAGAGTTCGTAGTTCCAGTCGGCGATCGTGCCCGAAGCGTCCAGCCCGGCGCGCAGCCGCGTCGCCATCGCCGGGCCGAACGGCTCCCAGCCATGCTCCTGCTCGCGCGTCGCCTGGATGCGGATCGGCTTGCCCGGCATGGCGCGGGCGATCAGCGCCGCGTCACCCGCTGCATCGTCGGCGCCGTTATGGCCGTAGCAGCCGGAGCCTTCCATGTGGATCACCCGCACTTTTCCAAGGGCAGGCCGAGCATCGCGGCGATCGCTTTGCGGTCGGGGAACACGCCTTGCGTATGGGACCACACGCGCAGACCGTCCGTGTCGTAATGCGCAACGGCGCAGGAGGGGCCGATCGAGCCGTGATTCTGGTAAGGCCGCGTGAACGTCGCCTCGTAGGTCTGGACGACAGGCTCCGGCGTTCCCTAGGCGATCACCGTTCCATCCTCAACCGGCGGCGACCGGAGGAAGTCCGGCAGGCTTGGCATTTCCGGTAATTGTTCTTCCGGTTCCCGCCAGCGGGCAGCGCGGGCCAGGGCGCGCATCGCTTTGACCGCCGTGAACTCCTTTTGCGCCACAACCGCCAAAAAATCGCCGTCGCGCAGCACCCGCACGACGCCCGGCATCGCTTGCCGGTGACACCGGACCGATCGGGCTTTCCCAGGCATAGACCGTAAAGCCCGTCGCCAGCGCGGCGGCAACGACGCCCGCACCGATCAGCGCTTCAAGCAGTCTCACCAAAGCGGGCGGCGCGGTTGCGCGTTTGCTGCGTGAGGAAAGATGCCGAAGGGTCAGGCGGCGGCTTGTCCGCTGCGCGCTCGCAGGCCCTCGTAGAACCCAGCCAGCGCCGGCACCTGCCGGGGAGCTGCGGCGAGCCGCGCGTCGTCGGCCAGCAGCCGGCCCGCCCAGGCATCAGCCATGACGGCCGCATGCGCCGCAAGCGCTGCGGGCGTTGCGCCCGGCACGACCGTTGACACGGTGACGGCCTCGGTCTTGCCCTTCACCTGCACCCGGTCGAGCGCTGCGAGCGGCAGCCGGCCGCCGATCGCCTTCGCGGTCTCGGCGCCCAGCAGCACCCCGACGCCGAGCCGCTTGGTTTCGCCTTCCAGGCGCGAGGCGAGGTTCACCGCGTCGCCCAGCACGGAATAGTCGAAGCGCATGGCGGAGCCCATGTTGCCCACCACGCAGTCGCCTGTATTGATGCCGACGCCGATCTTCAGGTTCAGCGGCGGCTCGCCCTGTCCTTCCGCTTCCGCCGCCAGTTCCCGGTTCAGGCGCTCCAAAGCCTCGTGCATGCCCAATGCCGCCTGTACGGCGTGCAGCGCATGGTCGGGGTCGTCCAGCGGCGCGTTCCAGAAGGCCATCACCGCGTCGCCGATATATTTGTCGATGGTGCCCCCAAAATCGAGCACGGTCTGGGACAGCGGTCCGAGCAGCCGGTTGATCAGCCGCGTCAGGCCTTCGGGGTCGCTCTTCATCCGCTCGGCAATGGTGGTGAAGCCGCGCACGTCGCAGAACAGGATGGTCATCGTGCGCCGCTCGCCGCCGAGCTTCAGCAGCGACGGGTTCGCCGCCAGCCGCTCGACGATCACCGGCGAGACATACTGCGAAAAGGCCCGCGTGATGCCCTGGCGCAGCCGGCGCTCGCTCGCATAGTCGCGCGCGCTCTGCGCGCCGGCCACCAGCAGGAAGGCGAGGCTTGGCGCCAGCGGCGGGGCATAGACCCTGCCGAAGCGCAGAGCCAGGAAGCTGCCGACGGCGCAGGCGAGCACGGCGGCAATCGACCAGAGCAGCGTGTTCCAGCTCGTGCCGCGCCACACCGCCGCCGCGCCCAGCAGGGCGGCGAGCACCGCCAGCGCAACGGAGCCCGAAAGCGCCAGCGGCCGGATGAACAGCCCGTGGCTCAAATTGTCGAAGGCGTTCGCCTGCACCTCGACGCCCGCCACCAGCTGCTTTGAGCGCGGCGTCCAGGATGTCGCAAACGTGTCCGCCGTGCTGGAATCGACCGTCGGCGCAGCCTGCGTGGACAGGCCGACCATCACCACGCGGCCGCGAAAGAAGTTTGGCGGCAGGAATTTTTCCGGGTCGAGCGCCTGGTAATAGGAAACGGTGGGGTAGGTGCGGTTCGGCCCCCAGCTTTGCAGCAGCGCCCCCTCCGGCGGAGAGGCGGCATTCCGCGCAGCAACGCGCAAGAGGCTTCGCGCGAATCCGTCCGCGTAGGGAGGCACGCGGCGAAGCGTCCCGTCTCCGTCCAGCACGACGGAGGCTACGCCGCTCGCAGCGCCGTTTTCCGTCAAGGCCGGCAGCGGCTCGGTGCGGACGATCTGGGTCGCCTGCGGCGTGCTTATCACCGTTTCGTCGGCGGCCAGCACCGTGTCCGGTCCGAGCGCTGCGGCGAGCGCGGCATCAGAAGCGGGATCGGCAGAGGGTTCAGCGAAAACGATGTCCAGCCCGACCGCCTTCGCGCCGGCCTTGCGCAGGGCATCGGCCAGTTGCGCATGCAGGGAGCGCGGCCAGGGCCATTGCCGGCCGACTTCGGCAAAGGACGGCTCATCGACCGCCACCACGATCGGTCCGTCCGCCGGCCTGGGCGGCGGGGAGATCGTCGAGAGGTAGTCGAAGGCGCGGGCTTCCAGCAGTCGCCACGGGGCCGCCGTTGCCGCCAGCGACACGCCCAGCGCGGCGAAGGCCGCGAACAGCGCCAGCTTGCGGCGCCGGCGCGTCTCTTCGTCGGCCGCAAAGAAGCCGGCGCTGCCGGGAAAGCGGCGCCACCAGCCGGACGGGCGGGGATGGACAAGGACCATGAACGCTGTCTGTCGCTGCTTCCAAAACGCTTGGAATCGAGGAGAAATCTTACCGGATGGGGCGCGCCGGGCCACGCGCTCCATCCAGCGGCGGAATAGAGGCGCAGCGTTTCGCGCCTGTGTCGCCGCAAGGGCGTTTGTTCCCGGCGTGCAACCGTCGTCCTGGCTTTCCCGCTTTGGCGGCGGCATGAAACGGAAACGTTCCGGCGGTCAAAAGGCGGGGAAAAGAGGGAAGGGGTTTTCGCCATGTCGTCCGGCCGCGCGCAGCAGCTCACCGTGGTTTCCGGCAGTCTCCAGCTGGAAGGCGTCGAAGCGCGGCCGAAAATTTCGCGCGACGACCGCGCCTTTCTCGATCATCTGAAGAAGATCAACGACACCTTCTACGACCAGGTCCGCATCGCGGACCAGAAGGCGGCCTACATCTTCACCTTCATGGTCGCCTTCCTCGTGACCTCGGCGGAAGGCCGCGCGGTGTTCGATCCCGTCCGCTACACCACCGGAAACTTTGTTTCGATGGGATTGTCCGGCGTTTTGGCCTTGTCGGTCGCGGTGTCGTTGATCGCGGCGATCCTCGTCGTGCTGCCGCGCAACGGCGCTTCGGGCACTTCGCTCTACTGGAACGCCTGGCCGGCGAACCGCCCGGTCTTCCTGGGCGCGCTGGAAGCAGAAGAGCCGGGCTACCTCTTCAACCAGTATCTCGGCAACGTGGACGCGCTGTCCGCCATCAACCGCGCGAAATACCGCTATGTCGCCTGGGCGTTCCGCGCGCTGATGGTGACCGTGATCGCCTATTGCCTGGTTCTCGCCTGGGGCGCGCCGGTCCCGGCCGCCGGCTGAGCCTTTTGAGCTGGCCGACCCGTTGCCAATCCCGAAAAATTCCGTTCAATTCGGCCCGGTGCTTTATTCGGGAACGCCGCGAAATGCCGGCGGCCCGACGGATGGGATGGCTGGCTCATGAAGATCGCAAAAAGTCTGACGGCGCTCGCGCTGATTTTAAGCCTGGGAGGCCAAGCGGCGGCTCAGGACGTGATGACGGCGGTCGGCAAGGGCGAAGGGCAGCTCGATATCGTCGCCTGGGCCGGCTATGTCGAGCGCGGCGAGACCGACCCCAACTACGACTGGGTGACAGGCTTCGAGAAGGAAACGGGCTGCAAGGTCAACGTGAAGACCGCCGCCACCTCCGACGAGATGGTGGCCCTCATGAACGAAGGCGGCTTCGACCTCGTCACCGCTTCCGGCGACGCCTCGCTCCGGCTTGTGGCGGGCAAGCGCGTGCAGCCGGTCAACACCGACCTCGTCAAGAGCTGGAACACGGTGGACGACCGGCTCAGGGACGCGCCCTGGTTCACGGTGGACGGCAAGCACTACGGCGTTCCCTACCAGTGGGGCCCGAACGTGCTGATGTACAACACCGCCGTGTTCAAGGACGCGCCGAAAAGCTGGAACGTCGTCTGGGAGGAGATGACGCTTCCCGACGGCAAATCCAACAAGGGCCGCGTGCAGGCCTATGACGGGCCGATCCACATCGCCGACGCCGCCAACTACCTGATGGCGCACAAGCCGGAACTCGGCATCAAGAACCCGTATGAGCTGACCGAGGACCAGTACAAGGCCGCGCTCGACCTGGCTCGCGGCCAGCGCCAGCTTGTCGGCCGCTACTGGCACGACGCGATGATCCAGGTGGACGACTTCAAGAACGAAGGCGTGGTGGCTTCCGGCTCCTGGCCATTCCAGGTCAACCTGCTCGCCGCCGAAAAGCAGCCGGTCGCCTCCACGGTCCCGGAAGAGGGCGCCACCGGCTGGGCCGACACGACGATGCTGGCGGCGGGCGCAGCCCACCCCAACTGCGCCTACCAATGGCTGGAGCACTCGCTTTCGCCAAAAGTGCAAGGCGACGTCGCGGCCTGGTTCGGCTCCCTGCCGGCCGTGCCCGCCGCCTGCAAGGGCAACGCGCTGCTCGGCGACGAAGGCTGCAAGACCAACGGCTACGACAATTTCGACAAGATCAAATTCTGGAAGACGCCGACGACGCAATGCGCCTCCCAGAGCAACCAATGCGTCCCGTATTACCGTTGGGTGTCCGACTATATCGGCGTGATCGGGGGGCGGTGACGGGTCTCTTTGAGCGCCGCTCCGGACCCCTCATCCGCCTCCCGGCACCTTCTCCCACAAGGGGTGAAGACGGCAGCGGCACGGTTTTGGCCGATCGCCAGCGCAGCGAGAGGCGCGGTTCGGCTGAGTTCCTCCTTCTCCCCTTGTGGGAGAAGGTGCCGGCAGGCGGATGAGGGGTGC
>CAXTCF010000153.1:1302-9241 GCA_964242945.1 uncultured Rhizobiaceae bacterium | reverse complement strand
GCCAAAAACACGAAATTGAGAATCCATAGAGTCAATCAACCGGAGGCGGTATGACCTCCTGAAAGAATACTCTTTATGAACCGATCGTCTTGAGCGATCGCCGCCTTACGGCGAAAAAGGCTCACGACTTCTTCCTGAGATCTATTGGCGGATCGGCTCTGAAAAGCCGGTCACTGTTCTCCATGATCGAAGCGCAGCTTACTGCGGGAAGTTGCTTCTTGTCAGGCGGGCGAGCTTTCCCGTAGCTCGTCCGGTATACAACGAAGACCGGCGCGGCAAGCGCGCCCTTGTCACAATACTCTTCCGTACGGACCAGTTCTCGCGTTGCGTAGCCGATTTTCTGAACCAATTCGCCGCGCGACAGAGTTTCGTTCCGGATCGGGTTGCGGTTCTTCGCAAGCACGTAGATTTCCGCATGCGTGCCAGGCGCCGTGCCGTCGTCGGGGCGCACGAGGACGCCGTAGCCGCTCTGACCGTCGGTGTTGGGCCGGTCGGCGGACACATTGCCGGCGGCGTTCGCCGGGAAAGGCCCGCGCGGCTCGACGATCCTGAGGTCGAGATCGACCGGATCGGTCCAGAGCAGCACCACCTGCACCGTATCGTCGAAATTGTCGAAAGCAATGTCGACAGCTTGCGGCGTACCGCCGGCGTCGGTCCAGGTGACATGCGTCGAGGCGCCGAAAAGCGGCACGACCGCCTGCGCCCGCCCCGTCGCGTCGAACGCTGCGGAGAAGGGATGCCCGGCCACGTCAAATTCGATCCAGCCTGAACGGCGGCACGGACTCTGCACGTTCAGCGTCGCTGCGCCCGGGTGCGGCTGGTCAGAGGTCAGGGTTTCGGCGCAGCCCGGCTGCGGCGGCTGGGGCGCTGGCTGAGGCTCCGGCTTCTTCGGCAGATTTGGATCGCCGGTATCCGTGATGAACTTGGCAAAAGCAGGTGGTGCCGCGGCGCCTGCCGGGCCAAGACCGAGCGCGATCAGAAGCCAGAAACAAGGCGGGCGCCTCACGCGCGGCGGACTATCGGCCGAGGTCGGCCAAGGCCTGAGCGGCATCCCTGCACCCTGCTTTCTGGGCCCTTTCGTACCATTGACGCGCGAGCCTGCTATTCTTTGGGGCTCCAATGCCGTCCTTGTACTTGAGGCCGAGGTTGCACATCGCGCTGCCGTCGCCGGTGACGGCCAAAAGCTGCCAGACGAACTCCAGGCGGCGCATATTTTCCTTGGTTTCTCCATCGGTCTCAAGCAGTTGCTTAGCCAGGCTGCGCAAGGCCCATGGAGTGTTCCTGTCGGGATCGTTCAAGGAGGCGGCCACCATCTTGCGCAGCCAGAACAGCGCCTCGTCGGCCCGCGGCGGCGAAGCATTCATGGCTTCCTGAACCTGATCGAGAAGCTGGCCGGCGTCGAGCCCTTCGGCTGGCACGCCTGCTGGCGAAGTCGGCCCGATGGCGAGAAGGTCGTAGATCGTCTCGTCCAACTTCGGTCGCGGCTCCGGCTTGTCGTTCGGCGGAAACAAGAAAGGCGACGACTGCTGGGCCGTCGCCGCGAGCGGCATGCATACGCATGCCGCCAGAAGGCTACGGATCATCCATCCGATCTTGCGGGTCATTTCAGCACTCCCGGTTGCTAGTTGTGATCACTTCCCAAGACCCAGCGCAATTCCCACCCCTCCGTTGCAGCACGTCAACAGGATTCTCCGGCCTGGCCAGCGCTTCGCAACGACCGCGCCCTCTCACGCAGGCGTTGGGCGTAGTCTGGATCGCCTGCGTCGTAGCTGCCAGCAAGTCGGCAAAAGGCGCCGCTGTCGCCTGCGAGCGCTGATAAGGTCAGGAGGAATTGGCCAAGGTTCGCTGCTTCGGAGGGCGTTCCGCCGGTAGATCCCGCCGCCTCAACGATTCCGCCTTCGAGCAGTGCCGGAATGTCGGCGGCACTCAAGGACACGCGCACCGCCATGCGGTAGCGTAGCGCTGCGGCGGCGAAATTCCCTTCTCGGAGCAGTTGCGCGGCCTGATCTGAAAAATCTTCACTGCTGGTGCGGAAGATCGGTTTGCCGTCGGGCGTCACGTCAGCACTGTCCACCGCGTCCATAAGCGCTCGGTCTGATGTCGCATTTGCCTCGCCCCTTGTGCTCTCCCGTTCTGCGCCGCCAGTTGAAGCGGGTCGCAGGAAACGGTCGCCGGCAACGCCGAGCCCTAGACCGAGAAGGAGTGAAACGAGCGCCGCCGCGAGCACTCCGGCACGGCTGCGGGCCGGTGCGGCGGCCGGCGCATTGCGGCCGAACGCCGGCGCCGCAGCGTTCAGCGTCTCGGTTTCCGTTCCGCCCTGCGGCGCTTGCCGGGTTTCCAATACCTCGTTTCCGGTGCCGGGCTCCAGCCGTCCGCCAAAGTCCACGGGCTGCGGCGAAGCAGAGCGGCCGAGGTGCTCATTCGCAGGCCCCTTCAGACCATCGCGCGCGTTCTTCAACGGCTCTTCGGCATCGACGGCCTTGGAGGACGTAGACGGCGGGACGCGGATGGGGGGAGCGAGGGGTTCCGCGACCGCTGGCTGCTTCACTTCGGGTAAGCGCCCGCGCCGGCGCTGCGAGCGCAGGGCCAGAGCCGGCCAACGGCAGTCGGCTCGTAGATCCACCTCCGCGCCTGTCCGGGGATCGACCCCGAACAGGCTGATCTGGAGCGCCGCATAGGCCGGGAGGGCGTTGACCACTTCCGGGCCGACGACCACTTCGAGCGCGCCGTCGCGCAGTTGGGCTCCAACGGCCGGGATGCGGCCGCGCGGCCAGCGCTCGCCATCAAAACCGCCTTCTTCGAGCGGCTGGAAGGAAAGCTGCGCGCCTTCCACCGCGGTCGGCATGCCTTCGAAGCGCAGCACGGCGTAGCCGCCTTCGGGATGCCTTCCGTCCTGGGAAACCGCGACGTTCATTTCGCCTCGTTCATGCCGCGAGGCCGTCCAGGATGGACTTCAGCCGCTCGTTCTCGGCGACGTCGATCCCCGACCCGTCCACGCGCTCGGCATTGGCCTCCACCAGCGCGCGGTAGGCAAGCAGCCAGTCGGCATAGAAGGTCTTCGCCACTGGGGTGCGCGTTTCGGTGAGACCGGCGATGCCGCCGTCCGCGGCGGCGCTGAAGATCGGCGTGCGGCGGTCGCCGCGCTTCGGCCGCTCGGCCGGCGGCACGGCGTCGAAGCCGAGTTCCGTCACGAAGCGGTTGATGCGGTCCGCCGCCAGCAGGGCGGCCCGCGCAATCGCGGAATGCGTCGGCGTCGCGTGGTCCACGGCGGCCCGCAGCGGCTCGGTGATGGAACGCGCGAGGTCCAGGCGCGTCGAGCCGGCGACGAGTTCGCTTACTAGGTTGCCGGCCTCGGCCTCGGCCACTCCCAGGAAGGTCCGGAAGCGGGGGTCTTCGACCAAGGTGCGCATCACCTGCACCCAGTAGTCGATCGCCGCAGCGGCGAGTTGGTCGGCGAGCGTGCCGGCGTTCTCGGAGGCCGGGGCCCCGCCGGCCGGAAGGTCACTACCGAAGACCTCGCTGAAGATCGAGCCGGCGTCGATGCCGCGCGGAGAGATCGCGGCGCGGCGCGCGATTTCGGCGAAGCGGTCCGCCAGTTCGCCGTCGCTGACCGTGATCGCCTGGAGCAGGCGCCCCATGCGCCCGCGCGCTGCCGCCTCTGCCACGGCGAAGCCGACCTTGCGCAACTCGGCCAAGCGGCGGGCGCGCTGGCTCGCAGCGTCGGTTGCGACATGGAAGTTGGCGAGCCGCTCGCGCATCCCGCGGCGGCGCTCCGTGATGCGGTCCGCGATCTGATTGATCTTCAGCGCCTTGCTGCAAACCGGGTTGATGGCATCGACGAGATAGGAGAGGCCGCCGTCGTTGAGCGCGAACACCGCTTCCCACGCCCGCTCCGGATCGGCGAAATAGCACCGGACGTTGGGGGATTCGAGGTAGCCCTGGCGGTATCGGTCGAAGCGCACCTTTTCCTTTTCGTTGACCCCGGTTTCCAGATTAGAGACCGCCGAGCCGTATTCCATGATGCCGGGGTTGCGGATGTTCGGGTTGCGGAACCAGAACACGTTCTGGAACGGCCGGCCCGGCGTCCACTCGTTCAGCCACCCGTATTGCGCCCCGAGACGGTCCAGCAGCGAACTCTTGAGCCGCGCCTCCCAGCGCTCCGCCGGCTTGTCGGTGTCGCCCCGCTTGCCTTCCAGCTCGCGGTCGAACTTGGTGAGCACGATGAACAGCGAGGTCTTGGCCTTGCGCCGCTCCTCGGGCGTCGCGCCGTGCGTCGCGCCGATCCATTCATCGATCAGGATGGGCAGGCCGGGCACGTCCTGCACGCTGTCGCCGATGCAGAGCACCAGGCCGTTCAGCGCCTGATCCGCCTTGAAGCGCTCGAACAGGAAGCGCACCTTGGCGTCCTTGAAGACGCGGCCGAGCAGGGCCGTGTCGGCCATGCCCTTGCGAAAATCCTGCATCACCTCGGGCGGGCGCAGCCCGGGGAAGTCGATGAGGTCGGTTTCCCTCAGGAAGTCCCAGACTTCCGACCCGATGCAGAGGTTGAGTTCGGCGATCAGAGCGCCGAGGATGGCGCGCGAGACTTGGCCCCGCGCGCCGCTTGGCGCCACCACGGCGAGGCCGCCCGTCGGGTCGTCGGAAAGCATCGCCTCCAGCGTGGACACGTTGATGATGCTCATCGGGTGGCGCTCGAAGCCGCCCGGCACTGTTTCCACCAGAGTTTCGAGCGGGCAGCACAGGGTTTCGGGGAAGCCGATGCCGACGAGCGGGGCGATCAGCCGCTGAATGAGGCTCGTCAGCCCGTCCACGCCGGCCCAGAGCGGCGAGAAAAGCAACGCCAGTCCGCCCGCGCCGACGCGCTCGACCAGCGTTTCCGCACGGTCCCAGTAGCCGTGGTTCGCGAGCGCTCGGACATTCGCCTTCTCGCGATGCTTCTTGTCGAAGAAATCGCGGATCGACCAGAAGTCCTCCTTGGCCACGATGGGGCGGGCGGCGCTGAGATGGCCGCCTTCCACGGCGGTCAGGATCGCGTCGATCGCCTCGCCGGAGAACTCCGGCTCGTCCTTGATGTCGAAGCCGGTGTAGTAGATGTCGCCGACGACCTGGATCAAGTCGGCGGTCGAGAACAGCCGCACGACCACCGGGAAGCCCGGCGGCGTCGGCTCCTGGCGCACGGAAAAGCGCGTCGCGATCGCAGTGGACTCCTGGCCGCCCGGCGGGTTGAGCTGCTCGACGAAGTCGAGCGTCTCGCGCACGCCGTTGAAGCGGATTTTCAGCGGCTCGGGCGAGGAAGAGGCCAGCCGCGAAACGAGGTAGGACTTGCCGGCCTGGCTGGCGCCGAACACGCCGAGCGCCATCGGCCGCGCCACGGCTGCTTCCAGCTTGCGGCTCTCGACGACGTGGCGGCGGAACTCGCGCGACAGCGCCTCGCGCTCCGGCTTCACGGTGTCCCCGTTCCTGGGGTCGCGGATCCAGTCGAAGGACGCTTGGCCGAGTTCCGCCGTCTGGCCGCAGCGTCGGCGTGTGGCTTCCGGATCCGGCTCCATCGCGTCCCCCTCAATAGCCGGAGATCACGCCGGTATCGAGCCAGTAGCCCGCGGCGTTCTTCATCGTTTGGAGGCGCAGCGTGGCTTTCAGGTCGCGCCTCTCGTTATCCCTCGAGTCGCGGGGATCAACGATCTCGAAATCCTCGCGGGCCAGTTCGGCGCCAGCCGGATCCTCCTCCGGGTCCGTCGCCGCGTCCCGCCTGCGCATCACCACCGACACTGGAAAGGGGCTCGGCGGGCGCTCGACCTCGACCTCGATCGTGTAGAGGGGCGAACTCTGCCAGCGCTCCAGCGGAAGCTGGCGGAAGCCGATCGTCGTGGTCTGGCTTTCCAGCTTGAGCGTCTTTTCTTCTTCCTGCCGCTCACCGCGGTCGAGATCGACGCCGCTGAACAGCACGTCCCGCGCCAGGATCTTGTCGTTGGGCAACATCTCGCCGATGAAGCGCGCGGTGGACTTCACCGTCAGGTGGCCGGTGCGCACGGTGAAGTGCTCGATCTGGCTTTCGGCGAGGTAGCACAGCATGGCGCCGACCGCGACGGTGGTCTTCGGATCGGCGATGCGGTCCTGAGCATCGCGGAACGGATACCACCGCCCGGCCCGGTAGCGGTGCATCGGCACGACGCGGTCGGGACGCACGCAAAGCGTCGCGACCAGCATGTCGGCAACCACCGGCAGGCGCGAGGGCCGGCCGGAGACTAGGAGCACGTCGCAGTCGAGGCGGGCGACGATCTCCGCGAAATCCTCCAGCGCGCGCCCGAGCACGGAGCGGACCGTGGCGTTGACCTCCTCGGCGGTGGCCGTGACCGTCGTCTCCGCAAGGCGAAAGCCGCGCCCACCGGCGCGCGCAGCCATCGCGTCGAACTCGGCCGCGATCGCGTCGGCTTCGGGCCGGGCGGCGATCCAAGCGGAACCCAGCGGCTGGTCGAGCGGGCCGGTTTCGGCCAGCATGGCGCGGCTTTCGAGCTGCGAGAGAAGCGCCAGCCCGGCGGGCTCCAGGAGCTGCACCACGAAGCGGCGCCGGAACTGCCGCTCCTGCTCCGACATGCCGCCCCTGTCGGCGCCGACAATGCCTTTCAGGAAGGTCTTGGGCTCGGCCATGCCGGCGGCCTTCAGCCCCGCCTCGATCGAGGGGAGGACGTGGTTGGCGAGCACCGCGTCCACCACGTCGTCGCCGGCGACGCGGAACCCCTCGCGAAAGTCCTGTTCCGGCTCGATAACCTTGCGTCCCCCGAGGCGATACGTGATCACGATGAGATCGCTCGTGCCGCCGCCGATGTCGATGGAAGCGATGCGCAGCGTGGGGGCCGCGCCGCGCCCGGAACGCACGCGCCCCATGATCTCGAAGAAGCCGGCGGGCTCGTCGCGGTACTTTTCCACGATCTCGGAGTAGAGGTAGACGAGCTGCGTCGCCGTCGCCTCGTCGAGGTTGATGCGCGCGCTGGGGCGGCCGACATGATGGGAGCGGCGCGGCCCCGCCCAGCCGAGCGAGCGCCAGACGAGGTCGATCGCGTCCTCGACCGACTCCTCCATGATGCGGCGCTCGGCAAGCGGGGTGGCAGGCGGCAGCGTCATGATGATGTTGCGCAGGAAGCGCGGCACGTCGCTGTAGCGCTTGCCGGAGCGGCGCTCGGGCGAGTTCATGGCGGTGATCGTCTGCGTGAGGATCTCCGTCATCAGGAAGGTGAATAGCGCGGAGCGGGAGAATTTCGGCCGGATCGCCGGCTGCTGTCCGGCGCCTCGGCCGCGGCGTTTCGCCCGCCTGCCGCCGATGAAGTCGCCGGCTTCCGTGACGAGTTGCAGCAGCGGCCCCGAAACCGGCTCCGTTGCCGCCGCACCCGGCCGGTCCGGCCGGCGCGTGCGCCAGATCTGGCCGGCCGCGCGGTCGTCCCAGAGATAGCGCTTCGGGCTCGACATGCCGGTGGCGCCTTCCGTGCCGCTGCCGCCCACCGACAGCCGCTGCGCTTCCGGCCCGATCCGCACCAGGCTTGGCCACTGGAACGCCCGGTCGCGGCCCGCCAAGCGGGACAAGCCGTCGAACCCGAACATCGGGCGCACGAACTCCACCCGGCTCTCGAAGGCGCCGACATGAACGTGCTGCGGCGCCGATAGGTCGCGCAGCGTCAGCGGGTCCGAAAGCGCCAGGCTGCCGCCGCCGCGCTCCCCATGCGACTCGATCAGGATGCCGCAGGTGCGGCTGTTGCCGACGTCGACGATCAGGTCGACAGGAATCGGCGCATAGTTGAGCGACTCCGAATGGGTGTCGATCAGGCGGATATGCGGGAGCGGGAGAACGGCGGCGAGGCCCTGGATCAGAACGATGAAGCGGGCGAGCGCGTCGAAGCGGCGCGGGGGGGGCGGCGGGGGGGGGGGGCGCCCGGCCCCCCGGGGG
>CAXTCF010000153.1:0-1292 GCA_964242945.1 uncultured Rhizobiaceae bacterium | reverse complement strand
CCCAGGCCCCGGCTTTCCCCGTAGGCCGTGAAGAGCTGGGCCAGCCACTCCTCGGTCCACTCGGCGTCGAGGAACCACAGCAGGTCCGGATCGGAGGGGGCGAAGCTGAAGCGCTCCTCGGTCTCGGCGTCGAGCTGGGTCGGCATCACGTAGGGCTGGTGCTCGGAGCGGTCGGCGTCCTGCGTGTCGGTGTCGAAGGCGAGCACCATGCGGTGGGTGGCGCCGTCGGGTTCCGGCGCGGCGAGCCTAACCATGTGCATGCGCACCCAGTTGACCGGGCCGCGCTCGTGGACCTCCTGGCGGCGCGCGTCCATGCCGATGACGCGGAAAAAGGGCACGGGCAGCCAAGCGCCGAGAAACGGCTCCAGCGCGGCGCGGCCATCGACCTTGTAGGCCTCCTCCTCAGTGAATTCCGCGCCGCTGACCGGATCGTGCAGCCGCCCCGCCTCGTCGCCGGGCATCGGCGCGAGCGGAATCAGCGACTGACGGCTCTCCTCCCCGTCGGTGATCTCGCGTTCGACGAACCAGCGGGAATGGCGCGCGAACTCGTCGGCCTTCAGCGCGAAATCGAGGAACTGGATGCCGGACAAAGGCACCAGCGTAACGACGTCGCCATAGTTCGGCGCGGGTTTCAGCATGCGCGGCGGCGGCTCCGGCTTGCCGCCGGAACGCGCGCGCGGACAGGCGGATGCGCGGGAGATGGAACTGCGGCTGCCTTGACCTTCATTGCGGCATCGTCTCCATGCGCATGAAATTCACGTCCGACACGCGGTCGCTTTCGGGTTTCGGTTGCCCGTTTCCGTCGTATTCCCGCAGCGAACACAGGAGTGCATCCTCGCCCTGGCGCCCGCAAGCGATATCGGCGGGCGAGAGCGTCAGCGTCCCGCACGCGAACCGGTCGTAGTGGAGCGCAATCTTGTCGGCGTCCGGCGCGGCGGACAGGCCGGCTCCGCACGGCGGCGCGTCGCCGATGTGCCACACGATGCGGCCGCGGTCGAGCGTCGGCTCGACGCAGAAGAAGATGTCCATAGGTCTGCTGACCGGCTGTTCCGTGCTGCCGGCCGGAGGAGCGATGGTCAGGGAGACCGGCGTGCCGTGCGTCCCCCAGCAGCCGGCGAACGCAGCCCGGCCGGGCTGCGGCGGGTTGGGAGAGGGCGGCGGCGGCGCAGGCGGAGCCGGCGCGGGAGACGGCGGCGCAGGCGGGGCCGGTTCCGGCGGCGCGCTCTCCGCCCCGCACCTCCGCCGCTCGCGCTCGACCTGGTCCATCAGGAGGCGCCGCTCCGTTTCGAGTC
>CAXTCF010000152.1:0-9246 GCA_964242945.1 uncultured Rhizobiaceae bacterium | reverse complement strand
GCGCGCGTGGCCTCGGCTTCAGCGCACTTGATCGCGCCGTTCTCGCTCGGCGCCGGCTCCTGCCGACGGCACGGGGACCACGGCTCCGGCCACCGGCCAGTAACCCTTCCCAACCACGAAAGGCCCGCTTCCGAAGCGGGCCTTTTTCTGCGCTTCTACCGCAGGAAGATCGTCGCGATCTCGTTTTCGCCTTGGCAGCGCACCACGCGGCGGACGAACTTTTGCGCATCCGGCACGCCGCCGGTCACGGCAAGTTCAACGACGCGCTCGCCTTTCGCCCGCTTCTTGCGCCACGCCGCGTAGGGGTATTCCGCGAGCGGAAGAAAAGTATTCAGGCCGCGGGCGACGGGAAAGCGTCCGGTTGCCCCGCTGTTGATCGGCGAAAGCGTTATTTTCTCCCGATAGGCCTCCACCAACGGGCGTGCGTCCAGTTCCAGGATGTCGTGCGCGTCGCGTGCATAGGTCCTTGCGCCCAGCAGCTTCAGCAGCCGCTTTCGCGACAGCCAGAAGAACACGCGGGCGTTCAGCATCCGGTACCAGTCGGGGGGCGAGAGCCCATCCTCCAGGCATTTTTCCAGGGCCTTGTCGTTGATCGGCTTGTTGTCGCGGATTTTGGCGCGGCCGTGCTCCGGATGCTCCAACAGGACGCCCTGAGGCCGGCGATTGGCCTCGATCGAGTCCCGCGCCCCTTCTTCCACCCCGAACAAGTCGAGGAGCGCCGACGTGCTGAGCAGCCCGTGGCGTTGGATCGAGGGCCAGCTTCCTGCTTCCGCCATGTGGTAAAGCACGGGGCAGTGGACAAGCAGTTCGTCGAGTTCGGCTTCGGTCATTCCTTCGGTTGGCCCGCGTCCGGCCGGTCGTGGCTCAAGATGTTAAGGAGCTTGCCGAAGGGATCGCGCACGAAGAAGCGCCGGACGCCCCAGGGTTCCAGCGCCGGGCCGTACTCGATCGCGAGGTTTGCGGCCAGCGCCTTGAGATACGCCTCTTCCAAATCGTCCACTTCGATCGAGAAGTCCGGAACGGCCGTGCCCAAGCCGCCCTCGGCCGCCACGCTGAGTTGCGGAGCGGCTGCGCCCACCCCCGCGAAGGTGACGATCCAGCCGTGATCCATCACCACTTCCATGCCGAGAAAATCCCCGTAGAAGCGCTTCGCCTCTTCGATGCCGCCTCTGGCGATGTTGGGAACGATCCGCTTCACCTGCACTTGAAAAGACCTCCCCTGGGGCGAACCGGCATAGAGCGGGCGCGCGGCGGCAGCAAGCTTGACACGCACCGTCTGAGCCGCAAGGAAAGCTGGCAGCGTTCCTGTTGGCATTTACGCGGTCGTGGAGCGCCTGACGAAATTCATGGGTTGAGGATGGCCGAGGGCTTTTTGCTGTCCTGCAAGGCGCCGAGCGCAGCCGATGCTGGTTGCATGGCCAAGCGTCGGCAACGAAGCAGGCGGCAAAAAGAACCGGCCAGCCGACCCCAGGAGTTTTGTTAGGTGCTCATAGGAGGCGCGATGGATCTACCGGCGCCCCAAGGGCATGAGCAGCCGTTTCTTGCCGGCGGCGGCGAGCTTGGAAGGCTGATCCGCGTCCTGCCCTGGGGCCTGACGCCGCTTGGGTCTCCCGACGCTTGGCCGGAGAACCTGCGCACTCTGGTCCGCGTCATGCTTAGCTCCCGCCAGCCGATGTTCATCGCCTGGGGGCCAGAGCGCATCATGCTCTACAACGACGGCTACGCCCCCTTGTGCGGCGGCAAACACCCCTGGGCGCTGGGCAAGCCGTTCGCGGAGGTATGGGCGGACATCCTCGAAGCTGTCGCGCCGATCATGGATGCGGCCTACCGCGGCGTGCCGACCACCATGGACGACATCCAGTTCACCATGCTGCGCAACGGCTACCCGGAGGAGGCGCATTTCTCCTTCGGTTACACGCCGGTGCACGACGACGCGACGGGCAACGTCGCCGGCATGTTCTGCACCTGCCTGGAGATCACCGCAGAGGTGCTGGCGGGGCGGGAGCGCCAGGCGGAGGTGGAGCGCCTGCGCGAGCTTTTCGCCCAGGCGCCAGGCGCGGTCGGCATCGTTTCCGGCCTGGACCATGTGTTCGCAATCGCCAATTCGGCTTACCTCCGGATGATCGGGCACCGTCCCGTTATCGGAAACACGGTCGCCAGCGCGCTTCCCGAAATGGCTGAGCAGGGTTTTGTTGCCTTGCTCGACCGCGTGCGTGCAAGCGGCGAGCCCTTTGTCGGCCAAGCCGTTCCCGTGGGGTTGCAGCTCAAGCCGGACGGACCGATCGAGGAGCGCCTGCTCAACTTCGTCTATCAGCCCATCAAGGACGCGGCCGGCACAGTCACCGGCATCTTCATGGAAGCCACCGACGTCTCGGACCAGGTCCGCGCGGCGGCAAAGATCCAGGCAGACAATGAGCGATTGGAACTGGCCCTTTCCGCCGGCAACGGCGTCGGTACCTGGGATTGGGACGTGGCGGCCGACCGCGTGACGGCGGATGCCCGCTTTGCAAATCTCTACGGCGTCGATCCCGCCTTGGCCGAAGGGGGTGCGCCGATCGCCGCCTTCTTCGAAAACATCCACCCGGAGGATTTTCCGCGCGTGGAAGCCGAGGTCGCGCAGGCTATCCGAACGCGGAAGATTTTCACCAGCGAGTATCGCCTGCTTCAGGCCGACGGTTCGATCCGCCGGGTGATCGCGCAGGGACGCTGCGATTACGGCGCTGACGGCAAGCCTTCCCGCTTTCCCGGCGTTTCCTTCGATATCACCGAGCGCAAGGACGCGGAGGATGCCGTCCGCCACGCCAAGGACGAACGGGAGTTCGTGCTGGCGCTCACCGCAGCCCAGCGTACCGCTCCTTCCTCCGATGAGGTGATGCGGCTCACCGCGGAGCGCATCGGGCGGCGGCTGCGCGTCAACCGGGTCGGCTTCTACCGCATGATGGACGAGGACACGCTCCTGTTCGGCCCCGGCTGGAGCGACGGCGTCCTCCCTTTGCGCGAGGGCCGGCTGGCGATCGCCTCGCTTGGACCGCACTATCTCGCGACGCTGCGGGCGGGAGAAGTCTTTGCCTTCGGCGACGTGCAGGCCGATCCCGGCGTCGATGCGCACACCGTCGGCTGGCGCGGCACGCGCTCCGGCGTCAACGTGCCTTTCGTGCGCGCGGGCCGCTGGGAGGCAGGCCTCTACCTCAGCGGCACGGCGCCGCGCAGTTGGCGCGGCGAGGACATCGCCCTGGTCGAGGAAGCGGCGCAGCTTTCCTGGGATGCGGTGGAGCGCGCCCGCGCCGAAAGCCTGATCCGCCGCCGTGCCGCACTCCTGGAACTCGGCGACCGCCTGCGCGACCTCACCGATCCCGCCGACCTGGCCTATGCCGCCGGCGAGACGCTGGCGCGCACGCTCGGCGTCGCCCGCGCCGGCTACGGCAGCGTCGATGCAGCGGCCGAGACCGTCACGATCGAGCGCGACTGGCAGGCCTCAGGCATCGTCACGCTGGCGGGCACGGTCCACCTGCGCCGGCACGGAACCTATGTCGAGGACCTGAAGCGCGGGGCGACAGTGATCGTGCCGGACGTGCGCGCGGATGCGCGCACCGCTCCCACGGCGCATGCCCTGGAAGCGCTCGACATGCGCGCCTTCGTGGACATGCCGATCACCGAGAACGGCAGGCTGGTCGCGCTGCTCTATCTCGACCATCCGGAGCCGCGCACCTTCTCCGAGGAGGAAATCGCCTTCATGCGCGAGGTGGCAGAGCGCACGCGGCTGGCGATCGAACGCCGCCGCGCGGAAGCCGAGCTTGAAGCCCTCAACCTTTCCCTGGAAAGGCGCATCGAAGAGCGCACGATGGAGCGCAACCTGCTTGCCACCATCCTGGAAACCACCGATGCCTTCGTGCAGGTAGTCGATCCCAACTTCCGCTGGCTCGCCATCAACAAGGCGTCCGCCCGCGAATTCGAGCATATCTTCGGCGTCCGGCCCAAAGCGGGCGACAGCATGCTGGAACTGCTCCACGACCGGCCGGAGCACCAGGCCGCGGTGAAGGCCGTGTGGGGCCGCGCGCTCGCCGGCGAAGAGTTCACAGAGGTCGCGGAGTTCGGCGATCCCGCCCGCGCCCGTCGCGCCTACGAGATGAAGTTCAACACGCTTCGCGACAAGGACGGCGCGACGATCGGCGCCTACCAGTTCGTCTATGACGTAACGGTGCACATGGCCGCGCAGAAGCGGCTGGCGGAGGCGGAGGAACAGGTCCGCCAAATGCAGAAGATGGAGGCCGTCGGCCAGTTGACCGGCGGCATCGCGCACGACTTCAACAACATGATGGCCGTGGTGATCGGCGGTCTGAACCTCCTCCAGCGCCGGCTCGCCCGCGGCGACACGAATGTCGAGCGCTATATCGACGGGGCCATGGACGGAGCGAACCGCGCCGCGGCGCTGACCCAGCGCCTGCTCGCATTCTCCCGTCAGCAGCCGCTGGCGCCGGAAGCGGTGGATGCCAACCAGCTGATTTCCAGCATGCTCGACCTGCTCAACCGCACGCTGGGCGAGAATGTGCGGATCGAGACGAAGCTCGCTCCGGAACTCTGGCGAACGCAGGCCGACCCCGGCCAGCTGGAAAACGCGCTCATCAACCTCAGCGTCAACGCGCGCGACGCGATGCCCGAAGGCGGCAGGCTGACCATCGCAACGGCAAACGCCGACCTCGATGGCGCACAGGCCGACGCGGAAAAGATAGCGCCCGGCGCTTATGTGCTGATCACCGTTTCGGACACCGGCACCGGCATGGCCCCCGACGTGATCGAAAAAGCCTTCGACCCGTTTTTCACCACGAAAGGCGTCGGCAAGGGCACGGGCCTTGGCCTTTCCCAGGTGTTCGGCTTCATCCGCCAGTCCGGCGGCCATGTGACGATCGCTTCCGAAGTGGGCAAGGGCACTGCGGTGCGTGTTTTTCTGCCGCGCTTTTCCAGCGAGGACGTGCCTGCCCTGCCGAAAGGCAGGGCGCTTTCCGCTGAAGGCGCGCGCGCGGGCGAGATCGTCATGGTGGTGGAGGACGAGGAGCGGGTGCGCGCCTTTTCCGTCGATGCCCTGCGCGAACTCGGCTACGCGGTCGTGGAAACGGAAAGCGCGCCCGACGCGCTGCGCCGCATCGAAAGCGGCCAGGACGTGACGCTGCTCTTCACCGACGTCGTGATGCCGGAAATGACGGGGCCGCAGCTTGCGGAACTCGCCCTGCGCAAACGCCCCGCGTTGAAGGTGCTCTTCACCACCGGCTATGCCCGCAACGCGCTGGCGCAGGATGCGATCGACCCCGGCACGAGCTTCCTGCCAAAACCCTTCGGCATCGAGCAGCTCGCCGCCAAGGTCCGCAGCGTGCTGGACGGGAACTGATCGGACCAAGGTCCGAACCGCCTGAGGCTTCGGTCAGGTTGTAGCGTTCCGGCTTTGCCGATAACGCTGCGCGCGATGAGTTCGCAGTCGCCAAGCCTTATCCGGAGGCTGCCGAAAGGCCGCCTGTCCCTTGCGCGTTCCTGGATCGGGTCCTTGAGCCTTTCCGCCCGTTTTGCGCTGACCGGCAGCGTCGTGATGCTGGCCGCGGCCCTCCTCATCGGCATCTGGGTGACGCGCATCATCGAGCGCAGCGTGGTGGCGAACACCGCGGGCGCCACGGCGCTGTTCATGGACAGTTTTATCGGGCCGCTGGTGCAGGAACTGGAAACGGCCGACACGCTGTCGATCGGTCCGGCGCGCGCCATCGAGGAGATGCTCGCCGGCAGCGCGTTGGGCAAGCGCGTCGTTTCGGTGAAAATCTGGAAGCCGGACGGCCTTGTCGCCTATGCGGTGGATGCCGACCTGATCGGGAAACGCTTTCCCGGATCGGAGGAGCTGCACGAGGCGCTGGAAGGCCGGCTCGTCGCCGAACTGGACCGCCTCGACGACGAGGAAAGCGCGGACGAGCGCGCTTCCGGTCTCTCGCTCCTGGAAATCTACAGCCCGATCCGCAGGGCCTGGACCGGCGAGGTCATCGCGGTGGTCGAGTTCTACGAGGACGCCACGGAACTGAACGCGACCCTGAACAAGGCGCGCGTGCAGACCGGCGCGATCGTCTTCGCCATCGCGTTTGCGATCGGCGTGATCCTGTTCGGCATCGTGCGGCGCGCCAGCGGCACCATCGAGGAGCAGCGCACGGCGCTGGCGCTCCGGGTGGCGGAAAGCGAGGGGATGGCCGACCAGAACCGCCGCCTGCGCCTGCGCGTGGAGAATGCGTCGGCGCGCGGCGCGGAGCTGAACGAGCGCTTCCTGCGCCGCATCAGCGCCGATCTTCACGACGGTCCGGCTCAGCTGATCAGCTTGGCGGCGCTGCGGCTCGCAGGTCTCGCCAAGGGCCGCACCCTGGAAGCGCGAACTGCCGAGATGAAGGCCGTCAAGGGCGCGCTCGACGAGGCGATGGGCGACATCCGCAACCTCTGCAACGGCCTGTCCCTGCCCGAAATCGCCAATGCGCCGCTTGCCGAGGTGATCGGCAAGGCAGTCAGCGCGCACCGTCAGCGCACCGGCACCGGCGTTGACCTGAAACTGGACGGCGAGCTTCCGGCAGAAGCCTCTGAAGCCCTGAAGATCTGCGTGTTCCGCTTCGTGCAGGAAGGCCTCAGCAACGCTTTCCGCCATGGCGGCGGCAACGGCCAGCGCGTCGAAGCAGCGCGGAGCGGCCGGATACTTGGCCTGACTGTACGCAACCGGGCAAGCACAGCGCCCGCTTCGGTTGGAGGCGGCGGTCTTGGGCTGACCGGCTTGCGTGAGCGGGTGGAAAGCCTTGGCGGCCGGTTCTCCTTTTCGATCGCCCCAGAAGACCCTTCAGGACATGGCGGGGCGGTGATGAGGATGGACATCGACATCCAAGCGGGAGCCTCCGGTCATGACGCTTAAAAGCGCGCAGCGGAAGATCACGGTCGCCGTCGTGGACGACCATCCGCTCTACCGCTCCGGCGTGGTGCGGACGCTGCTTGACGACGGGCGCTTTGACGTGGTGGGCGAGGGGGCCGATGCGCAAACCGCAATCGACCTAGCCGAGCGCCTGAAGCCCGACGTGATCCTGCTCGACATCTCCATGCCGGGCAGCGGCGTGGAGGCCGCGCGCGCGATTGCGCGGGCAGTGCCCGGCGTCAACATCGCCGTGCTCACGGCCTCCGAAACGGATGCCGACATCATGGGCGCGCTCGAAGCGGGCGCCAAGGGCTACATCCTCAAAGGCGTCGGGGCGGAGGAACTGCTTGCCGTTGCGGCGTCGGTCGCCGCGGGCGATTCCTATGTCTCACCGGGCTTGGCGGCGCGGCTCCTGATCGGCATGAAGGCCAAGGGCGCCGCCGGTGCGGCCTCTTCCGCTTCCCCGCTGGACGGGCTGACGGCGCGCGAGGACGAAATCCTGCGGCTTGTCGCCGAGGGCCTGAGCAACAAGGAGGTCGGGCGCAAGCTCTCGCTTCAGGAAAAGACGGTCAAGCACTACATGACCATCGTTTTGCAGAAGCTTCAGGTGCGCAACCGCACTGAAGCGGCCGTGCTGGCCAAGGAAGTCTGGAAGAAGCAGCCCTGACCGAAGCAGGCATCATTCCGTCATGGCGCCGAGCCGGGAAAGGTCTGCGCTTTTTGCCGGACGGCTGACGACTACGCGCCGGCTAGGGTCGCGAAGCGTGTAGCCTTTTCCATCGACCCTTTCGCTCCACCCATCGGCATAGCGCACCTCGACCGTCCCGCCCTGCCGGGAAGACCAGACGACGCGGCTGCGCTCCGCGCGGGACGCGGCTTTTGCGGTCTTTCCGCGCTGGCCTGAGCCTGAGTTGCTTCCGGACCGATCGTCGCCGCTGCCCTTGCCCGAATTGCCATCGCCTGAGCCGCCTTTTCCCGACGATCCGCTGCCGCCGCCGCCCTGGCCCGACCCGCTTCCCCCGGAGCCGCCGCTGCCGGAGTTTCCGCCAGAATTCCCACCGCCTGATCCTCCGCTGCCGCCGTCCTTGGCCCAGGCCGAATCAGTTGGAAAGGCCGCGGTCCCGCTGGCAAGAACAGCTGGCGCCAGCACCAGCGCTCCGCTCAGGATGCTTCGCGCGAGCACGATCCGCATTGCCCGGAAGGCAATTCGCAAGGACGGGGAGTGATCGCGCTGAGACATGGGAGGCCACGGCTTGGAAGAGTTGCGGGGCAGCGCCGACACGCGGCGCTACCCCAAACCGTGCAGGAGCATAGAGGCTTGGCAGCGATCTTGTCGCCGGACCAAAGTCCGACATCGATCAGCCTCTCCGCCTCGGCCACTTGCCGCCTGCCGGCCAGATGGCAGAGATTACTTGTGGTTGCCGCCGTGCTCGCCGCCGCTCTTGCCGCTGCCCGAATTGCCTGAGCCGCTGTTGCTGCCCGATCCCCCCTTGCCGCTGCCGGAGCTGCTGTTGCCGCCCGTGGAGTGGCCCGCGCCGCTATTGCCCGCGCTCGCGTTGCCGGCGCCGCTCCTGCTGCCACCGTGATCGTCGCCTGCCGGGTCGTCGGCCCCGTGGCTCTGCCGCACATGCCCAGCCGGATCGTCGGCGCCCTTCTTGGCGAAGGCCTTTGCAGCACCGAGCGAGAAGGAAGCGCCGTTCATGGCGACTGTAACGGGCACCGCAGCAAAGCCGAACGCAAGCACCGCAACAGTTGCCGCAGCACCGATCGAAGAAAGCACGGATTTCATGTTGGTTCATCCAGTCGTCTGATTTCATACAGATCGTTCAGGACGCCCGATCCGCCGCGTTGACGCTGGGTGTATGCCTGCTTTCTTGGCCTCTTTCTGCCCGGCTTAGACCTCCGCTTCGCCCCTTCGGCCCTCCGGCTTGCTTAAGCCGGACTTTGGTCCAATGCTGCGGGTTCTTGGTTTGACAACCGGCTTTCCAGAAGCCGGAGCAGCAAAAAGCCCGCGGGATCGCTCCCGCGGGCTTTTCGTTTGACCAGAAAACGGCCTGCTTACTCGTCGCGGCGGCCTTTCAGCGCCGCGCCCAAGATATCGCCCAGCGAAGCGCCGGAGTCGGTCGAGCCGTATTGCGCGACGGCTTCCTTCTCCTCGGCGATTTCCAGGGCCTTGATCGAGACCTGGAGCTTCTTGGTCTTCTTGTCCCAGGCGATCACGCGCGCGTCCAGCTTCTGGCCGACGGTGAAGCGTTCCGGGCGCTGCTCGTCGCGGTCGCGCGAAAGGTCGTTGCGCTTGATGAAGGTGTCGAAGCCCGACTCCACCAGCC
>CAXTCF010000151.1:0-9345 GCA_964242945.1 uncultured Rhizobiaceae bacterium | reverse complement strand
AATAAACACCTCATGCAAGAGCAATCTCGGTGTCCACAAAACCGGGGCAATCCCACTTCCTGAAACAAACCGCACCGGCGTAGCAGCACCGGCAAGCCCTGGCATCACCCCGGCGGGGAGGTCGATCCCCGAAGCCAGAAACCCAACATGGCTGGAACGCCAACCAACCCCAAAGTCCCAGAACCGCATCACCCAATCAGGTTGATAGAACCGTCCAGTTGCACGACCTGCTCGAAGCTCACCGCGCGGTCCTCGGCCGTGCGGGCGCGCGAGTTCACGCGGATCTCGAATGTCTTCGCCTCCCTCGGGGCTGTGATGAAGCGCTCGATGCCGGACTCGCCGAGATCGACCAGGTCACCGGGTTCGACCAACCGGTCCTGCCCCTCGCGTACCTCGAGGAAGACGGCGTCGTCCTCTCCCGGCCCCGCGAGCCTGTAGCGGAGAGGCAAGAGCACCATGTCTGCAAGGCGCCCCTGCATCGTGCCCTTCTCTGGGTCTCAACTCGCGGGGCGGAAGACGGATAGCGCCAGATCGTGGGCTTTCAGCGCGAATATCGTATCGCCAACGTTGGTCGGCCCAAGCCATAGCCAGAGCGACGTGGGTAAGGGCCACCAGCACAGGCGCGGCCGCCTTCGCAGTGCGCCCCAGTCCAAGATGAGGATGGCAACTTCGAGCGCGGTGACGAAGCCCCGTGGCAGCTGTTTTGCATTACGTGATGAACTTCAACGAGCCTAAGGCCACGCGAGAAATGGCTGAGATCGGCTCAGTTCTGGGTCTGGATTTCACCGGCAAGTACGAAGCGGAGAAGGCGGAAACCGCAATCAGGGGGCTCACCAGGATTTTCCAGTCTATCGGGATCGTGCCTGCACTTTCTGATCTTGGCCTGCCACGAGAGCAGGTCGACTGGACGGCCGATCAGGCTATTGGGATTTAACGGTTGATCAAGAACAATCCCCGCCCAATGAATGAGGTATCCATGCGCCGCCTGCTTGGTGAAGGCGGCTTATAACGGTGACCTCGCCGCCGTGGATCTTGCGAATTAAGGAGGCTCAACGATGAACACACAGCATCTCAACGCTGTCCACACTCTGGAGTCCCTGGGCTACCAGCACCGCGAAGGCCTGTACATTGCGGGTAAACGGCGGCCCGCGTCGACCGGGGCGACCATTGCGGTTGTCGATCCCTCCACAGAGATGATTCTCGCCCGCGTTCCCGATGCCAGCATCGAAGACGGGCGTGCGGTCATCGACGCTGCTGCGAATGCGGCAGAAGGTGGCGCAGCACCCCTCCGCGCCAGCGTTCGGAAATCCTCCGCCGCTGCTTCGAGTGGATGACCGAGCGCGCCGACATGCTGGCAAACCTGATATCGCTCGAGAACGGCAAGGCCCTGCGCGACGCGAAAGGCGAGGTCGCCTATGCCGCGGAGTTCTTCCGATGGAACGCCGAGGAGGCCGTTCGGATAGTCGGCGACTTCGGCTTTGCTCCGTCTGGCGCTAACCGCATCATTGTGGATTATGAGCCGATCGGCATAGATCTCCTGATCACACCGTGGAACTTCCCGGCAGCGATGGCGACTCGAAAGATCGCTCCAGCCCTCGCGGCGGGCTGCACGGTCATTTTGAAGCCTGCAAGCGAGACACCTCTCACTGCCTATGCATTGGCAGCGATCTACGAGGAAGCAGGTGTGCCGCCCGGCGTCGTCAATGTCGTCACCACTATGAAGGCCGATGACGTGACGGGCGCCATCATGCGCGACCCGCGCGTACGCAAGCTGTCGTTTACAGGGTCGACGGGCGTTGGGCGCCATCTCCTTGCAAAGGCTACCACGACTGGCCCCGCAGCTTCATGGCCTTGCAGGAGGGGGCGATCGCCGCTGCTCGTACTACTGGGGCCGTGCTCGTTGTCGCCGAAAACCTCTACGTTACGGCGTCGCCGGGCGCTTAAGCGAAGCCATGCCGCTGAGCGCCACCACCCGCAAGGGGGCGATCCGTGCTCGGATGAGCCATCGGCTGTTCGAGGCCCACGAGAAAGGTGTGATCCGCGCGGTGTCGGGCCGGGCTGGCGACTTCTTCGGCCCCGGCGTGCGCACCTCGTCGCTGGGCGACCGGTTCTGACCTGACCTGCTCAGGGGCAAGGCGGTGAACTGGTTCGGCGACCCCGACGCCCGGCACAGCTTCACCTATGTTCCCGACTTCGTTCGCGCCCTGATCGCGCTCGGCGCCGCAGCAGACTCCCACGGCCGGGCTTGGCACGTCGGCTCTCCCGAGGTGCTGATGCCCCGTACAATCGCGTACCGGGCCGCCGCGCTCGCCGGTGCATCAGCGCCGAAGCTGCGCCGCACGCCCAAGATCGTGCTGCGCCTTGTCGGCCTTGCCGTTCCTGCCGCGGGGGAGGTGGTCGAGATGGAGTATTCCTACGCCCATGACTTCGTCATGGCCCACGACGACTGGACCGCGACCGGCTGGGACGAGGCGTTGACGGCGACCATCGGAAGCTGGGGGGCAAGCGTGCCTGCTGCCCTCGCCGCTTGAGCGACCAACGGAGTGGGGCCGGGCGAAGGACGTGTGCCTCCCGGCCTTAGCCCCTTCCATTGCCACTGTTCGCCGTGCAGGACGCAGGTATTCGTCGGGGCTGCTGAAAGCACTGGCGCAGTTGGCCATGCTTTATTCCGATAGGCCAAGTCGTCCCTGCGCCAGGAGCCGACATTGGCCTTGAAGCCCGTAAACTGACGTTCCGTGCCGTGCTTTACATCTGCTATCGAGTTCCATGTAACAGAGCTCCAGCAAGCTATGCCATCGACTTATGCTCCTGGCGGACGAAACGGCCGGATTATCTTGAGGCTCGAGAGCATCGCATCGCCTGAAGCGCGCCTTCTTGAGGCGGCCACGGCGCTGTTTTGTAGGGAGGGCATCCACGCGACCGGGGTGACGCTCATCATCACGAAGGCCCAAGTCGCCCGCAGGACGCTCTACGAACGGTTCGGATCGAAGGACAACCTGCTTCGAGCCGTATTCGACCGCGAGGGGCAGCGATGGTTCGAGTGGTTCGACACGACCTTGCCCGCGCTGTGGGATGATCCATCGGATCAGCTCATCGGCCTGTTCGATCTCCTCGGCGACTGGTTTGCGAGCGGTGACTTTTATGGCTGCATCTTCATCAACGCAGCCGCCGAACACCACAAGGAGGTCGGCTGGGTGGTTCCCCTCGCCCGCAGACATCTCGCTGACGTCCGCGCGCGCATACTGACCCTGGTCGAGCAGGCGGGTCTTAAAGCACCCCGCCTTGTTGCCGACGAGCTGTCGCTGCTGATCGATGGTGCGATCATTGCCGCAATGATGACGCGGGATGCATCTGGAGCCACCACTGCAAAGAGGGTTGCAAAACAAATCCTCAAATCGGGTTCATGACGCGCAAGACGTGCCTTAACGCGCCGCGGTCGGGAGATTAGGTTTCCCACCGATCGGAGACCGATCGGTCTACCCTGGAGGTGCTACGTGACTGTCCTTGATGCGTTGTTCAGCAAATTCGTCGGGAAGGCGGAGGATGTCACCAACCCCGTCGGGATGGATCGCCGACGGTTCCTTTGTGCCTGCGGCTGCGCGGCACTGGCGGTGTCGGCAGGCGGCGCTGAGCTCCTCTGGAGTGCTACCCGGGCGGAAGCGGCTGCGGGCGGCACGGTCCTGCGGGCGGGGCACCTGCCCGCGGGATGCGTTTCGCACCTGCTGCTCGCAAAGAAGCGTGGGCTCTTCGAGGGCGCCGGCCTCAATGTCGAACTCACCCAGTTCAATGGGCCGAGCGAAGCCCTTCAGGCGCTTGAAGTAGACAGCATCGAGCTCATGCACAGTCCCTGGACGATGACGGTGGCGGCCCATGCTCAAGGCTCCGACCATCTTCGCATAGTGGGCGGGTCCGGTCAGGCGGGCATTGAACTCGTGGCGCGTTCCGGCTCGGTCAAGTCGGTCGGTGAATTCATCGCGGCCGCCGGCACAGGGCTGCGCATCGGCACGCTGAAGCTCGATACACTCGAACTGGTAGGCTACGGCACGCTTTCCAAGAACGGCAGGTCCTACAATGACTACGCACTGACCTTCTTCCCCTCGATGGTCGGCATGGGAGAAGCCATCGCCAACGCATCGGTGGACGTGTGTACGCTCGCGCAGCCCTATGCCGAAAGCGTGGTGCGGCAGGCCGGCGCCACCTATCTCACCGACTCGAACTCCGTGTGGGGACCGGAAGCCGCGGACTGCGTGGTGACAACCAAAGCGGAAACGAGCGACGCCCGGAGCGAAGCGATCGCCACCTACCTTCGTGTCCTCAAGCAGTCGGCTGACTCCTTCAATTCCGACTTTGAGACGGCTCTGGACGATCTTCAGCCGATCTACGGCGTGCCGCGCGATATCCTCGCGGTGGCGTTGAAGCGGCAGTTCCCCAATCCGGTGATCAGCGAAAAGGGCGTGGAGGGTCTGCACAGGGGCGTCCGCTACCTCGTTGAGCTGGGCTATTTGACGAAGGACAACGTCGACGAGCTGCTGGACCTGCGCCACCAGCCGGCGTGATGGCCCGGGTGATGGATTGATGCCGCCTGCACGGGCCGTCGCCAAGCGGTGGGCGACGAAACCCCTGACCGCCATCGCCTCCAAGCCTCGAAGTGCCCGGCCCTCGCGCGGGCGCGTCCACTCGACCGCGGCTTCCTTTGCCTGGTTCCTCGTGTCATGGGCCCTGATCCTCGGCTTCTGGGAGGCGGGCGCGTGGCTGGGCTGGCTCAACGCGCGCATCCTGCCTCCGCCCAGTGAGACCTTCGCCTACTTCCTGTCCGGCGACATGAGCGTCGGGTTCGGTCTCCAGCGCACCAGCCTGGGCGAGGCGGCGGCAGTCACGCTGGCAAGAGTCGGCGCCGGGATGTCCCTGGGCCTTGCAGGGGCGTTCGTACTTGCGGCAGCGACCGTCGAGTGGCGCCTGGCGCGCAACCTCGTCATGCCGATCGCGCAGACGCTGGCCCCGATCGCCCCCGTCGCCTGGATACCCTTTGCCATCGCCGTGGTCGGCATCGGAGGTCCGGCCGCGACCTTCATTGTGTGCATCACGGTGGTGGGATCCATGACGCTCGCCCTTGTGGCGGCGCTGGACAGCATTCCCGTCGAATATCTCAGGATCGCCCACAATCTTGGGACGCCGCGCCTTCGTCTCTGGACCCACATACGTCTGCCCGCCATCGCGCCGAGCGCCGTCACCACGTTGCGCATGAGCTTCTTCGGCGCATGGATGGCGGTGCTGGCCGGCGAGATGGCCGGCATCAACTCCGGGCTCGGCTACGCAATCATCATGGCCCAGCAGACCTTCAACATGCGGATGGTCATGATCGGCATCATCGCCATCGGGCTGCTCGGTTTTCTTTTCGATCGCCTCCTGCTGGAGGTCGGACGGCGCCTGGTCTGGTGGGAACAGTCATCGTGACGGGCGCGACCGCGTCGGGCGGAGCCACGTTGCAGTTCGCGGAAGTGGAAAAGTCGTTCGGGGCAGCACCGATCCGTGCGGATCGCCTGGTCGTCGAACCCGGCAGCCTGACGGTGCTGCTTGGGCGCAGCGGCTGCGGCAAGACCACCTTGCTGAACCTCGCCGCCGGGCTCGATGTTCCGTCCCGCGGGCATGTCTTCTACGATGGAGAGCCGCTCGCTGGTCCGGCCCCGCGAAGCGCTTTCATTTTCCAGCACAACAACCTGTTCCCGTGGATGACGGTGGAAGGCAACGTCGCCTTCGCCCTCAGGAACCGGGGAGCCACGGATCCTGAGGCCAGGCAAAGGGCGCAGCAGCTGCTTGCGAAGGTCGGCCTATCGGAGTTTGCAGCGCACCTGCCTGCGCAGCTTTCCGGCGGCATGCGGCAGCGCGTGGCGCTCGCGCGCAGCATCGCGATCGAGCCGCGGCTGCTGCTTCTGGACGAGCCGTTCTCCGCGCTTGATGCGCAAACGCGCCGGCTGATGCAGCGGTACCTGCTCGACACCTGGCAGTCCACGGGAGCGAGCGTGCTAATGGTCACTCACGATCTGGTCGAGGCGCTGATGCTGGCTGACCGCATCGTGCTCATGGGCAGCGATCCCTCCGGCCACATCGCCGAGCGCATCGACGTCGAGCTGCCGCATCCGCGCGACGCCGAGCATCCGACGTTCCGGACAATGCAGCGACACATCGATGCGTTCTTGGAGAGTGAAGCGCGGAGCGCCGAACACACCGTCGGCTGAATAATAGCAACAATGCAGAAATGGGACACAGAGAATGAGTGAAACGAAAAGCGCGTCGCCAGTCGGAGAAGCCGAGCGTCTCAATGGCATCGACACTGCCCGGGTGAGGCTTGCCCAAGAGGAGATGCGCCGCGATCCCGATGGCCCGGTGGCCAGCCCAGTTCATAAGGTAGCGATCATCTGGCAGAATGGCTATCGCACCCGGACGGAAGTCTCCGGCGGCAACGTGATTCAGGGCGACGAGCCGCCGACCTATGGCGGCCAAGGCGATGGCGCGACGCCGCAGGAACTGCTCCTGACTGCAGTTGGCCACTGCTTGATCGCAACCTATGTCGGCGGATTGGCAGCGGCTGGCGTCGCGATCCGCAGCCTGAAGGTAAGTGTCAGCGGCAAGGTCAACTTCCGCGCTGCCTATGGCGTGGAGAAAGGGCATGCTGGCTTTGAAAGCGTCGAGATAGCCGTCGATATTGACGCCGACGCTTCTCCTGCGCGGGTTGAACAACTACTTGACAGGTTGCTGCCCACCTCGCCGATTCCCGACACGATCATGCGGCCAGTTCCTCTGACGGTGAAGCTTCGACACGCCGATCATGAGGGCGGTAGCAGGAAATGACCAGCAGGCCCGACGACGTCGTCATCGTAGGTGCCGGCCCGGCCGGTCTTTCACTTGCGTGGTCGCTCAAGCGCCTAGGCATCTCGCCGAGAGTTTTCGAGAAGACGGCTATGGTCGGCGATGTCTGGCGCAACCATTACGAGGGGCTGACGCTCAACACCGGACGCCACTTCTCCCGTCTGACCGGCGACCGCATCCCCGCTTCTGCCGGTCGCTGGCCGACGCGGGACGATATGGTGCGGCTGCTCAGTTCCTATCCCGAACGTGGGAACTTCTCGGTCGAGACCGGAGTGGAGGTGACAGGCGTCAGACTGGACAATTCTGCGGGGCTGTGGGAGATCGGCTTGTGCGACCGCGCACCAGTGCAAACACGCATCGTCGCGCTGGCCGTCGGCATGTCGAGGCTGCCGACCGTTCCGAGATGGCCGGGGCTTGACACATTCCGCGGCAGCCTCATCCACTCGTCTGAGTTCCGCAGGGCGGCCGACTACGCAGGCAAATCAGTGCTGGTCGTCGGCAGCGGCAATTCAGGCGCCGAGATCGCCAGCCGCCTGGCCGAGCATGCCGACGTCACGATCTCGATCCGGACGCCGCCCCACATCCTCCCCCGCAGCGTGCTCGGCGTGCCGTTGGCCGCGATCGGGGCGGTGCTGCGCAGGCTTCCGGCAGCATGGGCCGACGGGCTTCTCGATATCCTCCAGCGGATCTTTGTCGGCGATCTCAGCAGCTTCGGCTTACCTCGGCAGGATGCAGGGGTTTCCAGGAAGTTCGCGAAAAGCCACGTCACCCCGACACTCTACCCGCAGTTCGCGAGGGATGTGCGCAACGCTCGCATTAAGGTCGTAGGCGCCGTCGACTCCTTTGATGGCAATGTCGTCCTCGTCGAAGAGCGCGCCGGGTCTGCGGGCGGGCAGAAGATCGCGCTCAGGCCCGATCTCGTTGTCGCCGCCACTGGGTTCCGGTCAGGCCTTGCCGATATAGTCAGCGTACCAGGCCAGGATCTGCCACCGGACTGGCCAGGAGGCGCGGGCGATGCCGCTGCTGCCGACCTCCCACACCTGCATTTGATCGGCCAGCAAAATCCTCTCAGTGGTCAGCTGAATGAGATCCGCATCGAAGCCGAAAGGATCGCCCACACCATCAAGAACGACTTGGGGACTCGGTCTGAGCAGGCCGCACACCTCTGATCAAATGTCAGGCTTTGGAATGCAAGAGGCTACCAGCCCGACTTTGGCTCGTACGTTCGGTGCGCGCCAGTAGCTGACCTACCCAGGCTCGCCAGCGATGTCGCGTTAGGGGCCGACGAACGAACCCGCTGCGCGGGAAGGCGCCTGCAATTGAGGTAGGGGTTAGGGGGCGGTCGTCGCGCTCGCATTGAGCGTCGTCCGGCAGCGGCAGAGCATGACGGGCTTCTTCAACAAGGAGCCTGACATGCCCCACTCCCTCCACGATGCACCCATCAGCCCTTTGCGCCAGCGGCTGGTCGACGACATGACGCTTCGCCGGTTCAGCCAGGAAACGCAGCGCAATTACCTCCGCGATGTTGGCCGGTTCGCAAGCTTCCTTGGGCGTCAGCCGGATACGGCGACGGCTGACGACCTACGCCGGTTCCAAGTCTGGCAACAAGAGGATGGGGTTCCGGTGCCGACCGTGAACAGCATCGTGTCGGCGCTACGCTTCTTCTTCACCCACACGCTCGACCGCCCCGACCTGGCACGCCGGCTCGTCCGGCTGGCGCATCCGCGCAAGCTGCCCGTGGTGCTCAGCCGCGACGAGGTTGCTCGGCTGCTCAACGCCACGACCTGCCTCAAGCACCAGGCTGCATTGTCGGTCGCCTATGGCGCGGGCCTGCGTGTTGCCGAGGTTTCGATGCTGAAGGTCGCCGATGTCGACAGCGAACGCATGCTGCTGCGGATCGAGCGCGGCAAGGGCGGACGGTACCGCAATGCCATGCTGTCCCAAGACCTGCTAACGCTCCTGCGTGAGTGGTGGAAGATCGGTCGGCAGCAGGGCGTGATGCACCGCGAGGGCTGGCTGTTCCCGGGACAGCACGCGATGAAGCCGATCAGCACGCGGCAGCTCTATCGCATCGTCATCGAGGCGGCGCAGGCCGCCGACATCGCCAAGCGGGTCGGGCCGCACACGCTGCGCCACAGCTTCGCCACCCATCTTCTGGAGGACGGCACCGACATCCGGATCATCCAGGTCCTGCTCGGGCATGCCAAGCTCAACAACACCGCCCTCTACGCCAAGGTCGCGACCAGAACGGTGCGCACGGTCACGTGTCCGCTCGACAAGCTTGGCCTGTTCGGGCCGGGAGAGAGTTTGCCTGGCGGCTGAGTCGTGCGCGCCTCAGTCGAGGTCGCCGACATCTTCCGCGCAGCAGGGCCCGCCTACCGGGCTGCCCATGCCGGGCATCTGGGCCTTGCCCAACTCAAGGTCATGTCGGCGATCGAGCACTGCCGCACCGCAGCGCTCGGCGGTCACGTAGAGGCC
>CAXTCF010000150.1:0-9369 GCA_964242945.1 uncultured Rhizobiaceae bacterium | reverse complement strand
CGGCGCTGAGAGTCGTCGGCGGCATGATCGATCCCGACGATCGCCATATCGAAGGCTGGCGGGCGATCTCGGTCCCCCGCGCCATGTGCTCAAGCCGCTTATCGACGCGGTCGGCCGCATCGATGTGCGGATCGGCGAGGTGAACCAGCATGTCGGCACCGGCACGGTGATCGCAGTCGGCCTGGTGATGACCAACCGCCATGTGATCGACGTGTTCGCCGAGCCGCTGCCGGGCCGGGATGCTGGGGGCAGGTTCCTGCTTGGCGCGCCGGTCTCGATCTGCTTCGACGAGGAGGCCAGCGACGAGGCGCGCCGCTTCGCAGTCAAGGGGATCGTGGTCGCCGGCCCCTGGCGCGTCGGCCGCTTCGCCGACGTGGCCAAGCTCGATGTCGCGCTGCTCGAGGTGGAGACCACGAACGCTTCGGGGGCTGCGCTGCCGGGCGCGACGCCGGCGGGACCGCTCTTTGCCCGGTCGACCGACGAGTCGAAGCTCATCGTCGTCGGCTATCCCGCCGCGCCCGACCGCGAGGCGGCGATAGACCCCGACACGGGCAAGGTCGATCCCCGGTACTGGGACCGCGCCTGGGAGCTCTTCGGCGACCGCTACGGGACCAAATATCTCAGCCCCGGCAAGATGAAGAACCGGCTCGGCGAGATAACCGGCGACGCCCATCGCTGGGCGCTGAGCCACGACGCCACCACGCTCGGCGGCAACTCCGGCACGCCGGTGATCAGCCTGCGCAGCCCGCACCGCATCGGCGGCCTTCACTTCGGCGGCGCCACCTACCGGCAGAACCTGGCGCACGACCTTCTGGCCGTGCAGCGCGCCATCGCGGCCGAGCCCTCGCTCATCGATCTCCGCGCCTTCGGCGACTTCTTCGGATGAGCGGCGCGGGCGGCGGGGAGGGCGTGCCGGAAGGCGGGTTGGGATGAAAAGGTGCCGGCCCCGGGGGGCGGCACGCCGCGGCGGAAGGATCGGAGGATCGCATGGCAAAGAAGCCAAAAATGCCAGCCAAGCTGGAAATGGTGGTGCTGAGGGCGCCGCCGCGGCTCGTCGCGGAACTCGGACCTGAGATGGTGGCGGCCGGCCCGGCGGCGGGCGGCCTGCGGCCGATGGGCAGGGCGTCCCCGGGAACACGCGCCAAGATCGCGGAGAACGCCACCGTCGAAGTCCAGCATCTCGACTCGGATGAGCGGAGCAGGGTCCTCGCCGACCCCGCCACGATCGCCGTGCTGCCGAGGATGCCGGTGAGCCTCATCAAGGCGCTGAAGGCTTCGCTGGCGGCGGTCAAGGCGGGACCGCAGGCGACGAACTGGGGCATCCAGGCGGTGAACGCCACGAACAGCCCGGTGACCGGCGCCGGGATAACCGTCGCGGTGCTTGACACCGGCATCGACGAGACCCACCCGGCCTTTGCGGGCGTCGACCTCGTCCAGCGGAATTTCACGACGGAAGCCGCCCAGGACCTGAACGGCCACGGCACGCATTGCGCCGGCACGATCTTCGGGCGCGACGTGGACGGCCACCGCATCGGCATCGCCAGAGGCGTCACCAAGGCCCTGATCGGCAAGGTGCTGGGCGCCGGGGGCGGCGCCTCGGAGCAAATTATCAACGCGATCACCTGGGCGCAGCTGGAAGGCGCTCAGGTCATCTCGATGTCGCTCGGCATGGATTTCCCAGGCTATCAGAAGCAACTGGTCGAGATGGGCTATCCCGGGCCGAAGGCGACCAGCCTGGCGCTCGCGGGCTATCGGCTCAACACGCGCCTGTTCGACGAATGGTCGCAAGCGTTGATCGGGCATGACGGTGTCATGGCGGGCTCGGTGGTGACGGCCGCCGCAGGCAATGAAAGCCACAGGCCCGGCTATACGATCCTGCTGGCGCCTCCGGCCACCGGCCGGATGTTCGTTTCCGTGGCTGCCATCGGCCAGGATCCGGGCGGCGCCTTCCACGTCGCCTACTTTTCGAACGAGGGCGCGACGCTGGCGGCTCCAGGCGAGGACATCTGGTCGGCCAAGCGCGGCGGCGGGCTGACCGCGATGAGCGGCACCAGCATGGCGACCCCGCATGTCGCCGGCGTGGCGGCGCTGTGGGCCGAGTTTCTTGGCCGCAACGCCCCGTTCTCGGCCGCATCGGTCGTCGACCGGATGAAGCAGGCCGTGCGGGCGCTGCCCTTCAGCGACACCGATGTCGGCCTGGGGCTCGTCCAGGCGCCTAACGGCGTCCTGCTCGCCGGCGGACCGGTGCTCGGCGCGGCCGTGGTGCCGGGGGGGCTGCAGTGACCCTGCCGCAATCGCCCGAGCTTCCTGCGCCCAGCGGCAATGCGGCGGGCATCGCCAACCTCTTGCAGCCCGGCGGGGCGCATGCCGGCATGGGCATGATCGTCGACCCGAACCATGTGATGACCTGCGCCCATGTGGTCAATGTCGCCCTCGGCCGGGCCATGGGCGAAACCAAGCCTCCGCCGGAAGGGTCGCGTGTCGCGCTTGCCTTCCCGCAGCTTCCGGACCTTAAGCCCGCGAGCGGCACGGTGATCGTGTGGCGAGCCCCGGGGACGGCGGTGGACGACGACGTCGCGGTTGTCCGTCTCGACGAACCGGCGCCGCTGCGGGCCGGACTTGCGAGACTGGCCGACATCTCCGGCGTTTCGGTCTTCGGCGACCGGCTGAGCGTCTACGGCATCGCCGCGGGAGAAACGTTCGGCAGCCACGTCGAGGCGCGGTTCAGCGGCCAAACCTCGCCGTGGTTCCAAGTCGACGCCACCATCCAGAAGGGCGCCTTCATCCGGCCGGGATACAGCGGCGGGGGCGTCTGGAACGTGGACCGCGCCGTCACCGTCGGCATGATGGTGCGCAAGGGCGGCTCACCCGACAACGCCGTCGCCTACATGATCCCCGCGGCCGCGCTGAAGGCCGCATGGCCTCCCCTGCCGATCGAGCGGCATCCTCTGTCGCCTTCCTTCAACCGCTACTGGACCGCGCTGGCGGGCTTTTTCTTCCTATTCCTGCTGACGCAGCATTCGGCCAACCGGGGCGTCACGCTGTTCGAGGCGATCGCGCTCGGCGGGAGGAACAAGCAGTTGAACGCCTTCTGGGGCATGCATGCCTTCGCCTTCCTGGCGCCCGCGGTCCTCTTCACGATGATCACCTTCGCCCGGTCCTACCGTCTGCATCCCTGGTGGCAGCGCTTGCCGTCGTTCGGCGGTACGGGGCCGATCCCGACGGCGACGCGGCTGCCCCGCACGGCGGCGGCGACGCTCGTCGTCTTCGTGCTCCTGCCGCTCGCTGCGCAGGTTCACTTCCTGCGGATGTTCCACGACGAAGGCTCGGTCTACATCTATCCGGGAGACTTCGGCTTCACCGCCGAGGAACTGCGCGCGACCGGGCAGACGTGCTTCACGGAAAGTATCCACCTCTGCACCCATCCCGAGGCGGGCCGCTATCACCTCGTCACGCCCAAGCCCGGCTTTTCCGGCGGCTACTGGAACAACGCCTACCACTACGGCGAGCGCAGCGTGGATGGCGGCTCGGTGACGTTCTTCCCGATCCTGCAGCCCGTGATCGTGGAGCTTCTGTCGCTGCTGGCGCTGGCGCTGGCTGGGCTGCTGATGTGGGAAGTTTTCCGCAGTCCGTCGGGCGAGGCGGCGGGCGGGAGCGGCAAAGGCAAGAAATCCGCCGGCTGATGCGGCCGGCGCTTCACCAGAGGAGGAGGCGAAGACATGGCAATATATCCTGCAGCGCAATGGGTGCCGATCAGCGGCCCGTCCGGTTCCTATAACGGCGGGCCTTTCAAGATCGTCCACCACACCACCGAAGGAGGGAGCGTGTCGGGGGCCTTCGCGGCGTTCCGCACGCACAAGTCCGATCCGCACTTCACGGTGGACGAAACCAAGATCTACCAGCACATCGACACCAACGTCGCGGCGCGCGCCCTGCGCAATCCGGCGGGCGGGGTGGAGACCAACCGCGACTCCGCGATCCAGATCGAGGTCGTCGGCTTCGCGCATCGGGCGAAGTCCAAGGCGACCCTGCGCAACGTCGCAAGGCTCTGCCGCTGGCTCGAACTGAAGCACGGCGTTCCAAAGGTCTGGCCGAACGGCCCGCCCAAGCCCGCCGTCGGCGGGCATGATCCGGGCGGCCACAATCGCAACGCCGCGACATGGGACAGCAAGGGCGGCCATTACGGCCATTCCAACGTGCCGGAGAACACGCACTGGGATCCGGCTTACACCGCGGACGAAGTGGCCTTCCTGATGAGCTACACGGGCGCGGAAGCGCCGTTCGGCGCCGCGGACGAGTTTCCGATGATCCCCGAAAGCGATCCGGGCCTCGCCGGCGATGAAAGCCGCATGCCCGACCACGACGATGTCGGGGAAGCGCCCGTCTATGGAACCGAATCGGCACCGCCGCCCCTGATGCCGTCGAGCGCCATGCCGAGCGGCATGGAGCGCGCCGAGTCGCGTTCCCGCGTGGAAGCGCTGATGGCGCGCATGCCCGGCGACGTGATGGCGGAGGTCAACCGGGCGATCGCGGACGGCCGCATCGATCCGGCGCGCTTCGGCCTCGCGCGGGGCGAGGCGGCCGGGCCGCCCGCGCTGGCGGAGGGGTTCGAGACGGCACCCGGGCTTCCGCTGGCCGGCAACGAGTACGGCGTGGAAGCGATCGTCCGCCGGGTCGGCCGACCGCCTATGCTGATCCGCAACGACCGGATCGAGTACGAAGCGGTGGCGCTCTTGCCGCAGCTGACGGAAGCGCATGCGCGCAGCATCGAGAAGTTCATCCCCGCCGTCGGCCGGGTCGAGTTCGTCAACCACGACATGCGCTGGGGCGGGACCGGCTTCGTCATCGACCAGGCCGGAGCGAACCGCCGCAGGGTGGCCACCAACCGCCACGTCGCCAAGCTGGTCGCGCGCCGCGGCGCGGACAGCGGCGGCATCTTCCTACGTTCGCCGATCGGCGCGCGCTACGGCGCGCGGCTCGACATGCGCGAGGAAGCTGGGTCCGCGCCCGGCGACCGGTTCACGCTGCCGGTCACGCGCATCACCTATCTCGCCGACGACACCGAAGCCGACGTCGCCGTGCTGGAGATAGAAACGCGGGAGGGCGTCGCCCCCGCTCCCATTCCGCTTGCGGCGCGCCGCGGACGCAACGACGAACTGGTCGCCACGGTCGGCTACCCCGCCTTCGACAGCCGCAACGAGCAGGAGCCGATGCGCGCCTATTTCCAGGATCTCTATGAGGTGAAGCGCTTCGCGCCCGGCCTCGTCATGACGAGCGGCGAGGGCACGGTGCTGTCGCACGACTGCACCACGCTCGGCGGCAATTCCGGCTCCTGCCTACTCAGCCTTGAGCAGCAGGCGGTTGTCGGCCTGCATTTCTCCGGCGATTTCGGCGTCGCCAATGCGGCCGTCAGCGTCGAAACGCTGAAGGACCTGATGTCTGGAGGGCGCGCGATGGTGAACGGCATCGCCCCGCTGCCCAGCGCGGAGGCCGTCGACGGCACGCATCGGCCCGAAGAGCTTTCCGAACGGTCCGGCTACGATCCCGGCTTCCTCGGCGCAGGCCTCGACGCGCCATGGCCGGAATTCGGCGAGACGATCGCCGCCGACCTTGCGCCCCCCTCCGATGCCGAGCCCGAGCGTCCCTACGAATTGCGCTACACCCATTTTGGAGTACTCTACTCAAAGGGCCGGCGCTCGCCGCGGGTGACGGCCGTCAACATCGATGGTGAGAATTCGGTGCGCATCAAGCGCGGCAACGACAAGTGGTTCGCCGACCTGCGCATCGATGCCGACATCCAGCTCGGCCAGGACGATTACGGCGATGCCGAGATCGACCGCGGCCACATGGTGCGGCGCGAGGATCCGAACTGGGGTCCAGACGCCCGTCAGGCCAATTTCGACACGTTCCACTACACCAACTCGGCCCTTCAGCATTCGTCCCTCAACCAGGGCAAGACCCTGTGGCAGGGGCTGGAAAACTACATCCTGGACAGCGCCCGCACCGAAGGGTTCAAAGCCTGCGTCTTCACCGGGCCGGTATTCAGGGACGACGACCCGCCGCTACCGCCGAGCAATGCCCAGGTGCCCCTGGAATTCTGGAAGATCGTTGCGATGCCCAGCGCCGAGGGCGGCCTGCACGCCACCGGCTATGTGCTGAGCCAGGGCGACCTCATCCGCGAGCTGCTGGAGCGGCGCAGCCGGTCCGAAGCGGTGGAGGGCTTCGTGCTCGGCGCCTATCGCACGTTCCAGGTGGCGATCCGGCACATTGAGGAGGTCACCGGCCTGTCCTTCCCGGACCTACGCGACGCCGATCCGCTCGCCGACGCGGCGGGCGGGAACGAGGCGCTCGATTCGGGCGGCGTCGCCTACCGTCCGCTCGACACCGCCGAGGACATCGTGCTGGAGGCTCCGGGCGCGGCGGGCGGCCGGAGCGCGGCATTCACCGACATCGAGGCCAGGGTCGCCAGGCTGGAGCCGGTGGCCGTGCTCGGCAGGCTGGTCGCTTTGCAGGAAGAGGACGAGGACCCGAGGCGGTCCGACGAACTTTCCCGCCTGTTCCGGGCCTATCATGCCGAGGTGGCTGGATCGGCGCTGGTCAAGGAAGAAGCCGCGGCGCCCGACTTCAACGCCGTCAAGGACGTCTACCAGAAGCTCTTCGACACGCTCGCGGTGCGGCCGGACAAGAAGGGCGAGGTCGCCTGGCACGTCAAGCAGCTCAAGGCGTCCCAGGCGCGCTATGAGAAGGTCGGCGGCGCACTCGGCATTCCCTGGTGGTTCGTCGGCATCACCCACGCCCTGGAAGCGAGCTTCAACTTCAAGGGACACCTGCACAACGGCGATCCCTTGAGCGCCCGGACCACGCATGTCCCGAAAGGCCGGCCGGCGAAATGGAACCCGCCGAACGACTGGGAATCCAGCGCCGTGGACGCCTTGACCCTGCATGGCTACGCCAAGCAGAAGGACTGGTCGATCCCGCGCGCGCTCTACCGTTTCGAGAATTTCAACGGCTGGGGCTACCGCGGCAAGGGGATCAACTCGCCCTATCTTTGGAGTTTCTGCAACCATTACAGCAAAGGCAAGTACACGTCGGACGGCAAGTACGACCCCAATGCGGTGTCCAAGCAGTGCGGCGCCGCCGTCATGATGAAAGCGCTGGGGCTGAAATAGGTCGCCCGGCTGTTCAGGGAGCGGGGTCAGGTTCGGAAGGTTGCTTCGGATCTGACGCCTGCCCTTGGTCGTCTGGACTCGGCTCGGCCTTCGGCTCCTCGCCGAGCCGCTTCCTGATGATCTCCAGGGCCTTGGCGGGAATCGGCTCGGCATAGGCGAACTTGCCGCGCTTGCCCTGCCATCGTCCAGCATAGCTCATGCCGACCACTTTGCCCGTGGAGAGGTCCACGAGCGGCCCACCGCCCGTGCCGCTGCTCGTGCTGATGTCGCTGGCGATGGTCTTCTGCGTGCTGTCTTCAACGAGAGGGGACGCGCCGAATGCCAGAATCCTGCCCGGCATCAGCCGTTGCTGGCCTCCTCTTCCATGGAGCAGGTGCTTCACGAAGAGCGCGGGCAACTGCCCGCCGTCGAAGGGATATCCTACGACATAGGCATGTTTTCCGATCACCTCGTTCGCTTGCAGCGAAGTGTCGGCGACCGGAAGCGGGGGGGTGAGGGCCGGATCATGGCCGGGCAGTTCCGCGAGCATCAGGTTCACGCCTTCCGGCTTTCCGTCGTAAATGATCTTCCCGATCTCCAGAGTGTTCTCCTCCGGACTGGACAGGCATTCGTCGGCGCTGTCACGGAGGCAGAATCTCGGCGTTCCGCCGCTTGACGTCTCGGCTCTTGGCGGTCGCGGCCGGCTCGTGTCCAGCGCGTAGCCTAACGTCATCAGGAGCTTGGGCGCCACGATGAAGCCGGTGCTCCTCGACTGGCCCCCGCTGCTCATGACGAGCCCCGTCCCGGCAGCAGCCGCGGCGATCTCCGCCGCATGGCGGTCGAGCAGCCCGCGCCAGTTCTCGGGCACATCGGCGAGCTTGCCGGCCTGCAGCACGAGCGCCGGCCGCGCCAGCGCCAGCGCGGCCATCGGCTTCTCTTCGTCGGGAAGCGCGCACAGGCTCGGGCTGAGCATCGCATAGCGCAGCCGGTCGTCTTGTGCGTCGACAAGCTCGCCCGGCTGCCGCATGGCCTCGGGCAAAAGATCCAGCAGGTCCGCGCGCAGCCGGTAGATGTCGGGCAGCACCATTGGGTCGGCGTAGTGCGATCGCAATGCGGCTGCGCGCTTGCGCACTTGGTTCGCTTGTGCATCATCAAGGCCCGTGGCGGTGGACGCCTTTCCCTCAAGCGCGTAGAAGTCGCCCAGCGCGGCCGCGAAATCGCAGAACTGCTCACGGGGAAGCGCTGCAAAGCTGATCGTCCGCGGGCCGGCGCCGTCCGGTGGCGTGCCCGGCGCAGTCGCTCGTTCGAGCCATGCGTTGAGGTGGGGGAGCCCTCCAAACTCTTCGCCGCCGCGCGCCCGCGCCCAGGAAATTGAGCAGGCGATATAGGCCGCGGCCGCCTGCTCATCTTGCTCGCGGGCAAGGAATTTCGTGACGGCCTCCCTTTCGTTCTCGATCGCGGGCGCGCGCGGCCAGTTCGACTGCGGCGATGACCGAGCCGTCGCGTTGGGTGACAGAGCCGCTCACCTCGTTAGGCGCGGTGAAGGTGCGGCGCACCGCCGTGAGAATTTGTTGCAGGTTGATCTGCTGGACAGTGATTTCCATGCCGCCGAGAACCTCGAGCGGTAGTTGCAGTGGCGCCATGCTGTAGATCGCATAGGTTGTGTCTCTCCCTGCATCGCGACGCGTCCAGTAATCGGTCAGTTGCTGTGCGAGGATCGTCTGCGCGGCGGCGATCCGCTTTGCGAAGTCCGCGCTGGTGGCTTCGTCGCCCTTGCCGGCTTCGGTGATGATGTCGAACTTGCCGATATAGACGCGCGTGTCGAACCATACCTGCCAGATTTCGCGAACCGACACGCCCGTGAGGCCGACCAGCAGCGCTGTGTAGATCACCTTAAAAAGTAGGCTCATTCTTTTCTCCAGCATGATTCTCAATCCGCACAGGCCCGAGCAGCACCGTCACCGGAAAGATAAAATTTGACTTCCGCAATACATACAGCCGTCGCAAGCAAAATCTATTCAGATCTTGCAACACCTCCTTGCAATGGCAGCAGGCATACTTCTGCGGGCACGAGGCAGCCCTTCACCATGCCGCAGGCAGTTGACGTGATGGTGTGGACGGCCTCGCCCTGAGTGGTTCTGCTGACGGTCGTCGAAAGGATGTCACGCTAGGTGTTTGGTCCCGGGGAGTCGTGACGCTACTTTGACCCGATCATGGGAGG
>CAXTCF010000149.1:0-9464 GCA_964242945.1 uncultured Rhizobiaceae bacterium | reverse complement strand
GGCCTGAGCGCCGGCGTCGGCGCGGTCGGCTCCGGCACGGCGGTCGCCGCGCTTTGCCTCGGCGGCGCCGCGCTTTTGCCGCTGGGCCTGAGCTTCACCTTTGCCGCAATTTTCCTGCTTGCCTTGGTCTTCCTCGGCTTGGCCTTCCTGGCAAAGCAGCAGATCGGCGGCCAGACGGGCGACGTGCTCGGCGCCCTCCAGCAGGGCGGAGAGATTGCCGTCCTCCTTATCGCCGCCGCTTTCTTCCCGTGAAGGAATTTCGCATGGAACGCCCGAACACGCTCGATGCCATCAAGAACCTTTGCAGCAGCCTGGCGGAGCCTGATGCCGAGGCGGCGCAAGCCGCAGCCGCGCGGCAGGCGGTGCTGACCAAGCCGCCGGGCAGCCTCGGCCGGCTGGAAGACCTCGCGGTCTTCCTGGCCTCCTGGCAGGGCGCGCCGGTGCCAGAACTCGGCCGCGTGGACGTGCTGATCTTCGCGGGCTCCCACGGGGTCACCAACCAGGGCGTTTCCGCCTTCCCCGCGGAGGTCACGGGGCAGATGGTGGCGAATTTTTCCGCCGGCGGTGCAGCCATCAACCAACTCGCGGAAGCGGCAGGCGCGGAGCTTGCCGTGATCCCGCTTTCCGTGGACCGGCCGACGGTGGATTTCACCGAAGGCCCGGCGATGGACGAAGCAGCCTTCCTGGACGCCGTCGGCGCGGGATTCGACGCGGTGAAGCCGGACGCCGACCTGATCTGCGTCGGCGAGATGGGCATCGGCAACACCACCGCGGCCGCTGCCGTTTCCGCAGGGCTGTTCGGCGGCTTAGGCGCGGACTGGGTGGGCCGCGGCACCGGCGTGGACGATGCTGGCTTGGCGCGAAAAGCTTCCGCGGTGGACCGCGGCCTCGCGCGCAATGCGGAACTGCTTGCCGATCCGCTGGGCGTGCTGCGAAGCTTGGGCGGGCGGGAACTGGCCGCGATCTTCGGCGCGGTGCTGGCCGCAAGGTTGCAGAAGACGCCCGTGCTGCTGGATGGCTTCGTCGCCACCGCAGCGGCGGCGCCCTTGATCAGGCTGTCCCCCGACGGTCTCGCTCATGCGCTGGCCGGCCACGTCTCGGCGGAGCACGCGCATCGCAAGCTGCTTGAACTGCTCGGCCTAGTCCCCCTCCTCGATCTTGGGCTTCGGCTTGGGGAAGGTTCGGGCGCGGCACTCGCCGTCGGCATCCTGCGCGGCGCGCTCGCCTGCCACGCCGGCATGGCGACCTTCGCGGAAGCGGGCGTGTCCGACAGTTGAGCGCCGCCTGGCACTTTTTGGTGATCGGGATCGGCACGGGCGATCCCGATCAGGTCACGCTCCAGGCGATGAAAGCGCTGAATCGCGCGGATCTTATTCTGTTGCCGCGCAAGGGTGCCGCCAAGGAAGATCTCGCAGACTTGCGCCGCGACATCTGCCGCACGCATCTCACGAATCCGAACACGCGCGTCGTCGAGTTCGACATGCCGGTGCGCGATGTGGGCAATCCCAGCTATCGCGGCGGCGTGGATGGCTGGCACGACCAAATCGCCGCGATCCACCGGGGCCTGATCGAGGAACACCTTCGGCAAGGCGGCAGCGTCGGCCTGCTTGTCTGGGGCGACCCTTCGCTCTACGACAGCACGCTGCGCATCCTCGACCGGCTGCGCGGCGCCTTCGCCTTCTCGGTCGAAGTGATCCCCGGCATCACCAGCCTCCAGGCGCTCACCGCCGCGCACGCCATCCCGCTCAACCGGATCGGCGAGGCCGTCGAGATCACCACCGGACGCAAGCTGCGGATGCAAGGCTTTCCGTCAGGCGTGGACACGGTCGCCGTCATGCTCGACGGCGACATGGCCTTCCGGGCGCTGCCCGCGCATGAGTTCGAAATCTTCTGGGGCGGCAATCTCGGCTTTCCCGATGCGGTTTCGATCGGAGGCAAGCTGGAAAACGTCGCCGACGCGATCGTCGCCGCGCGAGAAGCGCTGCGGGAAAAGCAGGGTTGGGTGATGGATATCTACGTGCTTCGGCGGCTTTCCGGCAGATAGTCCGCCGCAGAATTGCGTTCTTCGTCCACGAGGCGCAGGCGAGGACGGAACTCAGGCTCCAACGTATCGTAGATATCGCGGAGCGAAAGGCTGGCGCCTACTTCCGGCAGATGGACAGTCTGGTCGAGATCGTCATACTTCTCGATGCGCCACGTCGGCCCCGGAGCCCGCCTGTACACCTTCACCGACACGATGTCCGGATCGACAAGCACGATAAGAGCGATGTCCTTGTGCCTCTGGTACTCGTCGAGCTTGTCCGTCGCGTCGATCGTCGAGGTGCCGGGCGAGGAGACCTCGATCACCAGGGTCGGCTGGGTTGCTTCCATTGCCGACGGATCGCACGGCCCGCAGTCAACGACAACGTCCGGGAAGCGCACACTGGCCGGCCCGGTCCGCACCGCGGCGTCGCTGGATGTGGTCCGGCAGCCCCTCCGCTTGGCTTGGGAGGCCAAAGCGGCAACGATGTTGCTCGTGACCACGTTACGCGCCTGCTTGGCGCCCGCCATCATGCGAACGACGCACCCGTCAACAAGTTCAAATCTTCCTTGCCGGGTGACTACCCACCGCAGGAATGCGTCGGCTGGGATTGCGTCGTGATCGGGAATTGCCATGGAGTTGCCGGACTCCGGCTCTTGGATGTTGCATGACCATAGTTTCGGTGTGCGAAGCCATCAAGCGCCGAGCGGAACACGCCGAGGACGTTTTCCCATGCTGCTTCCTGCGAAAGGCGAGCGGGTTGCATTCCAACAGTGAAGATTGAGGGTGACGCCGCGGGCGCGGCTTGCTAGAGAACAGGCAGGTCCACGTAGCTCAGTAGGATAGAGCAAGTTTAAGGGTGGAATGAGCTACCGAAATGCTCCGAGTCCTTGCTGAGCTTGGCTTTCCCTGAACGGTATCAATACCACTCGCCCGCCGACGGTCCGCAGGGAAGCCTGCCAAGTATAGAAACCGTGTCGTCACGTCCTGGCCGCGATACCGTTTCGCGGCGCGATTTTTGCGATGACGCCGCCGTCCGGAATTGCTATGTTACATGCGAAGTCCACGTAGCTCAGTTTGGATAGAGCACAGGATTCCTTTTTTTGGGCATCGCGAGGGGAAACTGCGCGGTGAATCCGCTCAAAGTCGGGGAACGCTCAAGCCGCGCTCGCGGCCAGCCAATCCCGAGCCAAGCCCGGCTCCGGCCGGGAAGGTGTAGAGACTGGACGGGCGGCGCCTAAGGGCCTTCGGGCCTATGGCGAAGGGACAGTCCAGACCACGAACGCCTTCGGCATCCGCGAGGATTCGAGGCGGCGGCGGAAGCCGAAGTGGTATGAATCCTGGGGTCGCAGGTTCGAGTCCTGCCGTGGACGCCATCCGGACGCCTGCGAGTGCGCTCAATCCGCTCCGGCCATGTCGCGCAGCGCGTCGAGCAGGCGTCTCGACATCACGATCGTTCCGGGCCGGCACCGCCGGCTGACCCTGACGCCGAGTTCGTCGGAATTGAATTCGGAGCTTCCGTTGTCGAGGCGGCCGATCCACGAGCGAAGCTCGGCGGAAACATCGGCCGGGAACGCCCTGGCAGGCGGGAGCCTAGCGGGCGCTCCCGGCCCATCACCGCCCTCGAAGGGGATGTTCTCGCCGATGTACCGCGTGAGGTTGTTGCAGCGGGTGACCGTCTCGCGGAACATCGTCAGCAGGAGCTCGACCCGCTTGCGGGTCCCGGCGTCGAGCGAGGCCAGTTCCGACGGCACGAAGCCGACCTTGTCGGGATCGTGCTTCGACTCCAGGGTCCCCGCGTCGAGGAGCTCCGCGTACGCCTCGCGCCAGATGGCGAGGACGGCGCTGTAGCGGTTGTCCAGGGATTGCTTGCTTGGGAATCCCTGGAAGCGCAGGCCTCCCTCCTCGGCGACCGCCGGCGACGTCGGATTCCGCACGGGACGGAGCGAAAGCAGGTTTTCGCACACGGCCGCGACGTTCCGGCAGTTCGCCCTGAACTTGAGCGAGCGTTCCGCCGGAAGCGCTTCGACATGGTCGAGGGTCCTCCTGCGGGCGGCCTCGACCAGGAGCGAGGATCGGGACGCCATGGGCGCGTCAGCGTCCGGCCGCGATCAATTCGCGTTTCGAGTGATCGATGGCGAGGATCGGAAGGGGCCTGCCGAGCTCCTGCCCGACGATCCGCTCCACGTCCCCGACGAGGCCCACGTCCTGCAGCCGAAGGCGGCCCTCGACGAGGGACTGCGTCTCAACGCGTCCGATCCGTTCCATGAGCAACCGCGCGAGGGAGTCCTGCGCGAACCTCTTCTGGTCCTCCGACAGCGGCGCCACGGTGAGCGGACGGCCGCCGTTCTCCCAGACGACCCTGTCCAGGAAGGCGTTGCGGCGGGCTTCGGCCTGGGCGTCGTGCATCATGGGATACACGCGGCTCGCGGCGGTTATGACAGCGCTGCGCTCGAAGTCGGAAGTCTCCATGAATTCGACCGTGGACGCGGGGTCCTGGACGATGAGGTCGACGCCCTCGCCGACGCCCGCTCCCTCGTTGCGCCGGCGGATCGCCTCGCTCATCTCGAGCAGGCGGTAGGTGGCGCAGACAGACTTCAGGGTGATCTCGTGGACCGACACCAGCGCGTCGCGCTGGACCCCGAGGGCGGCCTCCTCCCTTTGCAGGGAAGCCCGCTCCCCCTCGGACGGCGCGGCATTGCGCCTCGCGAGGACGCCCGCCCTGCGACGGTCCAGGTCTTCGATCCTGTCGTTCGTCTGGGTGAAACGCTCCAGCAGCGCCGTCCCGTGGAGCCAGAGCTGCTTCATCCACGGCGGCCCGCTGACGAAGTGGCGGCAGAGCACGCAGTTCTTCTCCTCTCCCTCCACCGGATTGTAGTACGCCCGCTCGCTTCCGTCCTTGCCCTTGAACTTGCGCTGGAGGGAGCCGCCGTCGCCGCACCGGGTCCCGGCCCAGGGACACATCCCGATGGTGACGTCCGTGTGCAGGAGCCGCAGCGCGGAGTCCATCTCGACCGCGGCGGACATGCCGTCCTCCTGCAGGTACGCGGCGCGCTTCCTGGCCTGCTCCAGGGTCCAGTCGCCCAGGTCGGCCATGAAGCCCTGCGCCGCGGCCGTGTCGGCGCGCACGACGGCTTCCTCCAGGATCCTGTGCACGTTGGCGGGCCGGAATTTAAGATAATACATTGTCATTGCCAGACCCCTGTGCCCGGCGACGAGCTTCGAGAGCACCTCGATCGGCATGCCGGCCATGAACAGGCGCGTCAGCCCGGCCACACGCAGTCCATGCACGTTGTAGCACGCGCCGTGGGGCTGCTTCGTCTTCGCCTGCCTCTTGACTATCGCGATGCAGTCGGACGGGTTGCGGTCGTTCCAGCGCCGCTCCGTCTCGGCCATGATCTCCTCCCAGGCCTGGTCGCGCTTCCGGTGCGCCGGCGGGGCGTTCAGTCCCCTGTTGCACCCCGTGGCGGGCATGCGGAACAAAGGGAAGATGTCCGGCATCGAGCTCACCCGCTCTTCGCTGGTCTTCTTGTCGTCGACGTAGTCGTCCGGCTTCACCGGGGCCGAGATAGGGTTGTGCTCCTGCTGCCAGAGCCTCAGCTCCCAGAACAGGCGGTGCAGCTTCGGATGCTCCCAGGGAATGACGTACGGATTCCCCGTCTTCGAGGTGTTGATGAGGAAGCCGGTGACGGTCGACGTCGGGTCGCCGTCCCGGCGCGCGTAGCCCCTCAGCGCACCGTGGCCGTCGTCCACCCTCTTCCAGTATCCCGCCAGGGGCGATGGATTCCTGATCCAGGCGAGCCTCGACCCGTCGAACGCCTCCTCGTCCCCCTCGCCGCTGTCCAGCCGCGCCATCTGGGCTCCGCGCAGCGGCAGCATGAGCATGGCGCGGAAGAACATCGGAAGCACGGGGCAGTAGCCGCTCCTGCCTGGCCAGCCGCCTTCGCCTTCATCGAGGATTTCCTCGACGATCGGCTGGAGCTGCGGCGGCAGCGGACAGGACTGCGCCTCAGCCGGCTTCACGTCGGCCTTCATCCCCTTCACTTTCCCCGCCGCCGACTTCACGTCGTTGTCGGCGACCAGCGGCCAGATCGCGCTCTGCACTCCGATGGCCCGAAGTTCTTCCTCGATGAAGCCGGAAAACCTCTTCGCGAGCGTGACGATCGCCGCGTGTACCTTGACCTTCTTGCCTGCCGCCGCCTTTGAGTAGTCGGAGAACTTCGGCTCGCGCACCTGCCTGGTCATGATCTCGGCCACCGACGCTCCCGGACACGCCGTCTTCGCCCAGTCGGAGAGCAAGCGGAGCATCTGCCGCGAGTCGCCCCGGTTGGCCCTGGTCGAGGCGAGCCACTCCGTGAAGAAGTCGAGCAGTTCCCCGGTCGTCCCGCTCGCGTTCGCGCGGAAGGCGTTCCACGTGGAAGTGCCGTTCGATCCGAGGCGCACCTGGCCGGAGACCTCGACGAGTTCCGGCGCGTCGGCGAAACGGGCGAACGGCCTCGTGAACTAGCGAAGGCACCGGAAATGGATGTCGCGCGACGCCCCCCAGAGCTCGCCGCGCCAGCGCAGGCCGTCGGGAGTACGATAGGACGAGAGCCAGCATCGGAAGGCGGCCGCGGTGATGTCGGAGGCCTTCGTCGCGCCGTGCGTGGACAGCGAGAGCGAAGCGAGGAGGAGGTCAAGTGCCGCACGGTAACCTTTCCTGGCCGAAGGGTTCTTCAGGCGGTCGGCGAACCCGAACAGCCCGGTCCCCTCCAGTTCGGACCTCAAGCTGACGCCCAGCGGGCAGACGGACAGCAGCGCGGCCGTCACGGGGTAGCTGAAACGTTCGTCGCCCTGCCGGGTGAAAGCCATCGGGGACAGGAGGAACGGCCCCGCCGCGCGCTCCTCCATGAGTTCCCTCGCGAGGGCCATCATCTTCCCCGACGGGGCGGCGGTCGGGCCTGTCCCGTGCCCGTCCGCGACCGAGAGGTGCAGGAGGCTCGACAAGGTGGCGCGCGCCTTGTCCGATATGGACGCGCCGGGAACCGCGACCACCGCGTCTTCCGCGTCGTTGACGTGCAGGACGCCTCCGGCAGGCCGCTCGAACCGCCTCATCGGCGTTCTCCCCTGCGTCAGTCCCTGTGGTTCCGCAGCGCCTCCGACGTCGTCGGGAACTCGAGGTCTCCCTAGTCGGGCCGCGTCTCGCGCGACGCAGCCGAGCTGAGCGCCGCGCTCACCTCGTCTGCGGAGTAGGTCTGGTAGGCGAGGTGGCTGAAGGCGTTCAGATGGTGCAGGCACTCGGCGAGCACGGCGCCGTCCAATCCCGCCTTCTCAAGAAATTTCGCGTAGAAGTGGCGGCTTCCGTGGATGGTCGTCCCGTTTTCCTTCGCGACTACGAGCGACGGGTCGCCCGTTTCGCGCCTGAGCCTGTCCACGGCCCGGACCCACGAGGAGCGGAAGGCGGACATGGAATAGGGATCGCCCACCTTCGCGGCGTTCGCCCCCTCCCCGTGGCCCGTCGAGACGAGCAGGTATGGATGGTCCGGCAGACCCAGCGCGCGCCTGAGACGCATCGCCGGCGCACGGACATTGGCCAGGTATGACTGGATCGCGGCCGCCATCGCCTCGGGCAGGCCCGGCACGGGCAGCCAGTAGACCAGCGCCCCCTCCCCGTCCGACTTCACGCCTTTCCAGCCGGAGGCGTGACGTCCCCTCAGGCTGTCCGACCGGGGAGCTAGCCGCGCTTGACGAGCTCGGGCTGGAAGGTCGAGGCGCCGAAGGCGGCGTTGGCGACCGACGAGCCCGACGCGCCCGAAAACAGCACGCTGGTGAGCAGCGTCGTCTGGGCCAGCCCGGCGCGCCGGTGGCCGACGAGGCTCGCGGCGAAGCGCACGAGCTGGTCGGCGACGCCCGACGCGGTGAGCAGCCCGCCGGGGAGCAGGAAGAAGGGGATCGCGAGCAGGAGGAACTTCGACATGCCCGACACCGTGGACGACACGATCGCCGGCTCCGGCAGCGTGCTGCCGAAGGGCAGCGCCAGGAAGGCCGCCGCCAGGAAAGCGTGCGGAAGGGGGGCAGCCACGACCAGTCCGAGCACGACGCCGAGCAGGACTGCCAGGATCGCCGCGCATGCGGTGCCGAGCGCCCGCTCGATCCCGGCGAGCGCCAGTCCGGCCACGGCGGCCGTGCCGGAACGCAGCGGGGCATTGGCGGCGATCACTCCTTCGCTCACGGCGTCAGCCGGCCTTGGCCGCGGAAAGGTCCCGGTCGAACAGCGTCGACCAGGTGAAGCTCTTCGCCGACGAGACCTCCCGGCCGACGTCCAGGCGCGGCAGCACGCTTTCGCCGAAACGGTAGGCCTCCTCGAGGAGCGGCATGCCGGAGAGGATGAAGGTGCCGACCCCTGCCCGCTGGTAGCTCTCCAGGGTGCGGATCACCGTGTCGGGCGAGCCGACGATGGCCGTGCCGGGGCCGGGCCGCACGAGGCCGATGCCCGCCCAAAGGTTCGGCGCCACTTCGAGCTCGCGCAGGTCGTCGGGCTTGAGGCCGCCGTGCAGCGCGCTCATCCGCTTCTGCCCGACGGAGTCCGTGTTGGACACGAAGCGCTGGTTGGCGGCGATCGCCGCCTCGTCCATGCGGTCGTAGAGGTCGGCCGCCGCTTCCCATGCCTTGGCGTCGGTCTCCCGCACGATCACGTAGAGGCGGATGCCGTAGTCGAGGGTGCGGCCATAGGCTTCCGCGCGCCGCTTCACGGCCTCGACCTTCTCCCCGATCTGCTCCGGCGTCTCGCCCCAGGAAAGGTAGGTGTCGACATGCTTGGCCGACACGTCGAGCGCCTTCGCGGACGAGCCGCCGAACCACAAGGGGGGCGGCGCGATGGTGTCGCCGACGGGAAGGGCGAGCTTCGCACCGACGGTCTGGAAATACTTGCCCTCGAAGGTAACGCTTTCGCCCCTGAACAGACGATGCCAGAGCGTGAGGTACTCGTCGGCCATGTCATAGCGCTCGTCGTGCGGCAGCGTCATGCCGTAGGCGCCGAGCATCTTGGCGTCGCCCGATACGACGTTGATCAGGAGCCTTCCCTTCGAAAACTCCTGGAAGGTGGCGGCCATCTTGGCGAGAAGCGTCGGCGCGATCAGGCCGGGGTGCACCGCGAGAAGGAACTTCAGGCGCTCCGTGAAAGGCAGGAGGCTTCCGGCCAGCGCCCAGACATCGTGCGCGCCGGTGGCGAAGAGCGCGCCGGTGTAGCCGAGATGATCGTAGGCCTGGGCGAGCTGCCTGTAGTAGCCGTAGTCGACCTGGCGCGACCCTTCGGGCCGCCAGGGATAGGGCCCGTCGGGCGCGCACATATACCAGAGCACGTTCATGCGGCGTGTTCCGGACGCGCGCCGAGGCGCACCGCCCGCGGCAGGTATACCGTGACTCCGAGAGATTTCGGTTTGCGGGCTGACGGATCAATGATTCA
>CAXTCF010000148.1:0-9523 GCA_964242945.1 uncultured Rhizobiaceae bacterium | reverse complement strand
TCAACCTCGACAGCCACGTCTCCCGCATCGACCTCGTCGGCAAGGACGCCATCGTGCTGTCCGAGGGCAAGCAGGTGACGGAGTTCCGCGACGGCATCCTGCCCTGGGCCTACCAGCACAATGTCGCGCTGGTCTTCGACGAATACGACGCCGGCCGCCCCGACGTGATGTTCGTGATCCAGCGCGTGCTGGAAGCGTCCGGCCGCCTGACCCTGCTCGATCAGAGCCGTGTCATCCGCCCGCACCCGGCCTTTCGCCTCTTCGCCACCGCCAACACGGTGGGATTGGGCGACACCACCGGCCTCTACCACGGCACGCAGCAGATCAACCAGGCGCAGATGGACCGCTGGTCGATCGTCACGACGCTGAACTACCTGCCGCACGACAACGAGGTGGCGATCGTGCTGGCCAAAGCAAAGCACTACCGCAACCCGAAAGGCCGCGACACCGTCAACAAGATGGTGCGCGTCGCCGACATGACGCGCTCGGCCTTCGTCAACGGCGACCTGTCCACCGTGATGAGCCCGCGCACCGTGATCACCTGGGCCGAAAACGCCGAGATCTTCGGCTTGGTCGGCATGGCCTTCCGGCTGACCTTCCTCAACAAGTGCGACGAACTAGAGCGTGCGGTGGTGGCTGAATTCTATCAGCGTGCCTTTGGCGAAGAACTGCCGGAGAGCGCTGCGAACGTGGTGCTGGGATAAACCTGATTGGCAGGTGCAGGCGACAATTCCCGCAACGCGCCGCGCAAGGGCGCTGCTAGCAGCGACACGTTCAAGCGCTCGGTGTCCGTGTGCATGCGCGCGATTGCCGGCGACAACGAGCTGGAGGTGGTCTTCTCGAAGGACCGCCCCGCCCTGACCGGCCACCGTGCGCGGTTGCCCGACCTGCCGAAAAAGGCCTCCGCCGCCGATCTCGCGGTGCTGCGGGGCCTGGGCGATTCCATGGCGCTGAAGCAGGCCTGCCATGACGGGCGTATCCACGCGAAGCTGGCGCCTGAGGGCCGTCAGGCCCGCGCGGTGTTCGACGCGGTGGAGCAGGCGCGGGTGGAAGCCATCGGCTCGCGCGCGATGGCCGGCGTCGCCCAGAACATCGGCTCGATGCTGGAGGACAAATACGCCAAGGCGAACCTCTCCGACGTGCGCGACCGCACTGATGCGCCGCTGGAAGAAGCGATGGCGCTGCTCGTGCGCGAAAAGCTGACCGGCCAGCCGCCGCCGAAGAGCGCGGAGCGGCTGGTCAAGCTTTGGCGCGACTTCGTGGAAGAGAAAGCCGGCGACGACCTGTCCTCCCTAAGCGACAAGCTCGACGACCAGAACGCCTTTGCCCGGCTCGTGCGCGACATGCTGGCCTCCATGGAGATGGCGGAGGAACTCGGCGACGAACGGTCTTCGGAAGACGAGGACAACGAGGAGGAGCGGGAGCCGCAGGGCGAGGAGAATTCCGAGGCCGGCGCCGAGGACGACGAAGGCACGGACGCATCGGAAGCCGACGAGCCCGACACCTCATCCGACGAGGAAGAGGCCGGCGAGACCGAGCCCGCGGAAACCACCGCTGAGGAATCGGACGACGAGGACACGGACGCCGAAACGCCGGGCGAGGCCAAGCGCCGCCAGGACCCATTCGAGAGTTTTCCGAAGGAGATCGATTACAAGGTCTTCTCCACCGCCTTCGACGAGACGACGGGCGCCGACGAGCTTTGCGACGACGAGGAACTGACGCGCCTGCGCGCCTATCTCGACAAGCAGCTTGCCAATTTGCAGGGCGTGGTCGGGCGGCTCGCCAACCGGCTTCAGCGCCGGCTCATGGCGCAGCAGAACCGCTCCTGGGACTTCGACCTGGAAGAAGGCTCGCTCGATCCCGCGCGCCTCGTGCGCATCATCATCGATCCCATGCAGCCGCTGTCCTTCAAGCAGGAGCGCGACACGAAATTCCGCGACACGGTGGTGACGCTGCTGCTCGACAATTCCGGCTCCATGCGCGGGCGCCCGATCACGGTCGCCGCCACCTGCGCGGACATCCTGGCGCGCACGCTGGAGCGCTGCGGCGTTTCCGTGGAGATCTTGGGCTTCACGACCCGCGCTTGGAAGGGCGGACAGTCGCGCGAGCAGTGGCTGAAAAGCGGCAAGCCGCAGAGTCCGGGCCGGCTCAACGACCTTCGTCACATCATCTACAAGTCGGCGGATGCGCCCTGGCGGCGCGCGCGCAAAAATCTCGGCCTGATGATGCGCGAGGGGCTCCTGAAGGAGAACATCGACGGCGAGGCCCTGCTCTGGGCGCACAAGCGCCTCCTGGCGCGGCCGGAGCAGCGTAAGATTTTGATGATGATCTCGGACGGCGCCCCGGTGGACGACTCCACGCTGTCGGTCAACCCCGGCAACTATCTCGAACGCCACCTGCGCGGCGTCATCGACCTCATCGAAACGCGCTCGCCCGTCGAGTTGCTGGCCATCGGCATCGGCCACGACGTCACGCGCTATTACCGCCGCGCCGTCACCATCGTGGACGCGGAGGAACTGGCCGGCGCGATGACGGAGCAGCTTGCCGCGCTGTTCGGCGAGGCATCGTCCCGTCAGGGCCGCGCCTCAGGCCTGCGGCGCGCCGGATGAAGAACCGCTTCTTCCCGCGGCTTGCGGCCGGTGCGGCTCTGCTCGCCCTGCTGGGCGGCGCTTCGCTGCCGCCGCCAGTGGAGCAGGTCACCGTTTCGACGCAGCCGATTGCCGAGTTCCGCATCGGCCACGCGGACAAGGCGTTCGGCCTGCTGGAGTTTAACGGCGGGCTCAGCATGCACAGCTGGTCCGCCGATTTCGGCGCCCTGTCCGGCCTGCGCTTTTTGGACAGAAACGGGAACTTCATCGGCGTCGCCGATACCGGATTCTGGTTTTCCGGCCGGGTGGAACGCGATTCAGGCGGCCACCCCGCAGGGATAGCGGACTTTCGCATGCAGGAGATGGTCAACAAGGCCGGTCACACGGGCGCCGAAAAGTGGTTCGTGGACGCTGAAAGCCTTGCAGTGCGGAACGGCGTCGCCGTGGTGGGTTTTGAGCGCAATCAACGGATCTCGGCCTTTCGTATCGACTCCGCCGACATGGGTCCGCCGATCCGGGACATCCCCTTCCTTATTCCCAAACGGGAATTGCGGTCGAACCGCAGCTTCGAGGCGCTCGCCTTCCGGCCGGACGGCGGGTTGGTGCTCGTCACCGAAAGGAGCCTGGATGCACAGGGCAACATCCTCGCCGCCGTGCTCGAAGGGGAGGGCAAAGGCGTCTTCGCCGTGAAGCGCAACAGCCCGTTCGACGTTTCGGACGCCGCCTTCCTGCCGGACGGCGATCTGCTCCTGCTGGAGCGCTCGTTTTCCATCGCATCCGGCGTGGGCATAAGGCTGCGCCGCATCCCGGCCGCCCTTCTGCGGAAAGGCGCCTTGGCGGATGGCCCCGTGCTGCTGCTGGCCGACATGGGCTTTCAGATCGACAACATGGAAGCGCTAGATGTCTGGCGGCGCGAGGACGGCGCGCTTGTCGTGTCGATGATGTCGGACGACAACCACTCAATGCTTCAGCGGAACCTGTATCTGGAGTTCATCCTGCACGAGGACAAAAAGCCGTCCTGAGCCGGGAAATCACGCCCGCGCCAGCATCGGCTGCCGCCAGCGCGCGGCGATGAGGCGGTAGGGGATCAGCGCGAAGACGGCGATCAGCAGCTTCACGCCGAGGTCGCCGAGCGCCCAGGAGAACCAGCGCGGCGCAATTGCCGCGAAAGTTCCGAGCAGCGGCGAAGCTTCCAGCGCGAAGGCATCGTTCGGGCCGGCAAAGGCGAAGGCGGCGGAAAAAGCGACCGTGAAGAACACGGCAGTGTCGAGCACCGAGCCTGCGAGCGACGCAAAGACCGGCGCCCGCCACCACGAGCCCTGCCGCAACTGATTGAACACGGCAACGTCGAAGAGCTGCCCGACCAGAAAAGCCGCTCCGGAAGCGGCTGCGATGCGCGCCAGACGCCCCGCTTCGGTTTCGAACGGGATCAGGCCGAAGCGGAACAAGAGGGGCGGCACCGCAACCGAGCACACCACCGCCACGGCAAAGCCCGCAAACACCACGCGCCGCGCCGTGGAGGGCCCATGAGCCCGGTTGGCGAGGTCGGTCACCAGAAAGGAAAAGGGGTAGGTGAAGGCGCCCCAGGTCAGGATGTCGGCAAGCTGCACGCCGCCCGCACTGCCCATCACGGGAAACTGCACGAGGATGTTCGAAGCGAGCACGGCAAGCGCCATCGCCGCCACGAAAGGCAGCAGGGAAGGGCGCGGCGCAGAAGGGCGGCTCATTTTTTTATCCTGGGGTATGGAACCAGCGGGCGCAGAAACAATCCGACGCGGAAAGGCTCGAAGGCCGTATTCAGGCCGGCGATGTGCTGTCTTAAGGCCGAAGCCGCTCGTTAAGCCGCGGCGGCTTCCGCGGTCTTCTTGGCGATCTGCTTTTTCAGCAGGCGCACGCGCGGCGAAAGCTCGGCCGAGCCCGCCTTGGCGAGGAAAGCGTCAAGCCCGCCGCGATGCTCCACGGAGCGGAGCGCGTTGGCGGAGATGCGCAGACGCACGTTCTGGTTCAGAGCTTCCGAAATCAGCGTCACGTTGACGAGGTTCGGCAGGAAGCGGCGCTTGGTCTTGTTGTTGGCGTGGCTCACGGTGTTGCCGGTCAGCACGGCCTTGCCGGTCAGTTCACAGGCGCGGGACATTTTCTTCTCGTTCCGTTGCGTTTCAGCCGAACAGATGGACGGCGCACCGAAAAACAGCGCGCGTGCTTATGCGGCCCCTGAAAGGATTTGCGGCTCCCATAAAGCCAATCACCAAAAGGGTCAACCCGCGGCGGTGCTGCGCCCGCAGGCCAACCGCTTGACGGCTGGCTTGGCTTAAGCGGCTGGCCCTTGCAGTGCGCGCTGGCGGCGCCCTCCACATAATCGCCGAATTGCCCGGGAAGGAGCTTTCCGCATCCCGCGCCCCACGCCCGGTCCTCTTCCCAGACAAGGCTCTGTTTGATGTTCCGTCGCGCTTCGTGTCTTTGCGTTCTAGCCCTCGTGTCTGCCACCGCCCAGGCGGAAACGTTCAAGAGCCGCTACACCATCTCCTATCTCGGCCTGCCGGTCGGGCGCTCGCAATTCACCAGCAGTTTTGATGGCGACCGCTTTTCCGTCCAAGGCTCGTTTTCCAGCGCGGGCCTTGCCAGCATCTTCGACAGCACGGAAGGCTCGGCGCGCATTTCCGGGCGCTTCGTAGGCGGCCGCACCCAGCCTGACCGCTACGAGATCACTTATTCCGAAGGCGACAAGAAGAAGCGCACCTCCGTCGAGTTCTCGGGCGGCAACGTAGTCAAAACGGAGAACATTCCGCCTCCCAAGGTCCGCAAGGATCGCGTCGAATTGAAGCCGGGCGACCTTCGGACCGTCGCCGACCCCCTGTCCGCCACGCTGGTGCGCGCAAAAAGCCTTGATGAGGTCTGCGGCCGCACGGTGCACCTCTATGACGGCGAGATCCGGGCCGATCTCCAGCTTTCGCTTGTCGGAAAGGACAAGTGGAACGGATCGGAAGCGATCACCTGCAAGGCACGCTTCATTCCGGTTGCCGGCTACCGCAAGGGGAAAAAGGCGATCGAATACCTGCGCGACAAGAGCCGCATCAGCATCACCTTCGCCGCTCTGGAGCGCACCGGCGTCTATGCGCCGGTAGAGGCCAGCGTCGGCACGCAGATCGGCACGATCACCATCAGCGCGGATGCGCTCGACACGACGGACTGAACCAGCCGCACCAGCACATCGCGCTTTCCTTGCTGCGGCGCACAAGATAAAAGCAGCTTTCATGCTGCAACGCCGCACGAGCTACGACGCACTGGTCCGGGACTTCGCCTGGAACCTGCCGGCACACTTCAACATCGGAACGGCGATAAGCGACGCCTGGGCGTCAGCTGAGCCGGATCGGATCGCGCTGATCGAGCAGGCGCCTGATGGCCGATCCAAGACGCTTTCCTTCGGCGAGTTCTCGCGGCTGTCGAACGCTCTGGCGGCGGGTCTGCGACGTGCCGGCATCGTGCGTGGCGACCGGGTGGCGCTGCTGCTGCCGCAAGGTCTTGAGGCGGCGGTTGCGCACGCCGCGATTGGTAAGCTCGGCGCGGTCGCGGTGCCGCTTGCCTTGCTTTTCGGCGCGCAGGCCATCGAGTACCGGCTCCGCAGCGCGGGCGCCAAGGCGTTGATCGCAAACGCAGCCGGCTTTGCTAAACTCCGTTCGATCGAGAAGAGCCTGCCTGCGCTCGACCTCGTCCTAGTAACAGACGCACCGGGAGAGAACGCCACGGATTTCTGGCGGCTGGTTCGGAATAGCCCTGCGGAGTTTCAGGCGGAAAACACCGGCCCCGACGATCCCGCGATGATGATCTTCACCTCCGGCACGACCGGCCCGCCCAAGGGCGCGCTGCACGGGCAGCGGGTGCTGCTCGGCCACCTGCCGGGCATCGCGATGGCGCAGGAAGGCATGCCGCAGCCCGGCGACCTCCTGTGGACCCCGGCGGACTGGGCCTGGGCCGGCGGATTGCTCAACGCGCTCCTGCCCTCGCTCTATTGGGGCGTGCCGGTGCTGGCGGCGCCCACGGAAAAATTCGACGGAGAGGCCACGCTCGGCCTGATGGAGAAATGGGGCGTGCGCAACGCCTTCCTGCCGCCGACCGCGCTGCGCATGCTGCGCCTCGTCCCTGATCTTCCCCGCCGCTTCGACCTAAAAATCCGGTCGATCGGCTCGGCCGGCGAGTCGCTTGGGCGCGATACGTTCGAGTGGGCGCAAAGTGCGTTCGGGCTGACCGTCAACGAGTTCTACGGCCAGACCGAGTGCAACGCCGTGCTCGGCTCGTGCGCGGGGCTCGGCATCGCGCGGGCAGGCGCCATCGGCAAGCCGGCGCCGGGGCATCGCGTTGCGCTGCTCGATGCCGAAGGGCGGCAGGTGGAGGGCGGCCAGACCGGCAGCATCGCGATCCGGCGGCCGGACCCCGTGATGTTCCTCGGCTATTGGGAGGACGAGGAAGCGACGCGCGAAAAATTCCTCGGCGACTGGATGCTGACCGGAGACCAGGCGCGGGAGGATGCCGACGGCTACTTCCACTTCTTCGGGCGCGACGACGACATCATCACTTCCTCCGGCTACCGCATCGGCCCAAGCGAGATCGAGGATTGCCTGAGCGGCCACCCGGCGGTGGCGATGTCCGCCGCCATCGGCAAGCCCGACCCGCTGCGCACCGAGATCGTCAAGGCCTATGTCGTGCTGAAGGCAACGTTTGCGGCCAGCCCCGCGCTTGCCGCCGAAATCCAGCATTGGGTGCGCGAGCGCTTGTCCGCGCACGAGTACCCTCGCGAGATCGCTTTCGTGGACAAGATCCCGCTGACGACGTCCGGCAAGGTCATACGCCGGGCTTTTCGCGAGCAGGCACGCGCCGAAGCAGCAGCGCTGTAGCGTTACTTCAGCCGCAGCGCCGACTTGATGCGGTTGCGCAGGAGGCGCACGGCGTTGCGCGCTTCCTTGGAAAACTGGAACTGGCGCGCCGCCTGAGCGACCACGTGCTCCATTCCCGGCTGGAGGCCGATCACCATCGTGCCGACCGGCCGGCGCTCGCTCCACAGCCTGCTCATCACGGGATGGTCGGGCACGGCGCAGGAATCGGTTGCCTGGATGTCGGGATCGGCCAAATGCGCCTTCGTCACCTCGATCATCAGCAGCGTGCCGGGCGAGAAGGCTGCGAACTCCTCGTCATAGGCGGTCTTCCAGGTATAGGCGACGCCGCGCTCCACGAACACCACCAGCGCGGCCACGATCTTTCCGCCGACGCCTAAGGTGTGGACGCGGCACATGCCCCGCTCCGCCAGCCCGTTCGCCGCTTCCCGCACGAAGGCCGAGCGGAAGCGGTCGATGGCCATCGCCGTGCCGCTGCGGCCCTTCCATCCCGCCGCTTCCAGGGCAAGAAAGGTTTCCACCCCGGCGCGCACCTCATCCGGCCCGGACGCAATCGCATGCACGACAGGCCCAAGCGTCTCCAGCCGCCGCTTGAGGCGCCGGAACTCGCGGAAATGGTGGGGGCGGAGCGACTGGCGGAGATAGGCGTCGCCATCGAGTTCGCTTTGGAGGAAAGGGCGCTCGGCGGTGCCGAAGGTTTCCAGGGAAAGGCCGCGCGCCTGCGCCAGCTCGCCCAGCAGCTTCGCCACCGGCCCGTCGAGGCGCATGTCCGGCAGCATCAGCACCCGCGGCATCTTGAGCCCGGACCCCAGGAGCATGTCGAAAAAGTCTTCCACCACGCCCTGCGGGTCGTCGCCATCGACAAGCGGCGTGCCGAGCGGGCCGAACGGGCTGGCCCAGGCCCGCAGCACGGCGACCCCGAAGGGCGGCACCGGCCTGTCGATCGTGAAGGGGACGAGCAGCCGCAGCCGGCTCTTTTCGGCCTTGGCGTCGCGGATGACGGCGAGCCGCACCTCGCGGTCCTCCAGGCGCGGCATGGCGGGCGCCAGGAAATGCGGGTTGAAGAACAGGTTGGGCTCGACCGTGCGCGCGCAAAGGAAGTCGAGTTCCTCCACGAGGTCGAAGCCGGCCGCAGCGCCGTAGATGGCAAGCTGCCGCTGCGGCCGCCGGGGCGCGGCGACCTCCACCTCCGCGGGCTCCGCCAGCGCGCCGACGCCGGCGAGCCCGGCGATCATGGCGCTCGAAGAGCCGTTGTTTTCCTCAGGCAGGGCAGAAGCGGGCATTTCGGCTATCCTCGGCTTGGGCGGGCGGCAGGCGCGGCCACGAACATGACGAAGCCCAGCCGCCGCCAGACCGCAAAGGCGAGGCTTGCCGTCTCGAACACGATGGACAACGCTGTGGCGGTGGCGGCGCCCCAGAGGCCCCATTGAGGTATCAGCAGAGCGCTCAGGGAAAGGTTCACGCCGAGCGTCATGGCGAAGATGGCGGCGCAGGCGTTCTGGTGGCCGCTCATGGTGAGCAGGCTTTCCGCCGGGCCTATCGCCGCCCGCAGCACCACGCCTGCGAGCAGCGGCAGGAGGAGGGGGTAGCCTGCGGCGAAATCCGCGCCGAAGAGGTTGAGCATCACTTCGCCGAGCGCGAGAACGCAGAGCGCCATGCCAAGCGAGGGCCAGAAGGTCCAGGCGACGGTTTCCCTGGCGAAGGCGGGCAGCCGCGACGGGTCGCTGTGGCTGATCTGCGCAAAACGCTGGCCGACGCCGGCCTTCACGGAAAAATAGACGAAGTGCACCAGCGCCAGCGTCTTCACCGTGGCGAAATACACCGCGACGTCGTCCGGCCGGAGATAGGCGCCGACCATCAGCACGTCGGCGTTGGTGAGCAGGAAGAAGAAGCTTTCGATCAGGAAGATCGGCAGCGACAAAAGCAGCCATTCCCGAAAGCACACGCGGCTGGGTCCGGCCGGCACCGCGCGCTCCATGCTCTGGGAAAGCGAGGACAGCTGGAGTACCGTCGTGGCATAGGTGCCGAGGATCGCCGTGAACACGGCGG
>CAXTCF010000147.1:0-9600 GCA_964242945.1 uncultured Rhizobiaceae bacterium | reverse complement strand
GGCCAGCGCCATTCGCCATTGGCCGATCGCCACCGCGAGCACCAAAAGCAGCCCCTTGGCGACGAGCTGGTAGAAGGTCGGGATGCCGACGAGGTTCATGCCGTTCGACAGAACCGCCAGAAGCAGCACGGCGAGCATGGAGCTCACCACCGTGCCCTTGCCGCCGGCCAACAGCGCGCCGCCCAGGAACACGGCGGTGATCGCTTCGAGTTCCAGCCCCTGCGTTCCCGAGGCCGGCTGGCCGGAGCTGGTGCGCGCCGTCACGATCACGCCGGCCAGGCCCGAAAGGGCGCCGGAGACCGCGTAGATCCAGAAACGCATCCGGTTGAGGTTGATGCCGGCGAGCCGCGCGGCGGCAGGGTTGCCGCCCATGGAGTAGACCGAGCGGCCAAAGACCGTGCTGGTCATCACGAACTGCCCGGCCAGGGCAACCAGGAGCAGAATAGCGAAGGCGATCGGAATGCCGGGGAAGGTGCCGACTTCGAGAATGCGGCCCGAGCCGAGCTGCGCCAAGTTCTGGTCGAGCACGCCGACCGGGCGGCCTTCCGGCGCGATCAGGAAGGCCACGCCGCGGAAGGCGGAGAAGGTGGCGAGCGTCGCCACCACGGCGTTGACCTTCAGGTAGTTGATGATCAGCGCGTTGACGATCCCGAGCAGGAGCCCGATGCCGATGCCGGCGGCCAGCCCCCCGGCCACCGTGCCGCCGCCGACCACCGCCAGCGCGCAGAGGACAGAGGCGCAGCCGGCGATAGAGCCGACGGAGATGTCGAGGCCGGCGGAAACGATCACCATCGTCATGCCGACTGCGATCAGCCCCACCACGGCCATGTTCTGGCCGATGTTGAAGAGGTTGCGCGAGGAGAAGAAGAACGGGGTCTGGGTGGAGATCAGCGCGACGAGAACGGCAAGCGCGATGAGCAGCGAGAGGTTCTCCGCACCCACGAAGCGCGCGAGGCGGCGCAAGCCCCCCTCGGCTTCCGCGGCGGGCCTCGACCGGGTTCCCTCCACGGCGCTCATGCCGCCTGCTCCGTTCCAAGCGCGAGACTCACGATGGCTTCCTCCGTCGCGTCCTTTTTTTCCACCGGCTTCGAGACCTGGCCGTCGCGCATGACGACGATGCGGTCCGAGAGCGCCAGAAGCTCCGGCATCTCGGAGGAGATCAGCAGGATCGCCATGCCCTCGCGGGCGAGCGCGTCGATCAAGCGGTAGATCTCGGCCTTGGCGCCGACATCCACGGCTCGCGTCGGCTCGTCGAGGATCAGGAGGCGCGGGCCTGCGGCGAGCCAGCGCGCCAGCACCACCTTCTGCTGGTTGCCGCCCGAGAGCTTGCCGACCTCCTGGTCGAGCGAGGGCGTCTTGATCTCCAGGCGCCGGATGAACGGTCCCACCGCCGCCACCATCTGGGTCCGGCGCAGCACACCCAGGCGCGCGAGCGCATGATAGACCGCCATGGAGGCGTTCTCGATCACCGAGCGGACCAGGATCAGCCCTTCCGCCTTGCGGTTCTCGGGCGCGAAGCCGACCTGCGCAGCGATCGCGTCGGCCGGCGAGCGGATGTCGCGTACCGTGCCGGACAGGCGCACCGTGCCGCCGTGCCTGGGAAACTCGCCGAACAGCACCTTGGCAAGTTCGGTGCGGCCGGCGCCGACGAGCCCCGCTAGGCCCAGCACCTCGCCCGCGCGGATCTTCAGGCTCACGCCCCGGTGCCAGGGGCTGGACAGGTTCTCGACCTCAAGCACGACCTCCGCGCGCGTGGTCTCCTCGCGGGAGAAGCCGTGCATGAGCTCGCGGCCGACCATGCGCCGGACGATCTCGCTTTCGCTAGTTCCGGCGGTCGGGAGGTCGCCCGTCAGCGCCCCGTCGCGCAGGACGACCACGCGGTCGGAGATCGCCATCACCTCGGCCAAGCGGTGCGACACATAGATGATGCCGAGCCCCTCGGCGCGAAGCTGGCGGATCAGCGCGAACAGGCGCACGACCTCGTCGGCGGTGAGCGAGGAGGTGGGTTCGTCGAACGCCACCACCTTCACGCCGGGCTTCAGCGCCCGCAGAATCTCCACCACCTGCGCCTGCGCCGGCGACAGGCTGCGTCCCATCGCCGAGATGTCGATCAGCCCTCCGAAGCCATAGCGGTCAAGCAGCGCCAGGACGGTGGCGCGCATCGCCGAAAAGTCCACGAGGCCCAGGCTCGCGAGACCCTGGCCGCGGCACGGATACTCGCCGACGAAGATGTTCTCGGCAACGCTGATGTCGGGCACGATCTCCGGCTCCTGGCGGACGAGCCGGAAGCCGGCGTTGCGTGCGTCGAGCGGCGAGGCGTGCGAGACCTCGGCGCCGTCGAGCAGCACTTGGCCCTCGTCGAGCCGGTAGTCGCCGCTGAGGATCTTCAGCAGCGTCGACTTGCCCGCGCCGTTCTCGCCCACAAAGGCGACGACCTCGCCGCGGCCGACGGTCATCGACAGGCGCGAGAGGGCACGCACGCCGGGAAACGCCTTGCCGACGCCGCGCACTTCGAGAACCGGAGAGGAGGTCACGGGAGGCTTCAACGAGGCGGAGCCTGAGGGAACGGTTGCAACTTCGCTTGCATCGGATTTCACTCCCTTCGCCTTGTCGGGTATCGCAACCTCAAAGGTGGAGAGATCGGCGGCGGCACGTTCGGCACCTGCCTTGCGACGTGGCAGACCCGGGTAAGGCGGTCGAGCTTCCGATCTCCCCTCTGGAGGACGAGAGGCCCGGCAGGGCAAAGGGGGGCATGAAGCAACCCCATCCTCAGCCCAGCCCGAGACCGCAGGGGCGTGTCCCTGCCTACGGCCTGCCGCGCGCTCCGTCAGCCGCAAGGCATGATGGAGGCGTAGGTCTTCGGATCGACGATAGTGGTCTTGGCGACGGTGCGCTCGGGCAGCGGCGTGCCTTTTTCGATCGAGTTGACCAGCGCGCGGGCCGCCGCGTCGCCGACATCCACCCCGCTCAGGTAAAGCGCGGCCTTGAAGCCGGTGTCGATGTTCTGCTTCCAGGGCCGGCAGGCCTCGTAGGCGCCGAGCCCCACGGCGATCACGTCGCCAGGCGCGAAGCCTGCGTTCTTGAGCGCATTGACCGTGCCGAGCACGCCCTCGTCGTTGCAGCCGAAGACCACCCACTTGTTGACGCCGGGATTGGCGGTGATCACCGGACCCGCGGCCGAAAGCGCCGAGTCGGTCGTGCCGTCATAGGCGACCGCCTTGATGGCGTCGGGTTTCGCGCCGGCCGCCGTCACCTGCCCGCGCGCGGCGTTTGTGCGGTCGTTGCAGACGGAAAGCGTCTGGACCTCGACGCTGAGCACGCCGTAGTCGCTGCCTGCGGACCAGCCGGACGACTTGAACAGCTCGCCGGCCCGCTTGCCGACCTCCGTGCCCATAGCCGTGCCATCGAAGCCCACGAACGGCACAGCCTTGCCGGACCCATCCTTCAGCGGATCGTCGGTGGCGACCATCGGGATCTTGGCGTCGGCGGCAGCCTTGGCCAGCGCCGGCCCCAGCGCCTGATCGGGGGCGGTGATGCCGATGCCCTTGGCGCCGGACGCGATGGCGTCCGAAACCGCGCTGACGGCGAGGTTGGAGTCGAGCTCGACATTGATGATGCGCGCCTTGTAGCCGAGCGCCTCGGCAGCCTTGGTGAAGCCCTGCGCCTGATCGATGAAATACTGCTGCGTGCCGCTCTTGTAGATGGCGACCAGCAGCTTGTCGCCGTTCTGGGCCACCGCGGGCGTCAGCGCCGTCGCGAAAAACGCGGCAACCGCCGCGATCAGCTTTGCTCGCATTGTTTCCTCCCTGCTAAGCATGAGGATGATAGGAGGTTTGTCAGACAAAAGGCAAGCCGTCCCCGAAGCGATATTGAGACAGGAGCCAAAGCGCGTGAGGAGGCTGGAAGGGCAGGTCGCGGTTGTGACGGGTGGCGCGCGGGGGATCGGCGAGGCCATCGCCCGCCGGTTCGCTGCGGAGGGCGCCAGCGTAGCGATCGCCGATATCGAGGAGGGGCCGGCCGACGAGACGGCAAGGCGGATCGCCGCCGAAACGGGCTCGCCCGTCGCCGGCTTCGCCTGCGACGTGTCGAACGGCGCGAGCGTCCGGGCGATGCATGAGGCGGCGCGCGCGCGTTTCGGCATGGTCGGGGTGCTCGTCAACAATGCCGGCGTCAACATCTTCCGCGAGCCGCTCGAATCGAGCGAGGCGGACTGGCGGCGCTGCATGGCGGTGGACCTTGAAGGTGCGTGGCTCTGCGCCAGGGCCGTGTTGCCCGAGATGATCACGCGACGCGACGGGAGCATCGTCAACATCATCTCGAACCACGCGATGACGGTGATCCGCTCGACCTTCCCCTACCCGGTCGCCAAGCATGGCCTGCTCGGCCTCACGCGAGCGCTCGCCCTTCAGTATGCCGGCGACGGTGTCGCCGTGAACGCGATCTCGCCCGGCTGGACGGACACGCGCCTCGCCCAGGACGAGTTCGACCGCAGCGCGAACCCGGCCGCGGCGCGTGCCGCCGCCGAGGCCAAGCAGCCGCCCGGCCGGTTATGCCGGCCCGACGAGGTTGCCGCCGTCGCGGCGCTGCTCGCCTCGCACGAGGCCCGCTTCATGATCGGCGAGAACATCGTGATCGACGGCGGCGTGAGCATCCGGATGTATGAGTGAGCGGCGGAGGGACCGCGGCTCAGGGGTTCAGGAGCGCGAAGCCGTCATGGGCGTCGGCTATGCCGCGCTCGATCAGGTGACGCATGGCGTCCTGCGCCCCGTCCGCGTCGCCCTTCTCGAAGGCCGCCATGACCGCGGCGTGCAGCGCCTGGCTCTCCTCCATGTTGATCATGGTCGTGACATAGCCGCGGGCTGACATCTGCAGGTCGATCAGGAGGCCGAGCGCCGCCTCGATCACGGCGAAGAGCTGGTCCAGCAGGCCCGAGCCGGTGGCGGCAAGGAAGGCGCGGTGGAACTCAATGTCGGTGTCGATGAAGCGCTGACGGCGGTCGGACGCGTTTGGGTTTGCCGTGTGGAAGACGTTCTCCTTGGCGAGCCAGGCGTTTCTGATGCGCTGGCGGGCTGCCGGGGCTGCGTTCAGTGTCGCGAAGTAGACTACGCCCGGCTCGAGCACGAGGCGCATCCGCATCAGTTCGGTAAGTAGCGACTGCCGGTCGTCCGCCTTGATGCGCCATTCCATCACGTCGGGATCGAGCAGCCGCCACTGGCTGCGCGGCAGGACGCGCGTGCCGTCTGAGGTGCGGCTGCGGATCATGCCTTTGGCGCGCAGGATGCGCAGGCACTCGCGGATCACCGAGCGTCCGACCCCCAGTTCAACGGCTAGATCCACCTCGCGGGGTATCGCGTCGCCCTCGCGCCATTCGCCACCCACGATCCGCGTGCCGAGGTTGGCCACAGTGGGCCCAAGAAGACCCTTGACCTCAATGATGCCGGCCAGACCAGAAGGGCTGCCGAAGATGGTGCCGTCCACGAGTTTGTCCGATGCCGCCGCTCTTGGCGTGCTAAACAGAGCTATTTTCATGGTCAAGGGCAGCTTCCCGCGGCGGTCATTATCGCCCGTGATGCTGCTCGTCCCCCAACCCTAACCTTCTACCCTGCTCTGCGCACAGGCCGCTACTACGGAGCATGCCGGAGGACGCTGTGCCAGAAAATGCAAGAAGCCAACCAGAGCCAAACACACGATCCCACGCTGAGCGACGCCTGGAAGCGCCCATTGGCGAAGCCATGGCGACGCGCGCGACACGTCGCTATGGACGCCAAAGGGATCCTTGATCATGCCGTAGAGCGGCGAGAAGCCGGCAGGCCCAAGCGGCTGGACGATCGTCGAGCCTGTCGAAAGCTTCTCCCAGTATCGGGTCAGCTGATCGGCATCGTCGCCGCGCACCGACACGAAGAACGGGATTTCGCCTGGGTTCCACGCGGTGGCCGACGGCACGTCGTAAACCATGATGCGGAAGCCATCCGCGTTGGCGACCTGGCCCCAACCACCAGCCTGCATCCGATTAACCGTCCGATGCTCCAGCGCCAGGTGTCAAGCAAAACCGAGAGAATGCAAGGTTTCTGCGGGTTCTGAGGAAGCTGGCGCAATCCCTCTTTGTCCGCCACATTCAAAGCGCAAGCATTTGGATTTAATGTGGTATTTTGATCTCCTCCGCATCTTGAGCGAGGTTGTCTAAGTGGCGGAGCTAATCGGAGCGGATACTATCTGGCCGTCTTTATCGCCGAGCCGTCCCAATAGGACTCTTCCAAGACCTTGAGGGCGCTGGGCTGCGCTATGGACCTGCCGCTTTTGGCAGGCCGAAGGGCAAAGACGACTCATCGCCTCCGGGCAAAAGCACCTGATAAACGCGCCATCGCCCGCGCGGCGAGGTTTGCAGGCGGAAGACGACCGGCTTGGGATAGGCCTTCAAAGCCACAGCGTATTCGACCTTGCCGTCGGTGCGCTCCGTTCGCTTTCCAAGCACGGGAACGTTGGATTTGGACAGATCGTCGGGAAGGCCTGCCACGTTGAGCGGCTGGATGCCGCGCGCCAGCCCAAAGCGCATCATGTCCGCGAACAGGAAGCCGAAGTCCGTCTGCTCGACGTCCGCTTGCGCCGGGAAGAGCATCGCCAGGTCTTTGAAGTCAACCGTGCCGCTGAAGAAGCGGTCGGCGTTGAACATGGCCAGCTGCCGCTGAAGCTCGGTTTGCGCTTCCGGCGCGAGGATCCAGTAAGCGACCAGGAAGTCGCCCCGATGGTAGGCCGAGAGGAACTCGCGAAGAGCCGACTCCGCGTCGCCCAAGTGCAGGTCCTCGTAGGACGTGATGGCGGTGGATTGCGCCTCTGCGGGCGCGGCCATCAAGACTGGCAGCGCGAGAGCCGTGCAAAGGAGGGCGTTCTGAAAACCGCTGAGCATGCGCGATGCTACGCCACCGCATCAATCAGGTGAAGTGGCGTCCGTTCGGCGAGCGCCTCGCAGGCGAATTTGGCGTTGCCCCGCACAAGCCCTTCGACGGAGTCTGAACCAGCGGATACATGCGGATTCCCGGTGGCGGCTCCTGGTCGTTCAGCATACCATGCGCTTGGCCGCACAGCCCGCCCGGAGTCGTCGTTCTGAGCCAGCATTTGCACGAACCATTCCATCAATCTCACCGGCCCGCGGTCAGTCACGATCTTGCCTTGGGATCATGGCCTGAACGCCTGGCGCATGGGTTCTTGGAAACCCGGCACCTCAAAGCGTTCGCAGACATGCGGGCGGCAGGCTCGCCTGATTTCCCCGGAGAGGCGTGAGGCATGCCGATCGCCACAGGCTTCCGGGTGGTCTCATACCTGCTGGCCTTTGCGGCGCTGGTTGCCGTTCTTGAGTTCGGGCTGCTTCCCGCACTCCTGTCAGGGCTGCTGGTCTATAATCTCGTTGAGTTCGCCGCTGCAACGCTCGCCCGCTTCGGCGCTTCTCTTCCGCCATCGAGGATCCTCGCCGTCGTCGCCTTGGCGCTGCTGCTGGCGCTGGCGATTGCCGCCGGCATCAGCAGCGGCATCTCTCAGTTTGCGAGCGGGGCAGAGGGCATCGACACGCTGCTGCGCAAGATGGCGGAGATCATCGACTCCACCCGCCTTCACGCGCCGGACTGGGCGAAAACCTATCTGCCGGCGGACCTGGAGGAGTTGGAGGCGCTCGCCGCGCGCATGCTGCGCGAGCATGCGGGACAACTACAACTCGTCGGCGGCGAGCTGGGCCTTCTGATCATCCACATCTTCGTCGGCATGGTTGTCGGCGGCCTGGTCGCGCTCAGCCCGGTGTCCCGTTCCCCTGCCCTGCGCCCGCTGGCATCCGAACTGCTGGACCGCACGGAGACCTTCAGCCGGGCGTTCCGCAACGTGGTCTTCTCGCAGATCCGCATCTCGGCGCTGAACACGGCCCTGACGGCTATCTATCTCGTCGCCATCCTGCCCCTGTTCGGCATCCACCTGCCTTTTGTCAGAACGATCATAGTGGTGACCTTCGTCGTGGGGCTGCTGCCGGTTGTCGGCAACCTGATCTCGAACACGGTCATCGTGGTCGTCAGCCTGAGCGTTTCGGCGGTGGCGGCTTTGGGCTCGCTGGCCTTCCTGGTGGCGATCCACAAGCTCGAATACTTCGTCAACGCCAGGATCATCGGCGGGCGCATCAACGCGCGGGCATGGGAGATCCTGCTGGCGATGGTCGTGCTTGAAGCCTGGCACGGCATACCGGGCCTCATCGCCGCGCCGATCTACTACGCCTACCTCAAGGACGAACTGGCCACGCGCGGCGCCATCTGATCCGCCGCGCGGCTCGCAGTTTCCCGGATGACCGATCCGGGAAACAGAACATTTGCATCCCTGCCGATTTCTGTGTGCGAACTTATCGGCTAAGGGGAGGCTGGTCGCATAAAAGGGAGGATGCTCGCGATGCAATACCGTCAACTCGGCCGGTCCGGCCTGAAAGTCTCGACGCTCACCATGGGGAGCATGACTTTTGGGGGCAAAGGGGTGTTCGGCATGATCGGGTCCGCCCGCGCGCAAGAGGCGCGGCGGATGATCGACGTCTGCCTGGACGCCGGCGTCAACGTGATCGACACCGCCAACATGTATTCCGGCGGCGAAAGCGAGGCGATCATCGGGGAAGTGCTGGGCGGGGAGCGGCCCCACGACGTGCTGATCGTGTCCAAGGTCCGCTTCCCCATGGGCGACGGGCCCAACCAGAGCGGGCTTTCGCGAAAACACGTGATCGAAGCCTGCGAGGCCAGCCTGAAGCGCCTGCAAACCGACCATCTCGACGTCTATCTGCTGCACGAATGGGATGGGCTGACGCCGCTCGAAGAAACGCTGGAAGCGATGGACATCCTCGTGAAGCACGGCAAGGTCCGCTATACCGGCTGCTCCAACTTCTCCGCCTGGCAGGTGATGAAGGCCCTCGGCATCTCGCGGGAAGAGCGGCTTTCGCGCTTCGTGACGCAGCAGATCCACTACACGCTGGAAGCGCGCGAGGCGGAGTATGAGCTGCTGCCGCTTTCGGTGGACCAGGGCCTCGGCGTCATGGTGTGGAGCCCGCTGGCGGCGGGCCTGCTTTCCGGCAAGCACCGCAAGGGCCACTATGCGGAAGGCTCGCGCCAGTTCGCCGGCTGGACGGAGCCGCCGATCCGCGACGAGGACCGGCTGTGGCGGATCGTGGACGCGATCGTTGCGATCGGCGAGGAACGCGGCGTGTCCGGCGCGCGCGTGGCGCTCGCCTGGCTGCTGACCCGCCCGGCGGTGGCGACGCTGGTGATCGGCGGACGCACCGAGGAGCAGTTCCGCGACAGCCTGGAAGCGGAATTGCTGGAACTCTCGGCCGAGGAACTCCAGCGGCTGGACGACGTCAGCCGCCCGCCCGTCCTCTATCCCTACTGGCACCAGGGCACGAATGCGAGCGACCGCTTCGGGCCGGCGGACAGGGTGCTGCGGCGGGATTGATCCTAGGTCTGAGCCTCTCCCGGCGACCGTGTCACCGCCATTCGCGGCGGCTGTCACCCAGGGCTATCGCATTTGGCTTCAACGCGCCGCCGACGACCCCCTCCCCCTTGTGGGGAGGGATAGAGGGTGGGGGTACAG
>CAXTCF010000146.1:0-9702 GCA_964242945.1 uncultured Rhizobiaceae bacterium | reverse complement strand
GGGTTGGGACGAGTGCTTTCCGACCGTGGCCCCCTGCCGCCATCCCGCCTGGGGGCCGGCCCGGCTGCGCGACCATGGGGCGCTGTGGGGGCGGCCCTGGCTCATCGAGAGCGATGGCGGCTCTCTTGCCGCCCGATTCGAGGCTCCGAACTTCCGCTTCGAGCGCAGGCTGACGCTCGAAGAAGCGACAGTGGTCGAGCATTACCGCCTCACCGGCACAGGCCGCCATGCGCTCCCTTACCTGTGGAGCCAGCACTGCCTCCTGGCCGCGCGTCGGGGCTGGCGCATCCGGCTGACGGGCGCGTCCGGGACGGCGCGTCTCACCGGCGGAACGGCGGCCGGTCAGGCGATCCCGGCGCAGGCGATCGACTGGCCGCACCTCCCCGCGCCGCGCCGCGATCTGTCGGTCGTCGGCGGACCTGTCGACGGCTTTGCGCTGAAGGCCTATCTCGTTCTCGGCGGACAGGCGGGCGCCGAGCTTTCCGGCCCGGCGGGCGGCATCCGCTTCTCGGTGGAGGCCGAAGACGTCCCGGCGCTCGGCCTCTGGCTCGACCATGGCGGCTGGCCAGAAGAGGGCCCCGTTCATCAGCTTGCGATCGAGCCCACCAGCGCCGGCGCCGACGATCTCGTCTCCGCCGAGCAGCTGGGACAGGCGAGGCTGCTCGAACCCGGCAGCGTGCACGAATGGGCCGTACGCATCACGCTGCTCGCGCCCGGCCATCTGCCTGCCGATACGACCTCTTTTCCGGTGCCGTCGTGAAGATCACGAAGCTCAAGACGTTTCTCGTTCCGCCGCGCTGGCTCTTCCTCAAGGTGGAGACCGACGAGGGCGTGTCGGGCTGGGGCGAGCCGGTGCTTGAAGGGCACGCCGCGACGCTCGCCGCCAAGATCGCCGAACTGGATGACTTTCTCATCGGCCGCGATCCCATGCGGATCGAAGACATCTGGCAGATGATCTACCGCAACGGCTGCTACCGCGGCGGTCCCGTCCTGATGAGCGCGCTGTCGGGCGTGGACATGGCGCTCTGGGACATCAAGGGGCGGGTGCTGGGCGTGCCGGTCCATTCGCTTCTCGGCGGGCCGGTGCGTGAGCGCATCCGTTCCTATTGCTGGATTGGCGGCGACCGGCCGCACAACCTCGTCGCGGGCGCGAAGGCCATGCGCGAGGCCGGCTTCGACGCCGTGAAGTTCAACATCTGCGAGGAACTCCAGTTTGTTGATACGTTCGCCAAGGTCGATGGCATCGTCAAAACCCTGTTCGAACTGCGTGAGGCCGTCGGCGCCACCATGGACCTTGCCTTCGACTTCCACGGCCGCGTGCATGCGCCGATGGCCCGCGTGCTCCTGAAAGAACTGGAGCCGCTGCGCCCGCTCTTCGTCGAGGACCCGGTGGTGTCCGCGATGGTGGAAACGCTGGCGGACCTTGCCCGCGCCACCTCGATCCCGCTCGCGATCGGCGAGCGGATGCACAGCCGCTACGACTTCAAGCGCGTGTTCGAACTGCGCGCCGCGCAGGTCATCAACCCCGACACGGCGCATGCCGGCGGCATCTCGGAAATGGTCCGGATCGGCCACTGGGCGGAAGCCTACGACATCGCGCTCGCGCCCCACTGCCCGCTGGGCCCAATCGCGCTCGCCGCCTGCCTACAGGTCGGGGCGACATGCTACAACGCCTTCATCCAAGAGCAGAGCCTCGGCATCCACTACAATCAGGGCGGCGATCTTCTCGACTATCTCCTGCCCGGAAAGGGTTTCACCCTGAAGGACGGCCACCTCGACATCCCGACAGATCCCGGCCTCGGTATCGAGGTGAACGAAGCGCATGTGGAAGCCATGGCCAAGGTCGGCCACCGTTGGCGCGCGCCCGTCTGGCGCCACAGGGACGGGTCGGTCGCCGAATGGTGAGAACGGACGCATGACGGCGCGTGGCATCCACGCCATCCTCTACGCCTTCTTCGACGCCGGCGAGCGGCTCGACCGCGCCGCCATGCGGCGCCAGACGGAAATCTGCTTGCGCCTCGGGGTCGCGGGGATCGCCGTGCTCGGCCTCGCAACCGAGGTCGCCAAGCTCACCGAGGCCGAGCGCCGCACCCTCGTCGACTGGACGGCGGAGGACGTGAACGGCAGCAAACCCCTCGGTGTGACGATCGCCGGCAACAGCGTCGCCGAGCAGCTCGCGCTCGCCCGTCACGCCGAGCGCGCCGGCGCCGACTGGGTCATCCTGCAACCGCCGCTGGCGGGCCAGTACGGCATCGACGAGTACATCGACTTCTTCGGCCGCGTGGCCGACGGGCTGACGGTTCCGGTCGCGGTACAGAACGCGCCGGCCTATTTCGGGCGGGGTCTCGGCGCCGACGACGTGGCCCGGCTCACCGAACGCCACCCCAACATCCGCCTCCTCAAGGGCGAGGGCTCGGCCGTCGAGATCGCCCGACTGATCGCAGCGACGGGCGGGCGCCTGCCGGTCTTCAACGGGCGCGGCGGGCTGGAGCTTGCCGATAACCTCCGCGCCGGCTGCGCCGGCTTCATCCTGGCGCCGGACCTGATCGATCACGCGCTCGCTGCCTTCCGGCATTTCGAGGCGGGCCGCATCGAAGAAGGCGACCAAGTCTATGCCGCGATGCTGCCTGCCGCGACCTTCGCGATGCAGTCGCTCGAAACCCTGATTGCCTACGGCAAACGGATTTTCGCTTTGCGCGCCGGCCTCACTGTCCACGACCGCGCCCCAGCTCTGCGTCCTGACTCGTTCGGCCTGCGCCTAGTTGCCGAGCACGGGGCGCGCCTCGGACGGATTGATCACTCCAGTCATGCCTCTAAACTCCCGTTTCATACCTGAGCGGCAATGGGCAAATGCCCGTAGGCGCGGAAGCAGGAGACTGAAGCGGGACAAATCCACGTTCTGTGCGGGGGATCGGCGATGGCAAAGCTGAGGGTTGCCGTTCCCTACAAGATCCACACCGTGCTCACCGATGACGGCATCCAGTTCACCACGCCCGGCGCAGGCGGCACGGCCGTGCCTCTGATCAAGGAAGCCATGGCGGCAGGCGAGTTCTTCCGGGCGCATGCCTTCGAATACGCCTGCGCGAAGGCCGACATCGATCATCGCACCATCCGGCCGAGGCATCCCTGGACCAACGGTCAGGTCGAACGCATGAACCGCACCATCAAGGAAGCCACCGTCAGGCGCTTCCACTACGATAGCCACGACCAACTCCGTCAGCACCTCGCCGACTTCGTCGCCGCCTACAACTTTGCCCGTCGCCTGAAGACCCTGCCCGGCCTCACACCCTATGAAGCCATCTGCAAAGCCTGGACAGACGAGCCGTCCAGGTTCAAACAAAACCCGCACCACCAATGGCCGGGACCAAACACACCGACCTTAACCCGATCGAGCAGCTCTTCTCGAAGCTCAAGCGCACCATGCGAAAGGCCATGGGCCGCACCGTCGAGGCCGTCCATGAGGCGCTCGCCGAAATCCTCAAAACTATCCCGCCAAGCGAATGCCAGAACTATCTCGTAAACGCTGGGTACAAATCAACCTCAATGCGAAATGATCTATAACGAGAGCGTCACTTCTCGACTGTCCGCACCGCGCGGTGCAGACCGTTGATGTATAAATCGCAAACTAGGAATGCAGCCACGAAACTGCTTCCTGCCGCTTGAGGCCGAAGAAAGCATGCTGCTGGTCAGGACCTATGTCGCTGCAAGCGCCATCGAAGGCGTGGGCGTGTTTGCGGCTGAACCCATTCAGGCGGGAACATCGATCTGGCGGCTGGAGCCCGGCTTCGACCGCCTTGTCGCGCAGGCCGACTACGAAGCCGCTGCGCCGGTCCTGCGCGAACTCTTGGACCGCTATGCCTATCCAAGCCCCGACCAGCCGGGTTTCATCGTTTATGAGGTGGACAACGGCCGGTTCATGAATCACGCGGCGGAGCCGAACACGGATTTCTCCGTGCCCACCGGCGGCACGGCGCGCCGGGACATCGCGGCGGGAGAGGAACTGACCTGCGATTATGGCGAGTTCTACGGCGAGTTCGAACTGCTGCCTGGTGCGTCGTGAGCGCTAAGCTCCCGCGGAAACAGCTGAATCTGCCGTTTCCGCTATGCGGATTGCTCTGCCGCAATTCATCCCCGTAACAGGCCGATCGCGGCGAAATCCTGTCTTCGCAAATTATTTTTCCTTAATTTGAACAGGTGTGATCAACCGGCTACTCCTCTTGCCGAAGCCGGGGAGCGCCGGTGGCCGGATTGGCCGCGACGCGACGCTCCCGGACGGCTTTCCCCGTGTTCCGAGAACCCAACCCGGACGCACTCCGAAGGAATGACGCAAATGCGTGCTCTTCTTGTTCCGGTGGCTTTTGCCGCCGCCCTTTCCGCCGCGCCCGCGGCTTTCGCCGCCAATGCTACGATGGATACGACCGGAAGCGTCAAGTCCATCAGCCTGAAGGCGCATAAGCTGACGCTGAAGGACGGCTCGGTCTATCGCCTGCCGGCCGACTTCAAGGATCCTGGCCTGAAGGCCGGCGAGAAGGTCAAGGTCTCCTGGACGATGGACAAGGGCCGGCACAATGCCACCGATGTCGAGATCGTCAAGTAAGGCGCCTCTCTAGCAGGCTGCCGGCAGGGCGGGGGCGCTGGACGCCTGCCGCCCTGCTCACCTGTTTAAGCTCGGCCGACTGCCACCCACAGCGGATCGGAGCGGCCGCCGGGCGGTTCAGGCTCCAGCGTTTCGATGGACGAGAACCCGGCTTCTTCCAGGTAAAGGGCGACCAGCGCCAAGTGGTCGCGCCCGCCGAGCGCCTTCCAGATCGCCACCGCCTTTGTCGGAAAGCAGCGGTTGGAAAACGAGATCACCAGCGGCGCGCCGGGCCGCAGCACGCGACGGACTTCCCTCAAGACCTCCACCGGCTCCTGCAGATATTGGATCGACACGCAGATCGCCGCGCCGTCGAAGCTGCCGTTTTCCAGGGGCAAAGCCGGGTCGGCATTCAGGTCCTGCACGAACCAGCGGGAAAGCCGCGGGTTGGCGGCAAGCTCCGCCGCATTCATGCCGTGGCCGACGACTTCTCCGTATTCGGCTTCCGGAGGCAGGTGACTGACCCAGCTGGACATCAGGTCGAGGATTCGCCCGCCGGCCGGCAGGAACTCGCGATAGGCCTGCATTACCCCTGCGATCGCCGCATCGTCGATATGCGTTACGAAGCGGGGCATCGTGTAGAACCGCACGTCCGGCGACGGGTCGTCCTTGCCGAACGCGCCTTTGGGCAGGTTTTCGAGGGCCATGGACTTTCCCGCGGGCTGATCCGATCGGCCCAAACTCGCTCCGCCGGCTTTTGCTCCGTCAGGCTGTTCCGGATTGAATCGGGCCGGTGCTGTAGTGGCGGAGAAACATCGCCACCGCCGCGTCCACGACGCGCGCGACGTCGGCCGGTTCCCAGGGCTCCGTGCGGTTGCCGAACAGCCGGCTCTTGTGAAGCCAGGAATTGCAGAGCGCCAGGAACTGCGACGCCGCCAGTTCGCGGTCGTCGATATGGAGCAGGCCTTCCGCGGCCTTGGCCTCGAAATAGCGGCAGAGAATCGTAACGGCTGATGTCTGGTCCTGCGAAAAAAAGCGCGTTGCGATGCGCGGCATGCGCTCGATGATGCCGAGCACCATGCGCTGGCACCGGATCGTCTCGTCCGCGGTCATGTGCGTGGCAAGCGCGATGCCGAAGGCGCGCAAGGCTTCGGCCACCGGCTTGGAAGGGTCCAGTTCTGTTTCGGCCGATGCCAGCAGCCGGCCGCGCTCGCGGTCGATCAGGGCCGCGAACAGGTCTTCCTTGTTCTGGAAATAGACGTAGATCGTGCCCTTTGAAACGCCGGCATGAGCGGTGATCTCGTTCATGCTGGCCGCCTCGAAGCCCTCGGCCAGGAAGCAGCGCTTGGCGCCGTCCAGGATCTGCTCGCGCTTCGCCGGGTTCTGGCCCGCCGCCCGCTTGCCGGCTGCGGAGCCCTCTTCCGATTCCCTTAGGAAAACTGTGTCATTCAAGGTTTCAGATAAAGCCTCAGACATCCCGCGCTCACGAGCAAAAAATAAATCGAACCGAACGGTTCAGTTCGCCTTGATGTGGGGCGGCCTGGGTTCTATGTCAATCGAACCAAACGGTTCAGTCCGCGAATTTCATTGGATAGCATCATGGCCATGCCTGAGGAAGCCAGCACCGTCCGCCCCTTCCCGAAAGTGGTGGATCGTGCGCGCCAGCCGGAGCCGCAAACCGAGCCTGCAACAGTGCCGGCCGAACTGCCGGAAGCCGCACCGCAGCCGGAAACGCCTGCCGCGGCCCCGCCGCAGACTGTCCAGGCAGCAGTGGAGCCGCCGAAGAAAAAGGGCGGCGCGCGCAAAGTGGTGTTCGGGCTCGTCGCGGTGGCGGCGCTTGCCGGCGGCGGCTGGTACGGGCACGACTACTGGACGGTCGGCCGCTTCACCGTGTCCACCGACGACGCCTATGTCGGCGCGGACCTGACGATCCTTTCGCCCAAGGTCGGCGGCTATGTCGCGAATGTGGACGTCGTGGCGAACAGCCATGTCAAGGCCGGCGATCCGCTGGTGGAACTGGAAAACGGCGACTACGTGATCGCCCGCGACCAGGCGAAGGCGAAGATCGCCTCGCAGGAACTGACGCTGAAGCGCATCGACGCGCAGCGCCAGGGTGCGCTCGCTTCCGTCGCGCAGGCCCAGGCGCAGCGTGAATCGGCTGAAGCCGTGCAGCGCAATGCCGCCACAGCCCAGAAGCGCGCGGTGGACCTCGTGAAGAGCCGGGTCGGTTCGCAGGCGACCCTTGATCAGGCAAACGCCTCGCTCGATCAGGCCAACGCCGCGCTGGCCGCTGCCGCCGCGCAGATCCAGGCGGCGCAGGCCAATGCCGACGTGTTCGCCGCACAGCGCGACGAGGCGGCGAGCACCATCGCCTCGCTGCAGCTCGACCTTCAGAAGGCGGAGCGCGACCTCGGCTTCACCGTGCTGCGCGCGCCCTATGATGGGATCGTCGGCAACCTGTCGGTCCAGAAGGGCAATCTGGTGAGCGCCGGCAACCGGCTCCTCGCGCTGGTGCCCTCCGACGCGCTGTATGTCGATGCCAACTTCAAGGAAACGCAGCTGGCCAGCATCGCGCCCGGCGAAACGGCAAAGGTTTCCGTCGATGCGCTGGACGGCGAGCCGATCACCGGAACGGTCGAGTCGATCGCGCCGGCTTCCGGCTCGGTGTTCTCGCTGCTGCCGGCCGAAAACGCGACGGGCAATTTCACCAAGGTGGTGCAGCGCGTCCCGGTTCGGGTCAAGCTTCCCGCCGAGGCTCTCACGAGCGGCAAGCTGCGCGCCGGCCTGAGCGTGGTGGTGGACATCGACAGCCGCACGATGCCGGGCTACGTCAAGCCGCCCCAGACCGGCATCTCGAAAATGTTCTCTTCGCTCACGGGGCGCTTCTTCGGCGGGCAGGAGGCGAAAGCCAACCCGTAAAACGGGGCTTTCCGAAAGGCCGAAGCCATGTCTGCTGCTGCGATCCCCGCGGGAGGCGCTATTCCCGCTCAAGAGGGCGTACCCGTCAGGCGGGTGATCGCCTTTCTCGCCATGGTGTTCGGCATGTTCATGGCGATCCTGGACATCCAGGTCGTCTCGGCCTCGCTCGCCGAAATCCAGGCCGGCCTTTCCGCCGGCTCGGACGAGATCGGCTGGGTGCAGACCTCCTACCTCATCGCCGAAGTGATCATGATCCCGCTTTCGGGTACGCTGGCGCGGATCATGTCCACGCGCGTGCTGTTTACGATCGCGGCGGCCGGCTTCACCGCCGCGTCGGCGCTTTGCGCGACCGCCACCAACATCGACCAGATGATCGTCTATCGCGCGATCCAGGGTTTCATCGGCGGCGGCATGATCCCGTCCGTCTTCGCGGCGGCCTTTACGATCTTCCCGCCGTCCAAGCGGGCCATGGTTTCGCCGATGATCGGCCTGGTGGCCACGCTCGCCCCGACCATCGGCCCGACCGTCGGCGGCTACCTTTCGGCGACCTTTTCCTGGCACTGGCTGTTTTTGATCAATGTCGGCCCCGGCATCCTCGTCGCGATCGCCGCATATATGCTGATCGACTTCGACAAGCCCGAACCCAAGCTGATGAAGCAGTTCGACTGGTGGGGCCTGCTCGGCATGGCGCTGCTGCTCGGCTGCATGGAATACGTGCTGGAAGAGGGACCGACCAACGACTGGCTCCAGGACGAGGCCGTGCTGATCACGGCGGTGCTGATGGTCGCGGGCGGCATCCTGTTCGCCTGGCGGGCCGCAACTGCCGCGTTCCCGATCGTTGATTTCCGCGCCTTCACGAACGTCAACTTCGCCACCGGCACGATCTTCTCGTTCTGTCTGGGCGTCGGGCTCTATGGGCTGACCTACCTCTACCCGCTCTACCTCGCGCGCATCCGCGGCTTCGACTCCATGATGATCGGCGAAACGCTGTTCATCTCCGGCCTGTGCATGTTCTTCACCGCGCCGGTCGCGGGCATCCTGTCCAACAAGATGGACATGCGCTTCATGCTGATGATCGGCCTGATCGGCTTCGGCATGGGCACCTGGAGCATGAGCAAGCTCACCGCCGACTGGGATTTCTGGGAACTGCTGGTGCCGCAGATCTTCCGCGGCGTTTCCCTGATGCTGTGCATGGTGCCGATCAACAATCTGGCGCTGGGCACGCTGTCGCCGGACCGCATCAAGGGCGCGTCGGGCCTCTTCAACCTCACCCGCAACCTGGGCGGCGCCGTGGGGCTGGCGGTGATCAACACGCTGATCCTCGACCGCACGGCGCTGCACGAGGCGCGGCTGGCCGAGCACGTCAACTGGAACAGCCCGGAAGCGGTCGAGCGGATGAACTCGATGGCCGCCAACAACATGGCGCACGGGCTGGACGGCATGACGGCGGCCACGGCGCAGATGGCGCATCTGGTGCGCCAGCAGGCTACCGTGCTGTCCTTCATCGACATTTTTGTCATCCTGACCGCAATATTCTGCGCTCTGGCGCTCGGCACGCTGCTGATGCGCAAGCCGGCACCGGCGCCGGCTCGAAGCGGCGGTGGCGGGCACTGACAAAAGCCTTGCTTCAAGGCGCGTGGCCACCCCTCACTGTCCTGCCGGACATCTCTCCCACAAGAGGAGAGAAAGGCAGCTTCGAGCGCACCACTTCTTCTGCGACGTTGGCGGTTGGCGAAAGCCGATCTTTCAACCCCTCTCTCCCCTTGTGGGAGAGAGTCCGGCAGGGCAGTGAGGGGCATCTGCCGCCGCGATCGGTTCAGCCCGCCCAGAGAAGAATTAAAACCGCCGCCACGATCGCCGTGCAGCCCAGCACCTCCAGCCGCGTCACGCGCTCGCGGAAGACGATCACGGAGGAGGCGAAGGTGAACAGCATCTCCACCTGCGCCAGCGAGCGCACCACTGCCGCATTTTGGATCGTCATGGCGGTGAACCAGCCGAAGGAAGCGGAAGCTCCCGCCAGCCCGACCAGCGCCGCCGGCTTCCAGGCGCGCGCGATGCGGGCGAGTTCGTCGGGCTGGCGCAGCACGATGGGAACGAGCATCAGCACGGTCTGAAGAGCCGTCACCAGCGCCAGCGTGAATCCCGCCTGCATCAGCGCGTTCGGCCCGCCCAGCGCCAGCGACGCCGCCCGGAACGCGACCGCCGAG
>CAXTCF010000145.1:0-9805 GCA_964242945.1 uncultured Rhizobiaceae bacterium | reverse complement strand
CATGGCTGAAGTCGGTCAGCGTGTCGAAGTTGGCCGCACTTGCCGCCGTGTTGAAGACGAACCTGTCGGCACCCGCCCCTCCCGTCAAAGTGTCCAGTCCGAGCCCGCCGGCAATGGTGTTGCTGCCCGCTCCGCCGACGATTGTGTTGCCCAGATTGTTGCCCGTCAGGACAAGGTTCCCGCCGGTGCCGGCGCGCAGGTTTTCCACGTTGGCCCCCCGCGTGCCCAGGTTGAAGTCGGCATAGGCGATGGCCGTATCCGTGCCGCTTCCGGCTTCCGCCGTTTCGTTGATCAGGCTGTTGGAGTTGCGCACGCTATAGGCGTCGTTGCCCGCCTTGCCGGCCATCGTGGAGCCGCTGGCCGCCCAGTCGTATAGGGTGTTGGCAAGGCTGTTGCCGGTGATCGTCAGCCCGGTAGCATTCGCCACGGCGTTCTCGACATTCGCTCCAAGCGTGGTGCCGACAAAGGCGTAGATCGTGTCGGCCCCGCCGGTGGCATCCTCGCTGACCGTGCTGGCCCCGTTGCGCAGGTAGTAGGCATCGTTGCCGCCGCCGCCCGCCAGGGCGCTGCCGCCGGCGGCATAGTCGTAGAGGCCGTTGGCCCCGCCATTGCCGGTCAGCGTCAGCCCCGCCGCGTTGGCGATGATCGTCTCGACGTTGGCGCCGCGTGCCGCAAGGTTGAAGCTGGCATAGGCATAGACTATATCGGTGCCGCCAGTGGCATCCTCGTTGACCGTGCTGTTGGTGTTGCGGACATAGTAGATGTCGTTGCCCGCCTTGCCGGCCATGGTGGAGCCGCTGGCCGCCCAGTCGTAGAGGCCGTTGGCCAGATTGTTGCCTCCGATTGTCAGCCCGGCCGTTGCGGCGATGATCGTCTCGACATTGGCGCCACGTGTGTTCAGGTCGAAGCTGACATAGGCGTTGACCGTGTCGGCGCCTGCTCCTGCCGCTTCGCCGATCGTGCTGGCCCCATTGCGCACGAAGTAGGTGTCGTTGCCGATCCCGCCCGCCATGCCCGTGCCCGCACCCGTGGCAAAATCGTAGAGGCCGTTGTTGAGGCCGTTGCCGGTGATCGTCAGTCCGGCTGCAGAGGCGATGATGGTCTCGACGTTGGCGCCGCGTGTGTTCAGGTTGAAGCTGGCATAGGCATAGACCGTGTCGGTGCCGCCGGAGGCATCCTCGCTGACCGTGCTGTTGGTGTTGCGGACAGTATAGATGTCGTTGCCCGCCTTGCCGGCCATGGTGGAGCCGCTGGCCGCCCAGTCGTAGAGGGTGTTGGCAAGGCTGTTACCGGTGATCGTCAGCCCGGCCGCAGTAGCCAGGATGTTTTCGACGTTGGCACCCAACGTAGTGCTGACGGAGGCATAAACGGTGTCGGTGCCCGCTCCCGCCGCCTCGCTGATCGTGCTGGCCCCGTTGCGCAGGTAGTAGGCGTCGTTGCCGGTCCCGCCGGCCATTCCCGTGCCGGCACCGGCAGCATAGTCGTAGAGGCTGTTGGCCAGCCCGTTGCCCGTCAACGTCAAACCGGCTGCAGAGGCGATGATCGCCTCGACGTTGGCGCCGCGGGTGGCAAGGTTGAAGCTGGCATAAGCGTAGACCGTGTCCACGCCGCCTGCCGCATCTTCGCTGATCGTGCTGGCTGCGTTGTGCACGTAATAGGTGTCATTGGCTTGCCCGCCCGCCAGGGTCGTGCCTGCTCCCGAAGCAAAATCGTAGAGGCTGTTGGCCAAGCTGTTGCCGGTGATCGTCAGCCCGGCAGCAGAGGCGATGATCGTCTCGACGTTGGCGCCGCGGGCGGCAAGGTTGAAGCTGGCGGTGGCATACACCGTGTCCGTGCCGGTGCCTGCTCCCGTAGCTTCCGTGATGGTGTCGCCGCTGTTGTCGACATAGTAGGTGTCGTTGCCCAGCCCACCGACCATCGTGTCGGTACCCGCCCCGCCATTCAATGTGTCGTTGCCGCCGCCGCCGTTCAGGGTGTCGGCGCCGCGCATGCCGTAGAGCTTGTTGTTGCCGCTGTTGCCGGTAAGGCTGTCGGCGCCGTCGCCCGTCACGACGTTCTCGATGCCTGCCACCGTCAGGTTGACGCCGTCGATCGTGGCAGTGCCTGCTGCAAGGTTGATGGTGCTGGCCGCATGCAGGGCGGCCGCATCGATCCAGTCCGTGCCGCCGTTGGTGTCGGACAGGCCCGCGGCATGGTTGCCCTTGCCGACGACGTCGGAGTACTCGTCGGTGAAGTGATAGACGTTGTCGGCCAGATTCTGGCTGCTGCCGTTCAGCGTCACGGAAGCGCTGTTCAGCGTGCCGGTGTTGCCGTTTGCTGTATCGGTGACCCGCACCGTCCAGGTGCCCTGACCCTTTTCGCCTAAGAAGGCGTTTACGTTGAAGCTCCAGGTCAGATTCGTGCCAGCGGAGTTGGCATCCTTGTCGAACAGCTTCACAGCCGCCCCGGAGGACGAAACCAACTCGATTACCAGACTGTCCAGCGCGGCATGGCTGATGTTCACGGACACGTCCACCGACTCCACGGCAAAGGGAACGCCGCTGAAGTCGAAGGTCACGTTCGTCACGCCGTTGTCGGTCAGCGGCTTGGACGAGGCTGTGCTCACCGTTGACCGGTTCTCGTTGGCGCTGGTCGCCGGCGAACCGAACAGGCCCCACGCTTCCGCCATGCGCACGGCGTTGTAGGCGTTGACCGCGCCGAAGCCGTAGTCGCGCGAAAAGTGCAGGCCGCCGCCGTTCCAGTTTGCCGCCTTGTTGTAGAACCAGGTGTCGTTCTCGTCGGCGGTCTTGGTGCCGCCGACGCCGCTGCCGACCGAGGTTGCGGAAAGCCCCAGGATCTCGCGCACGTCGCGCCAGCCGAGGTTTGTGCTGGCCTGCATCATCAGCGCCACGACGCCGGTAACGAGCGGCGTCGCGCCGGACGTGCCGCCGAAGCTGTCCGTGTAGTCAATCCCGTCATAGCCGGAAGTGCCGAGCAGGTCGGTCGTGACCTGACCGCGGGTGCCGCCGTTGGACGGGGCGGAGACCAGCAGGTTGGCGCCGTAGTTGGAATAGTCCGAGGCGTCTCCCGTGTCGTCATAGGCGCCGATCACGATCGTAGCGCGGGTGTTGATATAGCCGGAGCCCTCGGCGTTCAGGTTGTCGTTGCCCGCCGCAACTACTTCGACGGTTCCCAGCCCGCCACGGCCCCCTGCGAGCGCCTCCAGCCATTCGGACGCCGTTTGCCCATCGAGTGAGTAGCTGATGAAGTCCGATGTGCGTCCCCAGCTGTGATTGATGACGTCGAACTTCTCCGACTGATCCACTGCCTGCAAGAAGCCGCTCTTGTCGCTGGCGTTGACATCCGCAGGCCCGGCGAAGATGTTCACGCCCGTGATGCCCGCATGGTAGGCGACGCCGATCGTGCCGACGCCGTCGTTCTCCGCCGCGATCAGCCCCGCGACGCTGGTGCCGTGGCCCGACTCTGCCGTTGCGGGCGTGGGGTCAAGCGTCTGCCCGTTGACCACGACGTGGCGGCTGGCGTCGTAATTGCCGTCGAGGTCATGGTGCGTATACTGCACCCCTTCGTCGTAGATGCCGACATGCACGCCCTGGCCGGTGTAGTCGGCCCAGACGGCGGCGAGGTCGCCGAGCAGCGGCAGGTGCCACTGGTCGGCGGGGGTCGGCAGCTTATACGGTGTCACGGTCACCGTGTACTGGCCCGCCGACTGGTAGCCCGTGGCGTCGATGTAGTAGGTCCCCGTCGCGGTTACGGTGAAGTCGATTGTGTCGGCTCCAGTGCCGGCCGCTGTGAGGAGCCGGGTTCCCGCCGCATCGCGAAGCCGCACGTCCGGATCGGCAACGGGATTCGTGCCCGATCCGGCGATGCGGATGGTGATCTTCTGGCCGGCCGTCAGATTTATTCTGATCCAGTCATGGTCGTCGGCGACCTCGAACCGATCGGTGTAGCTGCCGCCGACCGCTATCGTCGCCGTCGTGCTGCTGTTGTTTGGTGTGTCCGCCATCGTCCCGCCCCTCAGCGTCCCTGCTTCAGCCCATGGCGGCATCGGTGCCGCCGAAACCTTCCGTTTCGAACAAGTTTTCCCGCAACCCAGGCCGACGCCTGCGTTGCCGGCTTACTCTGCCAGCACCTCGGCCGACTCTACGATCAGGGACTTTCCCTGCATGCAGGTGGACGCCGCGGCGGGACGGCCTGTTATCCGCAGCCGCTCGCCCGGCTCGAAGCGATCCGGGCCTCCGACGCCCATCAGGGTGAATGTCTCGCCGCCGTCCGTCCGGAACAGCGGGCACTCGACGCCGCCCTTGATCACCAAGCCTGTGAAGATGCCTTCGGAGGCGTTGTTGCTCACCGGCACGCTGCTCTCCTTGTGTGGGTATCCGCTCTCGCCAGCAGTCGCACCAGTGCACAGAAGCAGCGAAACGCCCCCTGCACAGGCAAATACCCATCGCTGCGGCATGCCGGCTTTCCCCAGGGTCAGCGAGCTGCCCACACCCCTTCCATAGCGTCACCTGTTGCGTTTCACCAGCACAAAGCGGCCGGAACAGGCGGCAGACTGACGCAGATTTTCGTGAGGAAGCAACTGTCTTGCCGATCCTGTCATCGTCAACCGGAAACTGTCGCATATGCTTGTGAGCAGCCTGTTTGATAACAACACTGGCGCCATCCATCTTTGATCGGTGCTGACGCGTGCCTTGCTGTTTGGTTGCGGCTCGAAATGCATGCGGCCGAGGTGGCGGCGCAGTCGAACCGGCGGCATCAAAGCTGCTTCCACAACGCGCTGTTCCCGTTCGCGCAACGGCTTGTTCAGGTTAATGCCGCCTTTACCGGCGCGCGGCTAGGCTTGCGCCCGAATCCGCCGGCCTGTTTTCGCCGGCTCGCGTCCAGAGTTCGAGGAAACGGGAAAACCGCATGCGTGAGGGAGTGTCTGCGCCGCTGGTGTTCGAGGAAGAGGGGTTCGGCTTTGCCGACTTCCTGCGCCGGCAGGTCCGGCGCATCTGCGGGCTTGGCGTGATGGCGGCGGGTGCTGCGGCGGTCGGCAGCCTGGCCACCTGGAACGTCGCCGATCCCTCCTTCAGCCACGCGACCGACAACCTGACGACGAATGCGCTGAGCTACCCCGGCGCGGTGTTTTCCGACCTCGCCATCCAGTTCTTCGGCCTGGGGTCCGTGGCGGCGCTGGTGCCGGTGCTCGCCTGGGGCGGGTTCCTGAGCGCGGGCAAGCCGATCTGGGGGATGGGAAAGCGCGTGCCGGCGGCGTTCGGCGCTTCGGTGCTGGCCGCGGGCATCGCTGCTTGCGTCGCGCCGCCGCCCACCTGGCCGCTGCCGACGGGCTTGGGCGGCGTTCTGGGCGACATGGTGCTGGCGCTGCCGGCAAAGATCATCGGCGGCTATCCGCAGGGCCTGAGCGGGGTGGTGACGGGGCTGATGCTCGCCGCGCCTGCTGCCTGGCTGTTCGCCTACGGCTCCGGCTTCGTGGCGCGCTCCGCCCCGGTTGAAACCTTCGGTGAGGAAGAGGATGAAACCGCAGACGAACCCCGCGGCATGCCCGCTTTGTTCGGCCTGCTTTCCCATTGCTGGCTTTCTCTCCAGGCGTTTGCCCGCCGCAAGTTTGCGGCCGCGCGGCGCGTCGAGCCGGCCTGGCAGGTCAAGGCAAGGGCGCAGACGCGCTCCTGGCGCCGCGCCGCCGAACAGGTGGAACTGGCCGAGCAGGCGGAGGAGGCGGATGTCCGCGTGGACCCGCGGGCGCGGGCCCGCATCGAGCCGGAATTCTTTGCCGCGCTGATCGCGGATGCGCGCCAGCAGCCCGCGGCGAGGGCGCAGGACGCCGAGCCGGCGGTGAACTCTCAGGTCTGGGCGCCCGAAGAGACCCTGCCGGTGGAAGAGTCCGACGCCTTTGTGCCCGCTGTTTCACCGCCAACCCCGCCGCCCGGCTGGGACGAGCCGCGCCGCCCGCGCACGATGCCCGGCCCCAACACGCAGGTGCGCGCCTATCGCACGCCTTCCCTTTCCGCGAAAGCCGAAGCCGCCCGCCTGCGCGAGGAACGGCTGGCGGTGCACGCCGCTTCGGCCGCTGCGGTCTGGACCGAAGCGCCGCAGGTGCCGGCCGAGCCGAACCTGGATTTTTCCGAAATTGACGCCGAGGAAACATTCCCGGAGTTCAGCCTGGAGGACGAGATCCTCGACGGCGCGGAGGACGGCGAGGACCTCTTCGGCGGCGACGTGCGCTTCGCCTTTGCCGAGCACGCCGGCAGCACGCCGGAAGCCTTCGAGGCGGCCGAACCGCAGGCGCTGCCGCGCGTAAAAATTCCCGCTCCGTCCCGGCCGTTGCCGGCGGCTCAGGCTGTGCCTGCTCCGGCCCAGACGGCCGCGGCGGAAGCGCCCCCCGTGCCGGTTGCGCCGATGCACGCGGCCCGGCTTTCGGCCGCCCGCGAACTGGCGGAGATGGGCGAGAGCGGTTTCGAGATGCCGCCCCTCCCGCTGCTTGCCGAGCCGAAGGCGGTCGGGCGCGACCCCAGCCTGTCGATGGAAGCATTGCAGGAGAACGCCCGCCTCCTGGAAGGCGTGCTGGACGATTTCGGCGTCAAGGGCGAGATCATCCAGGTGCGCCCCGGCCCGGTGGTCACGCTCTACGAGCTGGAGCCGGCGCCCGGCATCAAGTCTTCCCGCGTGATCGGCCTGGCCGACGACATCGCCCGCTCGATGAGCGCGATCGCCGCCCGCGTGGCGGTGGTGCCCGGCCGCAACGCCATCGGCATCGAACTGCCCAACGCGCGCCGCGAGACTGTCTATCTGCGCGAGATGCTGGCGTCCCGCGACTTCCAGGAGTCGCCGGCAAAGCTCGCGCTGGCGCTGGGAAAAACCATCAACGGCGAGGGCGTCGTCACCGACATCGCCAAGATGCCGCATGTGCTGGTGGCCGGCACCACCGGGTCGGGCAAGTCGGTCGCCATCAACACGATGATCCTCTCCCTGCTCTACCGCATGACGCCGGCCCAGTGCCGCCTGATCATGATCGACCCGAAGATGGTGGAATTGTCGGTCTATGACGGCATCCCGCACCTGCTCACCCCCGTCGTCACCGACCCCAAGAAGGCGGTGGTGGCGCTGAAGTGGACGGTGCGCGAGATGGAGGACCGCTACCGCAAGATGGCCAAGGTCGGCGTGCGCAACGTCGAGGGTTTTAATGCCCGCATCGCGGCAGCGGCGGAGAAGGGCGAAAAGATCGCCCGCACGGTGCAGACCGGCTTCGACCGGCACACCGGCGAAGCGGTCTATGAGACGGAGGAGATGGACCTCCAGCCTTTCCCCTTCATCGTGGTCATCATCGACGAGGTGGCCGACCTGATGATGGTGGCGGGCAAGGACATCGAAGGCGCGGTGCAGCGGCTCGGCCAGATGGCGCGCGCGGCCGGCATCCACGTGATCATGGCCACGCAGCGCCCTTCGGTGGACGTGATCACCGGCACGATCAAGGCGAACTTCCCCACAAGAATCTCCTTCCAGGTGACGTCGAAGATCGACAGCCGCACCATCCTCGGCGAGCAGGGCGCGGAGCAGTTGCTCGGCCAGGGCGACATGCTGTTCATGGCGGGCGGCGGGCGCACGCGGCGCGTGCACGGGCCGTTCGTCTCCGACAGCGAGGTGGAAAAGGTCGTCGCGCACCTGAAGCTCCAGGGCGTGCCCGAATACCTCGATGCGATCACCGCCGACGACGAGGAAGAAGACGAGGACGACGCGCCTGCGTCGCGCGCCAAGAGCGGCATGGAGGACGGCGAAGGCGGCTCCTTCGAGGATTCGGAGGACCCGTACGACCAGGCGGTGGCTGTGGTCCTGCGCGACGGCAAGGCGTCCACCTCCTATATCCAGCGCCGCCTCGGCGTCGGCTACAACCGTGCGGCCTCGCTCATCGAGCGGATGGAAAAGGAAGGCATCGTCGGCCCGGCCAACCACGCGGGCAAGCGCGAAATCCTGGTGCCCACCGAAGAAGACAAGATGTGACGCATGTGGTCCGCGCGGTTTCGTCATGCCGCACCGCACCGGGGCCTTCCACCGCGTGAAGCGTGGTGGAGGGCGCGCTTCGCTGCCTCGCCGGAGCCAGGCTGCTGCGGCATCCCCTCTCCGCGGGCGTGGCAAGCTTCGGACAATCCCCGCCCTTTTTCAGCCCCGAAGCCTGCCTATCTTGGCGCGCATGAAAACGACCGCCTTCTCCCGCCGCACCCTCCTTGGCGCCGCAGCGGCGCTTGCGCTTTCCGCAGCCGTCGCGCCGGCTCCCGCCCATGCCGATGCGGCCGACACAGCCCAGAAGATCGCCGACCATTTTTCGTCCATCCGCACGATGAGCGGGACTTTCGTGCAGTTCGGCCCGCGCGGCGAGCAGACAGGCGGCAAGTTCTTTATCCAGCGGCCGGGCAAGGTGCGCTTCAACTACGAGGCCCCGTCGGCTTACCGCGTGACGTCCGACGGCAAGTCGGTGCTGGTTTCCAACACCAAGCTGAAGACATCCGACCTGTATCCGCTTTCCAAGACCCCGCTGAAGCTGCTGCTCGACGACCGGGTGAACCTGTCCGGCTCGCGCCTGAAGAGCGTGGAGCAGGATGGCGACACCGTCACGGTCCGGCTCCTGGACAAGTCGGTGTTCGGCAATTCCCGCCTGTCCATGATGTTCGATGCCAAGAGCTACGACCTGCGCCAGTGGACCATCACGGATGCCCAGGGCAAGGACACCACGGTCCTGATCGACAACGTCCGGACAGGCGTCAGCCTCGACCCCAAGCTTTTCAGGATCGACTACGCCGCGCATCGCGAAACGCAGCAATCCAAGAGAAGCCGCTGAGATCGGGGCCTCGGCATCCTTTCACGGCCGGGATAAGTTCCCATCTCTTAGGGCGGCTCATGCCTTTCTCCATCGCGACCTGGAACATCAACTCCGTGCGGCTGCGGCTGCCCATCGTCGAGCGCCTGCTGCTTGAGCATGCGCCGGATGTGCTGTGCCTCCAGGAAACCAAGTGCCCGGACGACCTGTTTCCGCGCGCCGCCTTCGAGGCTATCGGCTATCTCCATGTCGCGATCAGCGGGCAGAAGGGATATCACGGTGTTGCGGTGATCGCCCGCCGTCCCCTGGACGTCGTGGAAAGGCGCCGCTTCTGCGACAACAACGACTGCCGCCACCTCTCGGTGCGCGTCCCCGCCGGACCCAAGTCGATCCTGCTGCACAATTTCTATGTGCCCGCGGGCGGCGACGAGCCGGACCCGGAGAAAAATCCGAAGTTCCGCCACAAGCTCGATTTCCTGCGGGAGATGCACGATGTGGCCGCCGATCAGGACGCAACGTCGGGCTCGGTGCTGGTGGGCGACCTCAACGTCGCGCCGCTGCCCGACGACGTCTGGTCGCACAAGCAGATGCTCGGCGTGGTCAGCCACACGCCGGTCGAGACGGAAAGTTTCGAGGCCATGCGCAAGAACGGCGGCTGGCTCGACCTGATGCGCCTTCACACGCCCGAACCCGCCAAGCTCTACACCTGGTGGAGTTATCGCGCGGCGGACTGGACCGCTTCCGACCGCGGCCGTCGCCTGGACCATGTCTGGGCGTCCTCCAACATGCAGCCGCACCTGAAGAGCATCGAAATTCTACGCGATGCCCGCGCCTGGCAGCGCCCTTCCGACCATGTGCCGGTGATCGCGCGGTTTGACCTGGAGTGACGTCCTGCGGAAATCCGCAGGACGGCGTTCGACGATTGGCTTTGCCTCCTTTAGAGCATCGGACGGTTAATCGCACGCAGTCTGCCGGCTGGGGGCGGGTGCAGGC
>CAXTCF010000144.1:0-9806 GCA_964242945.1 uncultured Rhizobiaceae bacterium | reverse complement strand
CCCCACAAGGGGGAGGGCAATCGCGCCCATGCCTCTCCGATAAACGACGCCGCCTCCGCTGCGTCGAACGCTTCCGCGATGCCCTGCAACGGCACGATGCCGCGGGCAAACAAGTTTTCGGCATGTTCTTCCGAAAGGTTTTCGCCCATCGAAGCGACGACTGCGCCTCTCGCGCCGTTGGCCTTCAAGGCTGCCTCAAAGGCGTCCACCGCCGTCTGCCAGTCGGCGTCCGAGCAGCGGTCGGCACGGGGAAAGTCGAGGACCAGGAGGTTGAGGCTGAAATTCTTTTCCGCGGTGAAGGCGGAAAAGGTCCGCGTCATCGCAAGGCGATCGTTCCAGATGAAGGTGTGATAGTCCAGCGGGTTCGCCACGGCCACCAGTGACCCCAGCGTTTCCTGCACTCGTGCTTTATGGGCGAGGTCGAGCGGGGGAAAGCGGACGCCGCGCCCTTCCGCCGTATCGGCCATCACGGAGGCTTCGCCGCCGGAACAGCTCATCGAAGACAGGTTCTTTCCCGGCAGCGGCCCGGCGCCGTGGAGCAGCTTCAGCGTTTCGAGGAAGGACGGAACGGAGTGCACGCGCGCGATGCCGAGGCGCTTCAGAAAGGCGTCGGAGGCGGCATCCGAGCCGGCAAGCGACGCGGTGTGCGAAACGGTGGCGGCGCGGGCCTGCGCGGAGCGGCCGACCTTCATCGCGACGATCGGCTTTTTCAATTCGCGCGCTCGTGCCGCCAGCCGCTCGAAGCCGGAAACGGAGTCGAAGCCTTCGATGTGCAGGCCGAGCGCTGAAACGCGCTCGTCTTCAAGCAAACCCAGCGCCATTTCGGAAAGGCCGGTCTGCGCCTGGTTGCCCGCCGTCAGGAGAAAGGCGAGCGGAACCCCTCGCTTCTGCATGGTGATGTTGCAGGCGATGTTGGAGCTTTGCGTGAGGATCGCCACGCCGCGGCCGCCTTCCAGCCGCTTGCCGCCATGCTGGTCGGGCCAGAGCAATGCGCCGTCCGCATAGTTGATCAGGCCGTAGCAGTTCGGACCGATCACCGGCATGTCGCCCACGGCTTCGACCAGTTCGGCCTGGAGGCGCGCGCCTTCTGCGTCATAGCCGCCGGTTTCCAGGAAGCCGGCGGCAAAGCAGATCGCCCCGCCCGCGCCTTTTGCACGGAGCGCGCGGACCATTTCGATCGTCAGGAAGCGGTTCACGCCGATGAAGGCGGCATCCGGCGCGCCGGGCAGGTCTTCCACCGAACGGAACGCCTGGACGCCCGCCACGGCATTCTTAGTCGGATGCACTGGCCAGACTTCGCCGGAAAAGCCCATCTTGCGGCACTGCTCCACGACATTCGCGCCGAACGCCCCGCCGCCGATGACGGCGATGGATTTGGGTCGCAGCAGGCGTTCGAGGCTGCGGGTCATGAGGCGCCTCTCCTTCTCCCCTTGTGGGTCGAAGGAGAGGCGCAGCTTGAATGCACCGCCCTCACCCGCCCACGCTCCGCAGCATGGCGCGCGAGATGATGTGGCGCTGAATCTCCGACGTCCCTTCCCAGATGCGCTCCACGCGCGCGTCGCGCCAGATGCGTTCCAGCGGCAGTTCTTCCATCAGGCCCATGCCGCCGTGGATCTGGATCGCCTCGTCGGCGACGAAGGCGAGCATCTCGGTGGCTTTCAGCTTGGCCATCGCCATGTCGGCGTCGGTGACGGTTCCCTGGTCGAACTTCCAGCCGGCTTCCAGCACCATCAGTTCGGCCGCCTTCAGTTCGGTCGCCATGTCCGCCAGCTTGAACGACACGCCCTGGAACTTTCCGACCGACTGGCCGAACTGGTTGCGCTGCGCAGCCCATTCCAGCGCAGCTTGCAACGCGCGCTCGGCGCGGCCGAGGCAGGTGGCGCCGACCTGGAGGCGCGTCGCGCCGAGCCAGGCGTTCGCCACCTCGAAGCCTTTGTGGACCTCGCCCAGCACCTGGGACGAGGCCAAGCGGCAGTCGTCGAAGTCCAGGACCGAGTTGGTGTAGCCGCGGTGCGAAACGTTGCGGTAGCCCTCGCGCACGGAAAAGCCCGGCGTGCCCTTGTCCACGAAGAAGGCGGTGATCAGCTTGCGCTTGCCGCGCGGCGAATCCTCTTCGCCTGAGGCCATGAAGCAGATCGCGAAGTCGGCGATGTCGGCGTGGGAGATGAAGTGCTTGGTGCCGTTGAGCACCCAGTCCGGACCGTCCTGCACGGCGGTCGCCTTCATGCCGCGCAGATCCGAGCCGGCGCCGGGCTCGGTCATGGCGAGGCAATCCCACTTCTCGCCCCGGATGCAGGGATAAAGATATTTCTCCTTCTGCTCCTCCGTGCCGGCGAGCAGGATGTTGGAGGGCCTCGCCACGCAGGTCCAGTGCAGCGCGTAGTTGGCGCGGCCGAGTTCTTTCTCGTAGAGCAGCCAAGTCAGCGTATCGAGCCCCGCACCCCCCACTTCCGCCGGCATGTTGGCGGCGTAGAGGCCGGCCGTGATCGCCTTGGCCTTGATCTCCTCGATCAGTTCGCGGCGGAGATGGCCAGTGCGCTCCACTTCCGTCTCGTGCGGGTAAAGCTCGTTTTCGACGAAGGCGCGTGTCGTCTCGACGATCAGCTTCTGTTCGTCGGCAAGGCCGAAATTCACGCCTTTGCCTCCGAAGCTGCCTTGAGCTTCGCCGAGAACGCCTTGTGCAGCTCGCCCGCGCCCCAGCCCTGCCCGCCGTTCGCCCTGGATAAAGCTTCCATGATGGCGACGAGGTTCTCGTCGCGGACGCGCTCCAGTTCGCGGATCGACATCCCCTTCGCCTGTTCGTCCGATTGCGTGGCGATCAAGTCCACCAGTTCGTCGTTGTATTCCGGCACGTCGGTCAGCTTGGTCCAGGGCCACTGGAGGCAAGGGCCGAACTGGGCCATGAAGTGGCGCATGCCGGCCTCGCCGCCGGCGATGCGGTAGACCTGGAACATGCCCATCTGCGCCCAGCGCAGGCCGAAGCCGTAACGCATGATGTCGTCCAGTTCCTCGACGGAACAGATGCCGTCCTTGATCAGCCACAACGCCTCGCGCCACATGGCTTCCAGCAGGCGGTCGCCGACGAAAGCCTCGATCTCCTTGCGGACCACCACCGGCTTCATGCCGATGCCGGCATAGATTTCCCTGGCCTTGCCGATGAATTCTTGGCTCGTCTTCTCGCCGCCGACGATCTCCACGATCGGCAGGAGATAGACGGGGTTGTAGGGGTGTCCGACCACGAGCCGCTCCGGACGCTTGCATGCGGTCGCCATGTCGGTCGGCCTGATGCCGGAGGTGGAAGAGCCGATCAGCGCGTCGGAGCGCGCGTGCGCGTCAATCTCGGCCAGGACGCGGTGCTTGAGGTCGAGCCGTTCCGGCACGCTTTCCTGGATGAACGGCACGCCGTCCACCGCTTCCGCAATCGTCCTGGCGTAGGTGAGCTTACCTTCGGGCGGCAGCGCGCCTCCCGCCATGTTGCGATAGGCGCGCCGCGCGCCGTCCAGCACCTCGCCCACCTTGCGCTCGGCCTGGGGATCGGGGTCGAAGAGCGCCACGTCGATCCCGTTGAGCAACAGGCGCGCCGCCCAGCCCGCGCCGATGACGCCGCCGCCGATTGCCGCTGCTTTGCTGATTCCAGCCATGATCGTCTCCTTCAGGCGGCGGGGCTAAGCGGCGCGCGTTTAGTCAGGTTCAGTTTCGCACGCACCTCGGCCGGCCCCAAAATACGGGCGCCGAGATTGGAGATGATCGTCGCGGCGCGCTCTACGAGTTGCGCGTTGGTGGCGAGAACGCCCTTGTCCAGCCAGAGGTTGTCCTCAAGGCCGACACGCACGTTGCCGCCGGCGAGCACAGCCGCCGCGACATAGGCCATCTGGTTGCGCCCGATCGAGAAGGCCGACCAGTTCCAGTCCGCCGGCACGGCGTTGACCATTGCGAGGAACGTGTTGAGGTCGTCCGGTGCGCCCCAGGGCACACCCATGCAAAGCTGCACGAGCGCTTGCGGCGCCAGCACACCCTCCGAAACAAGCTGCTTGGCGAACCAGAGATGGCCCGTATCAAAAGCCTCGATCTCCGGCTTCACGCCGAGCGCCGTCATGGCGTTGCCCATTGCGCGCAGCATGCCCGGCGTGTTGGTCATCACGTAGTCGGCTTCGGCAAAATTCATGGTGCCGCAGTCGAGCGTGCAGATTTCCGGCAGGCATTGGCGCACATGCTCCATCCGGTTCGTGGCGCCGCCCATGTCGGTGCCTTTTTCGCTCAAGGGCAGCGGCTGCTCCGGCGGACCGAACACCATGTCGCCGCCCATGCCGGCGGTCAGGTTCAGCACCACGTCCACGCTTGCATCGCGGATGCGCTCCGTCACCTCGCGGTAGAGGTGGACGTCGCGCCGGGGTTTTCCGCTTTCGGGGTCGCGCACGTGGCAGTGGACGATCGCGGCACCCGCCTTGGCCGCATCGATGGCCGCATCGGCGATTGCCTTGGGCGAGCGCGGCACATGCGGGCTCCGGTCCTGCGTGCTGCCGGAGCCGGTGACGGCGCAGGTGATGAAGACCTCGCGGTTCATGGCCAGCGGCATCGCACCCTCCCTGTTCGACACTCGACACTGGAAGCCAAGTTGCCGCGTCCCGCTTTGCAATCTACAAAGCCGGCATGACGAAAAGCGAAGGTCTTGGCATCTTCCGGCCGGAGGAAGGGCCGCTTGCCCTCACCTTCCTTGTTCTATCCGGCACGTCGCTGATGTGCGTGGCCTCAGCGATCGATCCCTTGCGGGCGGCAAACCGCGTGACGGGAAAAACGGCGTTCACCTGGAAGCTTGTTTCCGCAGACGGCAGGCAGCCCGTCACGACGGCAGGCCTGGCCATCGCGGTGTCCGGGCGCTTCGACCCGGCGGAGCAGACCGACGTGCTGGCGGCGATCGGCGGCTTCGGCACGCGCGATGACGCGACGCCGGGACTCGTTTCGGGCTTGCGCCGCGCCAGCGCCCGTGCGCGCGCCGTGGGCGGCATCGAGGCGGGAACCTGGCTGCTGGCGCGCGCCGGGCTGCTCGACGGCCATGCGGCCACGACGCACTGGGAGGACTTCGAGGATTTTTCCGCCGCCTTCCCGCAGGTCGACGTGCGGCCGGACCGCTTCCTGATCGACGGCAAGGTTTTTTCCGCAGGCGGCGCCTCGCCGGCCTTCGACCTGATGCTGCACCTGGTCCGGACACGGCTGGGCGCCGCCGCCGCGCTCGATGTCGCCAGCGTCTTCGTCTATGACCAGACGCGCGCGGCTTCCGAGGCGCAGCCCGCGGTTTCCCTCGGCCGGCTGGACGTTTCCGACCCGCGGCTTGCCCACGCGATTCGGCTGATGGAGGGGCGCATCGACCGGCCGCTGACGGTCGCGGCGATCGCGCGCCGCGTCGGCACGAGCACCCGCACGCTGGAAAAGAGCTTTGCCGCGGCATTGGGGCAGACGCCCGGCGCTTATGCCCTGCGATTGCGCCTGGCTGCGGCGCGGCGGCTCGTGCTCGACACGCGCGAGCCGATGACGGCGATCGCGGCACGCACGGGCTTCGGCAGCGCCGCCTCGTTTTCCCGCGCCTTCTCAGGCGCATTCGGCAGCGCGCCCAGCCGTTTGCGCGAAACCGTCAAGCCGGACACGGCGCCGTAACCGGCCGGAGCGTCCCGTGAAGCGCCGCTGCGCTTATGCCGCGCGCAGCGATCCCGATGCCCGCTCGGCGCGCGACATGCCGCGGACCAGTGCGATCAGCGTTCCCAGAATAAAGCCCAAAAGCGCTGCAACGCCGAGCACGAGCAGGTCGTACCGCGTGACGAGCGGGGTCCGGATGAGGCGCGGATCGGCGGCCGATACGAAGAGCTTCTGGTAGCTGCCCAGCGCGTCCGTGCTCACCTGCTGGTACAGCCGGTTGGCCACTTCGGCGTAGCCGCGCAGGTCCTTCAGCAGTTCCGGCATGGACAATCCAGAGCCTGTGGCCACGTCGCGGAGATAGTAGTCCACGTTCGGGCCCCCGGTGGACGCCGTCGCCTGCGCGGTGATGAACTGGATGTCCTCAGCATGGCGCAACCGATAAGCGATGCGCTGCGTGATCTCGGCATAGTCCTTCAGCTTCGCCAGCGTGCCGGGAATGTTCTGGTCCAGCAGCTTGATGAAGTAGTCGCGCTGCTTGGCATCCTGCGGCGCGGCGTTCTGTGTCGCCTGCGTGAAGCGCGAAAGATAATCCTGGATGCGTGTGATCTCGCCGTCGATGTCGGCGGCCTTCTGCTGCAGGTCGATCGTCCCGTCCAGAAGCTTCTGCCTGAACTGCGAGTCGTTGCCCTGCTGAGTCAGGGAGATGATGCGGTCGATGAAGGCGTCGCCGAACTGCGGAATGACGGTCGAGTTTCCGGGGGGGAAGGCACCGCCGGGAGCCGTAGCCGGCTGCGCGGCGGTTGTGCCGGAGCCGGAATTGGAGCCCAGCCCCTGATAGTTGCTGCTTGCGTCCTGGAGGACCTTCGCCTTGTTGGCGAGCGTCTGCTTGTCGCGCTTCAGTTCGTCCAGCCGCGAATTGTAGTAGAGCCGGACCACATCCGCATTCTTCGAGATGCCGAGCGAAAGCACCGGCGCCGTCATCTGCTTCAGCGTGAAGTCTTCCAGGTCGGAAAGCAGGCGCTGCACGTCTCCAGCCGTGAAGCCGGTCTGGACATCCTCCGTGCCCTGGCCGAACGGCCGCTCCAGGATGCGGTCCGTGTTGTCGCGCACAAGCGTGACGCGCTGCTGGAGCAGGTCCAGCGCGATCAGGTAGTCGAGATTCTCGATACTGGCTTCCGAAAACAGGTTTGCCGAATAAAGGTTGGTGGGCAGACCCAGCGTAGCATTGCCGGCAGCGGAGGGGGTAGCAGGCCAGTTGGCGGGGAGTTCAGCTAGCCGGACCGAGGCCGTGTCGATGAGGTTCTGGAGAGAGGCAGCATTGTTGCCGGTTTCGGGATCGCGGATGCGGTTCCCAACCTGCCGCTCGGAAATGAGCCGCACGAAATTTTTCAAGGATGCGATGTTTTCGCCGACTTGTTTGAGCGCGTTGAGCTGCTCAAGGCCGGTGATGCCGGAGTCGGCGAAGATTTGCGGCGGTACCGTCCGGATGTCAACCTGGAGGACGCCGCGTGTCTCGATCGCCACGCGCTCCCAGACCCGCGCGATGTGGATGAGGATTTCGGCCACCTTGCTTGTGGGGACCGCGGCGCCCTTGTCGTTGAACCGGATTGCCGCATAGCGCGCAGATGCCGTGGAGAGTTCGCGCTGAAGCCCGTCCTGCGCCTCGTTGATCTCGGCCAGCGTGGCCTTTCGCGTGTCGATCTGGCTGTAGCGGTCGATGATGAGGGCGCGGTCGGGCGTGTAGGGAGATACTGTGATAGCAGACTGGAATTCCGCGAAGCTCAGGCCGTATTGGGCGACCTGATCGGCCTGATAGACTTCGCTCAGGATGGCTGGGGTGGTGATGTCGGCCAGGGAAAACGGGGTGCCGTTCGGATACTGATTGTCCTTACGTCCCTCGAAGCTGAACTGGATGATGTACTCGCTCTGGTTCTGAAACTTCACGAGCTTGTAGATGCCGAGATACAGCACGGCGCACCCGACTGCGGCAACAACCAGGACGATGATCATCAGGCGCTGAGCCCAAAGCATGCGCAGCATAGCGCGGACGGCAGAGCCTTCCTCCCCGTATTCGGTCTCGTCGATCACGACCTGATCGGTTCTCATCAAAAACTCCTGGCCGACTGCGCGGTCCCGCGGCAGGGCTGCCAAACAACCGGATTGTCCCGATCAGATCCGCTCCCTCCGGTGCCGGGAAAGCGGCGCGCAAGCGGGTATGCGCCGCGACGATGCCTAAGCATCCGCGGCGAGGCTATGGCCGGGTGAATCCGACATTTGTGTGAAGATAAAGCAAGGGGCCGGCGCAAGCCTTTCCGGCAGCATGGGCCTGAGCATGGCGCCGAGCTTTGGGCGCGAAGCCTAAGAAAGCTGCTCCCGCGGCGCTTTTATCGAGCGGCAGGCTTTTCCTTCAGAGTCCGAAGGGCATCCCTCGCTTGCTCCTTTGCACTGCCTAGCATCGCCTCGGCATCGGGATAGGCGACCACCGACACGGTGACGCGCCGGTTGGCCAAGACGGCAAAGCTGTTCATGAATGGGCGCAGCCAAGCGGTGCGCCTGCCCAAGGAGTTCCGCTTCGAGGGCGACGAGGTCGCGATCCGGCGTGACGAGAAAACGGGCGACGCCGTGCGTTCACCGACGAGCCGCGAGGAAGGTTGGAAGAAGTTCTTCGAGCTTCTGGACACGATCGACATACCGGAAGATTTTATGGCCGAGCGCGACGACAGGCCTGCCGAGGATCGGAAGCTGTTCGGATGACGCGGCCGCTGATGCTCGACACCAACATGGCGAGCTACATCATCAAGCGCACATATCCGGAGGTTCTTGTACGGCTCTATATCCTCGCCTGGGGGTTAGCGGCTGCGGACATCTATGCCACTCTGCGCACGCAGCAGGAGCGAGAAGGCAGGCCGCTTGGGGTGCTCGACATGCTGATCGCCGCGCACGCGCTGGCGACCGGCGCGACGCTGGTCAGCGCCGACGCTGCGTTCGGAGGTGTGGAAGGCGCGAACCTAGAAGACTGGACGAAGCCGGCGCCCTGACGAGGCGCATCTTGCCCGATGCAGGCTCAACCTGCCTCGCCGCGCAGGCGCGCTGCGATCAGCGATCGCATCTCGGCGGCAAGGCGGGCTTCCACCCTTACGCTTTCCGCCTTTTGCTCCTGCGTGATGCGTTTCACCGCCTCGCCTTCCCGCATGGAGAAGAGGCAATCCACAAGCGACATCTCCGCCTTCGGGCGGGACGGTGCGGAGGAAGCGGCAAGGCGGCGGGAAGCGGTGTCCTGTTCCATGCCGCCGAAATAGGCCCAAGCCGCTGCTTTTGAAAGGCGGCATAAGCTGGACGGAAGACGAAAAGCGAAAAATATTCCTGCACTTAACGCAGATGAATTTCACTTTTCGTTAATGATAGGCTGCTGCCTCAAACATACCGATTGACGATGTTTTCGAGCAGTTCCTGGCGGCCTGAGCGGGGCTGCGGGTTGATGGCGCCGTCCATCACTCTGGCTGCGATCTCTTCCAGCGACTGGTTGTTGAGCATCGCCTGCGCGTCCTCGCTGTTCCAGCCGGCATAGCGTGCCTCAAGCGGCTTCGACAGCGCGCCGTCCTCCACCATGCGCGCCGCAGCCTTGAGGCCCCGCGCACAAGCGTCGATGCCGCCGATGTGGCCGTACAGCAGGTCTGCCGGGTCGAGGCTCTGGCGGCGCAGCTTGGCGTCGAAGTTGGTGCCCCCGCTCGTGAAGCCGCCGGCTTGCAGCACATAGTAGTAGGCCAGCGCCATCTCCGGCACGTTGTTGGGGAACTGGTCGGTGTCCCAGCCCGATTGATAGTCGTTGCGGTTCATGTCGATGGAACCGAAGATGTCCAAAGCGCCCGCAAGCGCAAGCTCATGCTCAAACGAGTGGCCGGCCAGGATCGCGTGGCCCTGCTCGATGTTGACCTTGACTTCGCCTTCCAGCCCAAAATCCTTGAGGAAGCCGTACACGGTGGCGACATCGTAGTCGTACTGGTGCTTTGTCGGCTCCTGCGGCTTGGGCTCGATCAGGATCGTGCCGGGAAAGCCGATCCTGTGCTTGTAGTCCACCACCATCTGGAGAAAGCGGCCGGCCTGTTGCCGTTCGCGCTTCAGGTCGGTGTTGAGCAGCGTCTCGTAGCCCTCGCGCCCGCCCCACAGCACGTAGT
>CAXTCF010000143.1:0-9934 GCA_964242945.1 uncultured Rhizobiaceae bacterium | reverse complement strand
GTCCCAGATCTTGTGGGTGCAGCGCACGATGTAATCGACGATGTCCGTGTAGATCTCGTCAAAACCTTCCAGCGAGTGCGCGCGCTTCCGCCCCGTGGGCGCCAGTTCGGGATAGTCGCGGCGCTCGACCTGAAGCACGCTCTGCTTGGGTTCCGCCACGAGGGACTCCGCATCGCTGCCGTTTTCGATCCTCGGCTCACTGTGGCTCATCTTCGTTCTCCGCGATCTCACGGTCCATCCTAACCGGCGCCGTATGCAGCGGATAGCCGGTCCGCACAAAGCCGTGGCGAAAATTGAATACGTATGCAAGAAGTTTGCGACTGCCTCGCGTCTGGCCGGCGAGGCGCATCTTCTGGAGAGCCCCCATGCTGACCGAACATCCCGCGCCGCTGCCCGGCGTCCGCACCCTCAAAGCGCCGGCGCGCAGCGCGCTCAGCGACAACGCGCCGGTGGAAGCGCTGGTGGCGGAGATCGTCGCAGCGGTGCGGGAGCGGGGCGACGCGGCAGTGCGCGAATATGCCCAAAAATTCGACAAATCGGAGTTGGAAAGTTTCGAGGTCACGCCGGTAGAACGGCATGCCGCGTTGGACGGGCTCGATCCGCAGACCCGCGCCGATATCGAATTCGCCATTGCCAACGTCCGCCGCTTCGCCGAAGCGCAGCTTGCCACGATCCGCCCGCTGGAAGTCGAACTCCTTCCCGGCCTGCATCTCGGCCATCGCGTCATCCCGATCGAGCGCGTGGGCGCCTATGTGCCGGGCGGGCGCTATCCCCTGCTTTCCGCGCCGATCATGACGATCGTGCCGGCGAAGGTCGCAGGCGTCGGCGAGGTCGTCGCCTGCCTGCCGCCCGGCGCGCACCCCGCGATGATCGCGGGCTGCCAAATTTAGGGTGGCGCCCCCCTCATACCCCTCGGCCGACCGCATCTTCCGCATCGGCGGCGCGCAGGCGATCGCGGCATTAGCGCTCGGCACGGAAAGCGTGCCGAAGGTGGACAAGATCGTCGGCCCCGGCAACGCCTTCGTCAACGAAGCCAAGCGGCAGGTTTTTGGGCCGGTCGGCATCGACCAGCTTGCCGGTCCGTCAGAAATCTTCATCGTCGCGGATGCTTCGGGCGACGCCGAGATGATCGCCACCGACCTGCTGGCGCAAGCCGAGCACGACGTGCGCACGCGCGTCGGGCTGATCACCACGGATGCAAGCCTGGCGGAAGCCACGCTGGCCGAAGTCGAGCGGCAGCTGCAAACGCTTTCCACCGCCAATGTCGCGGGCGTCGCCTGGCGCGACTATGGCGAGATCGCCGTCTGCGACACGGAAGCGGCGATGATCGCCTATTCCGACCTGATCGCCGCCGAGCACCTTCAGGTGCACACCGCCGATCCGCAGGAAACCGCAAAACGCCTGCGCAACTACGGCTCACTGTTCATCGGGCAACTGGCCAGCGTGGTTTATTCCGACAAATGCTGCGGCACCAACCACACGCTGCCGACCATGGGCGCCGGGCGCTACACCGGCGGCCTGTGGGTCGGCGCCTATGTCAAGGTCGCGACGCACCAGTGGCTGGACGAACGCGGCGTGGAAGCCGTCGCCCCCCCTGCCGCGCGCCAGAGCCGCTCCGAAGGCCTGGAAGGCCATCGCCGCGCCGCTCAGCTTCGCCTGGATCGTTTGCAGAAGGCTTCCTGATGCCGATGGATTTTCGATTCGGAAGGCAAGGAGCCAGCCGCTGACTGCAAACGCCGCAGCACGATGACTGCATACGAGTTGCCGCAAGGATTGTGCACTAAGAAAATACATTCTGGTTGACGCGACGTTTGCCGCGTGGCAATCGTCCGCACGTCGCCGGGCCGGCTGAAGCTCCGGTGCGGGTGCTTGGACGAGAAACCCCACGGAAGAGCGAGCGGCCGGGTTCGATGGTCCCGGCGGAACGATGCCATAGGCAAGGATCGGCCTGCGCTTGCGGGCCGTGAAGGATGGAACGAGGATCGTGAAGTTCGAAGGCATCTACACACCTGCGGTCACGCCCTTTGCGGCCGACGGCAGCATCGATTGGGACGCCTATTCGGCAGTCTTGGAGCACCTGATCGAGGCCTGCGTGCACGGCATCATTGTCGGCGGCTCGACCGGCGAGAACTATGCCAAGACCCCGGAGGAGCGGCGTGAACTGGCAGCCTTCGCCAAGGGCGTCATCAAGGACCGGACGGCGATGATCGTCGGCACCGGCGCCACCCGCACGGCCGAGGCGGTTGAGTATGCGGTCCACGCGAAAGAAATCGGCGCGGACGCGCTGCTCGTCGCCTCGCCGCCTTATGCCTTGCCCACCGAGCGCGAGAACGCGGTGCATGCGCTCACCATCGACCGCGCCGCCAACCTGCCGATCATGCTTTACAACTATCCCGGCCGCACCGGCGTGATGATGGGCGAGACCTTCCTTTCGCGCGTCGGCCGCTCCAAAAATTTCCAGGCGATCAAGGAAAGCTCCGGCGACGTGAACCGCATCCACCTTCTGGCGCGCGAGTTCCCGCATATCGAGATGTCCTGCGGCATGGACGACCAGGCTCTGGAGTTTTTTGCGTGGGGCTCGCGCTCCTGGGTCTGCGGCGGCTCGAATTTTCTGCCGAAGGAGCACATCGCGCTCTACGAGGCCTGTGTGCTGGAAAAGGACTTCGACAAGGGCCGTGCCATCATGAAGGCGCTGCTGCCGCTGATGGCTGTGCTCGAAGGCGGCGGCAAGTTCGTCCAGTGCATCAAGTTCGGCTGCGAGCTCAGCGGTCTGAAGGTCGGCGACGTGCGTCCGCCGCTGCGGCCCCTGAACAATGAGGAAAAGCGCGGCCTCGCCACCGTCGTCGCAAACTGCAAGCGCACGATCGCTCAAATCGCCGGCGCGCAGACCACAGCGGGGAACTGAGCCATGAGCGACGTGCTTACCGCAGGCGAGTACAAGGCCATCGCCGCTTCGATTGTGTTTGGCTGCAACGCCTTCATCGACGGCGTCGCGCGCCCCGCGATCTCCGGCGCGACCTTCGCCACGAACAACCCGGCGACGGGCGCCGAGCTTGCCCAAGTCGCAGCCTGCGGCCAGGCAGACGTGGACTTCGCCGTGGAAAAGGCGCGGCTTGCCTTCGAGGATGGCCGCTGGCGCAACCTGTATCCGGCCGAGCGCAAGCGGACACTTATCGCCTTCGCCAAGCTGATCGAGCGCAACCGGCACGAGCTTGCGGTGCTGGAAAGCCTGGACAGCGGCAAGCCCGTGTCCGAGTGCCAGACGATCGACGTGCACGAAACGGTCAACACGATCCGCTGGCACGCCGAACTGATCGACAAGATCTATGACAACACCGCCCCTGTTGGCGTGGGGGCGATGGCGCTGGTGGTCCGCGAGCCGATCGGCGTGGTCGCCTGCGTCCTGCCCTGGAATTTCCCGCTGCTGATGATGGCCTGGAAGATCGGCCCGGCGCTGGCTAGCGGCTGCTCCGTCATCGTCAAGCCGGCCGAGGAAACCTCTCTGACCGCCCTGCGCCTCGCCGAACTGGCTTTCGAGGCCGGCGTCCCGGCGGGCATCCTGAATGTCGTGACGGGAAGCGGCCCGGAGGTCGGCGCGCCGATCGGCCTGCACGCGCACATCGACATGGTCAGCTTCACCGGCTCGACCGAAACCGGAAAACGCTTCCTGCGCTATGCCGCCGACTCCAACATGAAGCGCGTCGTGCTGGAATGCGGCGGCAAGAACCCGGCGGTCGTGTTCGACGACGCGGAGGACCTGGACCTCGTGGCCGAGCAGGTGGTCAACGGCGCCTTCTGGAACATGGGCGAGAACTGTTCGGCCACCTCGCGCCTCCTTGTCCACGAAAGCGTCAAGGACGAGCTTTTGACCCGCATCAAGGCATACATGCGGGACTGGCGCATGGGCGACCCGCTCGACCCGGCTACCCGCGTCGGCGCGCTGGTCAGCCCCGCCCACTTCGGCAAGGTGAAATCGTACATCGACGCCGTGATCGGCGAAGGCCAAAAATTCGTGGAGGGCGGCAAGACGGAAGGCGGCGCCTTCGTGGAACTGAGCGTCGTGGACGGCGTGAAGCGCGAGGACACGCTGTTCCGCGAGGAGGTGTTCGGCCCCGTCCTCTCGGTCACGACCTTCAAAAACGTTTCCGAGGCCATCGCGCTCGCCAACGACACATCTTATGGCTTGGCGGCTTCCGTCTATACGGCGAACCTGAAGCGCGCCCTGCGCGCCGCGCGCGACATCCGCGCGGGAACCGTCACCGTCAACTGCTTCGGCGAAGGCGACCTGACCACGCCCTTCGGCGGCTACAAGGATTCCGGCTTCGGCGGGCGCGACAAATCGGCCTGGGCGCACGACCAGTACACCGAGCTGAAGACGATCTGGATCGACATGAGCGACCGCTCGGTGGACGAGACCATCCGTTGAGCGAACGCGCGATCTCGCGCCTGCCTTCCGATCCCGGCCGTTCCGGATGGCAGGCGCTAGGCGGCAGGCTGTTTCCCATCCGTGCTCTCGACCGCGACCGCGCGGCGGACTGGCTGATCGTCGGCGGCGGCTTTGCCGGCCTGTCCGCGGCGCGGCGCTTGGGCGAACTGCGGCCGGGCGAAACGATCGCCGTGCTGGAGGCGCGGGAAGTGGCGCAGGGGCCTGCGGGCCGCAATTCCGGCTTCATGATCGACCTGCCGCACAATCTGGCTTCGGGCGAGTACGCACCGGGCAGCGCTGCCGAAGCCAAGCGTGAGATCGCGCAGAACCGTTTCGCCATCGCCTTTGCCGCTGCGGCCGCGCAGGAGTACGGCATGAGGCGCGACACGTTCAGCCCGGTCGGCAAGACCAACGCCGCAGCGACGCCGCGCGGCGAGAAGCTCAACGCCGACTTCGCCCGCTCGCTAAAATCCATCGGCGAGCCCTTCGAGACGATCGATGCGGCGGGCATGGCCGAACTTACCGGCACATCCTACTACCGCAGCGGCCTCCACACGCCCGGCGCGGTGATGATCCAGCCGGCAGCCTACGTCCAGGCGCTGGCGGCAGGCCTTCGCGGCAAGGCTGATATCTACGAAAACTCGCCCGTGACGGGCCTGCGGCGCAAGGATGGTCTTTGGGAAGCGCGCGCGCCGCACGGAACGGTCCGCGCCCCGAAAGCGATCCTTGCCGTCAACGGCCATATCGAAGACTTCGGCCACTTCGCCGGGCGCCTGATGCATGTCTTCACCTACGCCTCCATGACGCGCGCGATTCCGCTGGGCGCCGATGGCGGAAGCCTCACCGGCGCCCCGGCCTGGGGGCTGCTTCCGGCCGACCCGATGGGGGCGACGCTGCGCAAGATCACCCATGACGGCGCCGGGCGCATCGTGATCCGCACGCGCTTTACCTTCGATCCCGGCATGAGCGTGCCCGACAAGCGCATGAGCCGCATCGCTGGCGAGCAGCGCCGGTCGTTCGACGCCCGCTTCCCGCAGTTGAACGGCATCCCCTTCGAGTTCACCTGGGCCGGAAAACTCTGCCTCAGCCTCAACCACGTCCCGGCCTTCGGCGAGATCGAGGAAGATCTCTTCTCCGCCTGCTGCGAAAACGGCTTGGGCACGGTGAAGAGCACGCTGGCCGGCGTGCTGGCGGCGGACCTTGCCACCGGCAACCGCTCCGCTTTGCTCGATGAATTCACGGCCCAGCCCGCGCCGAAGCGGCTCCCGCCCGCGCCGCTCGCCTATCTCGGTATCAATTCCGTGATCCGCTGGCAGGAGATGCGCGCCGGACGGGAGGGTTGAGGAGTCCGGGTTCGGTTGTCGCTTCCAAGGCGCTCGCCCTGGCAGAACCCGCTGCCTGATCTTGCGGAAATCGCTGATCGCGTGATGATCGCCGGGCGAAGGACATCGCGTCGGCATGGCTCGACCCTGCCGAAACAGGGGAACGCACCCGATGCCAAACGAGCGCCAGCCGATGGTCGAGGAATTTCTGGTTGCCCTGAGAAAGGCCTTCGCTGCCGCCGACCTCAATCAGGAGGCGGTCCTTTCCCTGCGCAGGGTCGAAGACGCCCTGCAAACTCCCGGCGAACGAGCCGGACCCAAGCCGCAACGCCGGGAAGTGTGCGGCTATCTCGATGAGGCTCTTGCCGAGGGTTCTGCCGCCTCCGCTCCTCTGGCGCGGCTCGCGGAAGCGTTCAACGCGCTTGAACCGCTCCTCGCCTGGAAGCCGCGTTCTGCCGGAGGGCCGTTCGCCAGCGACAACTGGCCGGAGGGCCACACGAATGCGATGGTTGTCGGTCCGGGAGGGTTGGAGGAGCGCTCCGACCTGATGATCGGCGCTTCCCTGCTTGCGCCTGCGGTGCGCTACCCCGACCACAGCCACGGCCCGGAGGAAGTGTATCTCGTGCTTACCCGCGGGCGCTTCCAGCACGGCGGCTCCGGCTGGTTCGAGCCGGGCATCGGCGGCACGCTCTACAACGAGCCGAACATCCGCCACGCCATGGCCTCCGGGGCGACGCCGCTGCTCGCTTTCTGGTGCCTGTGGAGCGGGCAGCCGCAATGAGCGCGGAGCCCCAAGCGGGGCGGCAGCGCGAATATCGCCGCAGGAACAGGAGCCGCGCCCGGCACTCGGAAGGCCCGCCACGCCGGTCGAATGCCGGCAGCTGTTCCCGGCCCCATGGCGGGCGCCCCCGCGCCACCGTTGCGGAAGTGGCGGTGTGCTCCACCGGCCTTATGGCGTTTCCCGATCGCGGCCTTCGCCCGCCAAAGGCGGCACCTTGACTCAAAGGTTCGGCTTTGTCCTGGCACGCGAGTTCACGCTTTCGCCGCTCGCCATGTTTGTCGATACGCTCAGGCTGGCGGGAGACGAGGGCGACCGCAGCCGCCGCATCCTGTTCGACTGGCAGATCGTCGGGGATCGCGGGCTTCCCGTCCGCTCAAGCTCCGGTTTCGAACTGATGCCGACCGCGCAACTCGGCGACCCCGCCGCCTACGATCACGTGGTTCTCGTCGGCGGCCTGCTGGGACCGACGAAGACCCTCGGCGCGGAAAAGGAGCGCTTCATCCTGGAAGCCGCCAGAAAGGGCGTTCCGCTCACCGCGCTCTGCACGGCGTCGTTCCACCTGGCGCGGCTCGGCCTGCTCGACGGCTATCGCGTGTGCGTGAGCCTTTTTCACCTCCAGCAGTTCCAAGACGAATTCCCCAATGTTTCGGCCGAAGCCGTTTCGCTGTTTTCCATCGACCGAAACCGGGCGACATGCGCCGGCGGCGCCGGGGCCGCCGACCTCGCCAGCCACTATGTGCGCGAACTTGCAGGCGACAAGCCGGCTGAAAAGGCGGCGAAGATCCTCCAGCTCGACCGTGTGCGCAGCCTCGCCGACCTGCAGCCGAAGGGCGAGCTGTTCCCCGGCTCCTCGAATCGCACCGTGCGCCGTGCGCTGCTGCTGATGCAGAGCCTGCTGGCCGAGGATGTCGACGTGAGCGTGATCGCCGGCCGCCTCGGCGTCTCGCGCCGGCAGCTGGAACGGCTGTTTTCGGCGGAATGCCGGGTCGGACCTAAGCAAGCCCTGCAGATGATGCGCGTGGAGTTTGCAAAAGGCCTGCTTCGCCAAACAAACCTGCCGATCTCGGAGATAGCGGCCCGAAGCGGCTTCACGAGCCCCCAGCGCTTGTCCAAGGTGTTTCTCAGATCGACCGGCGTCACGCCGACCGTGGCCAGGGCCAAGAGCATCTGAGAGGTGAAGCGGTCGGCCCTCATCCCGTGACGCGGCGGCGGGAACGGCCGGACGGCTTCCCGTCCGCGGTCGCACAATGCCGAGTGCCGCAAAATTGCCGGCAGGGCGCTCGGTGATGCTGGAGCACGCAGCGTGAAGCTTTCGTCAACTGCAAACCTCCAAAATAGCGTCTGACCCAAGACCGGCGCCGCGCTCGCGCGTTTGCCTGGGAGAATGATGTCAATGGGCGGCCGTCGGGAGTTGAAGCGGCGGGCGAACGGTGTTTGCGTTCTCCAGGGGAAAGGAGGAGACGGATGGACGCGCAGTTCGGACGCGAGGCGGCGAAGCTGAACCGCCAGACTTTCGCGAACTACTCGCTCAGCCTTTGGCTCGACGCATGGTTTGCGGCCTGCGCACTGGTTTGCGACTATTTCGGCTCGCAGAAAGGCGTGGTGACATGCCTTTCCGCTATTCTCATCGTCTCCGTCGGCGTGAACCGGAAGTACAGGCGGCGCAGCGCGCAACTGTTCCGGAAAGCCGGCGAGCGAACCCGTCAGGCGCCGCCGGACTGATCAAGAGCTTAAGTAAAGGCCTGTTGGCCCCGGCTTGTTGAGGAGCTTTCCCGGCTCAGCCCGGAGTTCGAGGCCTTGTGGCAGGACAACGAAGTGGTGGCGCATGGCGAAGGTGTGAAGCGCATCCACCACCCGGAAGCCGGGCTGCTGGAACTGGAGTTCTCCGCCTTTGCCGTGGATGGACGGCCGGAACTCGGAATGGTCGTTTACAATCCCGTTTCGCAAGCCGATGCCGACCGTATCCGGGCCTTCATCGCTGCCAAGCTGGACTGATGCATGCCGAGCGAAAATCCAGTTCCGGTGGCTTCAGACATGTTTAGAAGAGTACCTTCGAGCGATCAGTCAAGTATCATCTAAAATTTTAAGCAAATACCATGTTTAACTATACATTAATAACGTAGCCTGTGCATTGCTGCTTGGCTTGTTAGGACCTCGTTAACGAAATACATCTTCCGCAGACGCGGATGACGAGGTGCGTAGCGTGATTGTTGCAGTTGTGGGCACTGGCTATGTCGGCCTGATCACGGGGCTGTGCCTCGCGGATGCCGGGTTTCGGGTTCATGGGATCGACAGGAACGAGGTTCTCTGTTCCCGCCTGAACTGCGGCATCGCCACCATCCACGAAGCGGGGCTTGAGCCTTTGCTGAAGCGTGTGCTGCGCCGGGAATTCGCCAGCTTCAGCAGCGACCTCTCCGTCATATCCGAGGCGGACATGGTGTTTGTCGCCGTCGGCACGCCGACCGACGAGCGGACGGGCGAGGCTGATCTTTCCGCCCTGCGCGGCATCGTGGTCGAAATGGCTCCGTTCCTGAAAAGCGGCGTCACCGTGGTGGTGAAATCGACGGTTCCCGTCGGCACGAACCGCGCCGTAGCAGGCATTTTGCGGGAGGCGCGGCCCGACCTGGATTTCAGCGTTGCTTCCAACCCTGAATTCCTGCGTGAAGGCTCGGCGATCCAGGACTTCAACCACGCCGACCGCATCGTGTGCGGGGTGTCCGATGAGGCGGCCAGGCGCAAGTTCACGGCGCTCTATGCGCACTGGGTCGCGCGGGGCACGACGCTCGCCTTCACCTCGCCCGAAAATGCCGAGCTTTCGAAATATGCCGCGAACGCCTTCCTGGCGATGAAGGTGACTTTTATCAACGAGATGGCCGACCTTTGCGAGGCCGCCGGAGGAGACGTGGAGCACGTCGCCGCCCTGATGGGCATGGACGCCCGCATCGGCCGGAGCTTTCTGCAGGCCGGACCGGGTTATGGCGGTTCCTGTTTTCCGAAGGACACGAACGCCCTGGTTTCCAGCGCGGCCAAGCTCGGCGTGGATGCGAGCCTCGTGCGCGCCACCGTGGCTGCCAATGAAAGCCGCAAGCGCAGGATGGCCGAGCGCGTGATTGCCGCGCTGGGCGGGGTGGCGGACAAGCGGATCGCCGTGCTCGGTATCGCCTTCAAGGCCGGCACGGACGACGTCCGGGACTCGGTCAGCCTGGAACTGATCCCGCGTCTCCAGGAAGCGGGAGCAAGCATCCGCGCCCACGATCCCAAGGCGATGTCGGCTGCCGCAAAACTCCTGCCGGACGTGTCGTGGCACGAAAGCGCGCTTGAGGCGGCGGTCGGTTGCGACGCGATTCTGCTGCTCACGGACTGGCCGGACTATGCGCTGATCCCCCCGGTCGCGCTCGCCAAAAC
>CAXTCF010000142.1:0-9943 GCA_964242945.1 uncultured Rhizobiaceae bacterium | reverse complement strand
TCTGCGTGATCACGGTTTCCATCTGATTGGACTGCGTGCCGGCGTCATAGCGGCCGTCGAGCACAGTCAGCTTGATCGTTCCATCCTTCACCAGAGGGTAGTTGTTCATTTCCGTTATGACATCGGCCGGATACTCGGGAATGCCGAAGGTCATGAACGCAATGCGGTAGTCTTCAGCCCAAGCCGGGGTTAGGGTGAAGCATATGGCGGCTGCCAAGGCGCCGAGTCTCGTGAATCTGCGTATCACTATTACCTCCCACTTTCGGTGCCCTCCCCTTTGTTGGGACGACACGTGCAATCCCTGCACCCACCATGAGCACAAGGCGCATTCGGTCCGGTGCCGACTGGACGTCGGCGCTGCGCGATTGTATTTCGATGGAGAGCTACATCTTTGAGACGACCTCGGGATATAGCCGGTTGATAATGTTGTAGTTTATACCGGTCCAGTACTCGGAAAGAGACAGATCGGAATACTCGGCCTCGTCCGAAAGCATCGTGTTGTAGTCGTCGGACATGATAAAATCTTCGAGGTCGGCAACGCACGAGAAAGACATCACCGTTATTCCGTCCCAGACGCGGGAAACGGGGTGCCAGAAAGGGTCTCCTTCCCTAGCAGGACCGATATTGTGGAGCTGGGCGTAGCGGCGCACATACTGGTGCGTCGCGGGCTTCGCCACCATCTTCGGCGCATGATCCCTTAACCAACGCTCCTGGAACTGGCCCCGTGTCAGGTCGGCTGCTCGCCGATGAATTTTCACGAGGCTTACCGCGTCACGATGCCTTGGACTGGCGACGATGATATATTCCTGGGTCACCATATGTGTGACCGCCCGGAACATAACTCGCTCTTCTGGCACGATCTTGGCGGGAAACTTCCCGGACCCGAAGGATGTGACCATGTCCTCGTAGGACCTGAACGCCATGTAGGCGAGGCCGTCGAAGCTGGGGCGGTTGTACGGCGCGATCCTGCCGATGACCGAGGCGTGCAGTTTGGCGTTCGCATCCACCGGCGCATAATACGGAGGCGGAAAACCCGAGGTTGGCCCACCCGGCACTCGATGGATCTGATCGTAGCGCAGCAGGACGCGCATGCTCTTGTCTTCGGGTCCCTCCTCGTAGGTGAAGCGGGGGCCGTGGACTTTACGCCAGTACTCGTCCCATTTCTCGAACGAGATGTTCGCGTCGGCTTCGAAGGCTAGCGCCGAGTGGCCGCCGTTCAAATCGCGGATGAGGTTGCCATCCCCATCCACCACATTGGCCGGGTCCCTCGGACGCTCGTTTTCCGGGGTCGCATCAGCCCGCGAGAGAAAGACCGGCAGGACGAACAAAGGGCTTTCGACGGTTTCGAACTTGTCGAGGTATGGCGGCCTCAGCCCGTCTGGAGAGCCGTCCTTCTTGAGATTCATATCTGCGTCCTCCAACGTCGTAGTTGAGCGTTCACGGCGCTGCGCGGGCCACCGGCGGTCGAGGGCAAAGGCGGCGCCGGCCCAAGCCCCTGCCGCGGTCAGACCGCGGTAAATCCGCCGTCGATAGTCATTTCGGAGCCGGTCATGTAGGACGACGCGTCCGAGAGGAGGAAACATACGCCTTCGGACACTTCCACAGGCTGGCCTAGGCGTTGCAGGACCGTCACGCCAAGCAGTACCTTCAAGCTTTCCGGCGTGGCTTCCATTGCCCGTGTCATGTTGGTCGAGATCGTGCCGGGATGGATGGAATTGCAGCGGATGCCGTATTCCGCGTAGTCGACAGCAATTCCCTTAGTCATGAGGCGTATGGCGCCTTTGGTCGCGCAGTAGGCGCTCATGCCCGCCATGTTGGCGACATAGCCGGAGATTGACGAGATGTTGATGATCGAGCCCGTCTTCGCCATTCTCATCGCCGGAAGCACTTCCTGACAGCCCAGGAAGGTGCCCTTCACGTTGATGTTGAATAAAGCGTCCCAGTCGGCATCAGTGATCTCGGGCGTGGGCTTGCGGATCAATATACCGGCGTTATTCACGAGGCCGTCGATCCGGCCGAATTGTTTGATTGACCAACCTACACAGGCTTTCCATGCCGACCTATCCGTGACGTCGAGCGGTCGGAAATGGGCGTTTGCGCCCATCGCGCCGAGTTCAGCCGCCACCAGGGCGCCATGCTCGTCGAGATCCGTCAGGATAACGCTTGCGCCGCGCGCAGCGCACAACCGTGCATGGGCTTCGCCCATTCCCATGGCAGCGCCGGTAATAAGAACCACCTTATCCTTCAGCATCGCGGCAACTTTCTTTAGTTTGTGTCAAAAATTGTCATCGGGGCGCCAAGCCTGGGTACGTGCCGTGTGCGTTTTGGGAAGCAAGCGGCATGTGTCCGCAGCATGCGCGCTCCGTTAGAGTTTGAGCGGCGGATTGGCGGAGTCGAGAAACTCGACCGTCGTGAAGATCAACTCGTTGTCGCCGATGTTCTCGAGGTCGTGCATGAACCGCTCGCCTGGCGAGAACGTGAAGTGCTTGGTTTCCCCCACCTCGTAGCTCAGCTCATGGAACGATCCGTCGTCGAAGTGGGAGCTAGCCTTGCCTGACACATGGACCGTCCAAAAATAATCCAGCTGATGGCAGTGCACGGGCAAGCGCTCGCCTGGTTTCATGTGTATATGCCACACCCTGACCTTATTGTTTTCTAGAACCAGCTTCGAGCCAACGTGGCCATTCTGCTGGTTGTTCTGAAATTCCTCGGCGATATTGACGTTTTCGCTGTGCATACTGCAAACCTCTGCTTAAAAAGATGATCCGTCCGCATGAGCTCGGGCCGCGAAGCTTTGATGTCCTGCAGTCGAGGATGGCACGCAGCCGCGTCTCTGCGAGATCGGCCTTGTCCCGTGCATGGAAGTCGGGAACAGGCTGCAAGGAGGCGGACGTATCGCTGTCTTCGCCCAACCTGACTATTTCAACAGGCTATCAACGTTCTCAGACGTGACGGCGACCCACGGCACATCGTACTTTCCGGCGGTTCCGTCCTTCCATTCCATCTGCTTGTCCCAGAAGTCCGCCTGGGGCTTGTAGCCGTCGCCCAAGACCGCCCGGAGAGCCAAATCGACTGCGCCCTGCCCTTCCTCGTGGGACGGCTTGTAGAGCGTGAACAGCTTGCCAACCTTGACTGCCCGCAGCCCGTCGTTGATGCCGTCGATCGCCACTACCTTGATCGTCTCGGCAGAAAGTCCTTTCGCCTCGATGGCCTGGATGGCGCCAAGGGCCATCTCGTCGTTTTCGGCGATAACGCCGTTGATCTGATCCCCGTAAAGCGAGAGCCAGTTCTCCATGACTTGCATGCCCTCGGCACGCGACCAATTTGCGGACTTGTCCGCCAGGAGCTTTAGACCGGTCTCCTTCGCGAGAACCTCGTCGATGCCCTGGCGGCGCAGGATCTGCGGCGAGTTCCCAATCGGTCCTTCGAGCAGCACCACATTACCCTTTCCGTCCAGCATCTCCGCCAGCTTTGCGGCGATGATCCGGCCGCCTTCCACGTTGTTGGTGACTATGTCGGCGGACAGCTTGTCCGACTTCGCGGTCGTGACGGACGTGACGACCGGAATGCTCGCGGCCACTGCTCGGATGATAGGCGCGGTCGCCGCCGCCTCATCGATCGGCGCGAAGATGATGGCGTCGGTCTTGCTGGCGATCGCGGTATCGATCTGGTTGCTCTGGGTCCCCGGGTCGAACCGACCGTCGAGAACATGGAGCTGCACGGAGCCGTTCTTGACTGCAGGGTGGTTCTTGATCTCATCCACCCAGTTGGCCATGTACTCGTTCAAGCCGAACGGCATCACCGTGATCTTGACAGGATCTGCCGCGTGAAGTGTGCTGGCCAGGGCCGCCCAAGCAATCGCTGCAACTCCCAACATTCTGTTCAATTTCATGTCGCTCCTCCCATTTATGCGTTGTTCGTCTAGTCTTTACGGCTTCTGTCGATCATCACAGCGCATACAATGATTGCCCCCTTGACTACCTGTTGGTAGTAAGAAGAAACACCCAGCAGGTCCAAGCCGTTGTTGATAGTGCCGATGATCAAGGCTCCGAAGAGAGTGCCAATGAGCGAGCCCCTTCCGCCGTTGAGCGACGTTCCGCCGATGACGACGGCCGCGATCGCGTCGAGCTCGTAGGCGACGCCGGCTTGGGGCAAAGCCGCAGTCGTGCGAGCGGTGAGAATCAGCCCCGCCAATCCGGAAAGCAGCCCCGCGATGGCGTAAGTCGAGAGAATAATCACTTCGCTGCGGATGCCGCTTGTTTTCGCGGCGCGTTCACTGCCGCCCACCGCGTACACGTGCCGACCAAAGACGGTGTACCTGAGAACGAAGGCCGCCACGGCGAAGACGAGCATCAGGGTGACAATCGGAACAGGCACCCCTGAAATCGAGCCGTTTCCGAACCAAAGGAACGTTGGGGAAAGGTTCGAGATCGGACGGCCGTTAGTGTAGATGTAGACGAGGCCGCGGGCAGCGCTGAGCATGCCCAGCGTGACGACAAAGGCCGGCAGGCGGACATACGCGATGAGAACGCCGTTGACGGCACCGCCCAGTATACCAGTTGCCAAGGCCGCTAGGATCGCAAAGCTGATCGGCGACGGGTCGGGAACCACGGCAAAGCTTGCGGCGACCGCGCCTGCCAGCGCCATAATCGATCCGACCGACAGGTCGATGCCCTTGCCCAGGATGACGAACGTCAAGCCGATCGCCAGAATGCCGTTGATAGCGGTCTGCCGAATGACATTGGTGAGATTCCCCCAGGTCAGGAAGAATTCGCTCGACACGCTGAGAACCACGCACAGGACCACGAACGCGACCAAGATTCCTTGATTGCGGATGAGCGTCGCGGTAGCAGGCAGAAAACTACTTCTTTTCTCCCGAACGATCGCCTCATCCACGCTCATCTCTCCACGCTGCGCCCTCATGATGAGGCCTCATGCAAAAGCGATTGCTGCGTCAGTCCCTTCGCCACCAGCTCGGAGACCAGTCTCCCCTTCTTGAAGATCAGCACCCGTGAGCTGAGCCTCAGCACTTCGGGAGCTTCTGACGAGCAGACGAGAACCGCTCCGCCTTCAGCCGCGAAGTTCTCCAGCAGGCGGTAGATTTCCTGCTTGGCGCCCTCATCGATGCCGCGTGTCGGCTCATCGCAGATCAGGAGGTCGGGGTTCGACGACAGGCACCGCGAGACGACGACCTTTTGTTGATTGCCGCCGCTCAGGGCCCCGACCGTCAGCCGATCATTCGCGGCTTTGATGGAAAGCTTCTTGATCATCCGGGCGCTCAGCGCCTTTTCGGCCCACCCACGCAGGATCGAGAACCGCGACACCTGTTTGAGGACCGACAGCGAAATGTTGTGCCTGATCGGCATCGTAAGGACGAGACCCGTGTCCTTCCGGTCCTCGGTCACCATGGTAAGGCCCCTGGCGATTGAAATATCAGGGCGCCCGGGCGGAAGCACCGCACCCTTCAACTTGACCGTTCCAGACGAGCGGGGACCGATGCCGTAGACGCCGTTCAGGAACTCGCTTCTGCCAGCGCCCATGAGCCCGTAGATCCCGACGATTTCCCCCCGCCGTATGGAAACCGAAATATCCTTAAATTGGGTCCCGCAGGAAAGCTTGGACACGACTAGGACGTCGTCAATCGAGAAGGACTTGTCGCTCTCCTCGCGCCTCGCGCCCGTCACCTCGTAGCCGACGATCATCTGCACGAGGTGGTGGCGATCGATGTCCGACATCACCCCGGAATTGACATACCGCCCGTCCCGGAAGACCGTGTAGCTGTCCGCGACTTCGAACAACTCTTCCAGCCGGTGACTGACATAGACGACACCGACACCATTTGCCGTCAAGCGGCGTATGGCATCAAAGAGTATCCGGGCTTCCTGCTCCCCGATGGCGGATGTAGGCTCATCCATGATCAGGACTCGCGCGTTCTGGCTGATGGCGCGGGCGATCTCCACAAGCTGGATTTTCGCCAAGCTGAGGGTCGACATCTTCGCGTTCGCGGGTACGTTGAAGCGGAGCTCCGCAAGCAGGGTCTCCGCCATCTCCTGCATGCGCGCGTGGTCGACAATACCTAGGCGCTTCGGCTCGCGACCGAGGTATACGTTCTCGGCAACGGTCATGTCGCGCACAGGCGCAAGTTCCTGCGTTATGATGGCGATCCGCTTCGCCACAGCTTCCGACGGGCTTCGGAAATCCACTTCCTCGCCACCGATCCGGATGCTTCCGGCGTCGCGCTGGAGAAGGCCCATGATGATGTTGAGAAAGGTCGACTTCCCCGCGCCGTTGCCGCCGCACAGAGCGTGGACCTCGCCCGGTCGCAGATAGAAGCGGCCGTCGCGCAGCGCCGGCACGCCGGCGAACGATTTGCTGACGCCCTCCGCTTCGAGCAAGAATTCAGAAGCCATGACCGCCCTCCCAGGCCGCCCCCTATGACGCCAGATAACCGCCGTCGATCACGAGCTCGCTGCCGGTCATGAAGCGGGACTCGTCGGAAGCCAGAAACAGGATGCCGGCCGCGATCTCCTCAGGCTTCGCGGGGCGTCCCATCAACGAGGGACCGAGCAGATGCTTCGTCGCCACGGGATCCGTCACGATATCCTTCGATAGATGCGTTTCCGTGAGGCTCGGATGAACCGAGTTGACGCGTACCCTGTCCTTTGCCGCGTCGATCGCGATCGCCTTAGTCATTAGTCGGACTGCGCCCTTCGTGGCGCAGTAAGCGACGGCCTCGGGAAAGCCGACGATGCCCCAGTTGGAGCTGATGTTGATGATCGACCCACCTCCGGCTTTTCGCAGGAGGGGGAGAATGGCGCGGCACCCGAGATAGACCCCTTTGGTGTTGACGGAAAAGATTTTGTCCCAGTCGTCGGGCGATGTGGTTTCGACCGTTCCGGGCACGTATATACCGGCATTGTTCACGAGAATGTCGACACGACCATGCTGCTCGTCGATGGCTCCGGCTAGCCTGAGCCATTGTGCCTCGTCTGCCACGTCCAGGGGGGCGAAGCTCGCATGACCGCCCGCTTTCATGATTTCCGACACCACTGCACTGCCCGCTTCCGCGTTCACATCTGCGACGACAACTACGGCGCCTTCAGCTGCGAGAAGCTTGCTGAACGAGCGCCCCATGCCGAGCGATCCGCCAGTGACGATGGCTACCTTATTTGCTACGCGACCCAATTTTTCCTCCGTGCTAGTCAAATGGTCTGCGGGATCGACACCGAACTCTGAGGGCACCGACCGAGTCGAGACCGAAGGGCTCCGCCATCCCTCCAGAAATTGCTAACGTTTCTCAGTCCAAGTGACGACCTCACCATCCCGCCTGCAGCATTCAGTTGATCAACTTATGTCATCATCTCGCAAGAAAAGCAGAACTTCAACTAATTTTTTATCGACCGATCATTTCGTTGCGTTCGCGACATTTGAATCATTGCACCGGCGGGATGATGCCGTCGTCGATCAGCGTCTGAAAGTGCTGCTTGAACATGTCCTCCGTGTCGATGCTCGCGGTGAAGCCGTGGGCGCGTGCTTTGACCGTGCTGGTGATGTTGTCGTAGGGCGTCTTGAGGATCGCGTCCCCGAAGCCCCACGACGCGATCTCGCGGTAAGCATAGTGCTTGAGATCGTGTCGCTTCACCAGGACCGACCAGACAGGCGCCTTGTCAGCCATCATCTCTTGCAGGGAGAACGGCAACGTGCCCCCGGCCGGCAGGTTGAAGAACTCAGCAAGCCTCGGCCACAGGCGATTCCAACGGAAGTAGTCGCCGTTCGTAATGTTGTAGATCTGACCGGCGGCGGCCTCCGTCTCGCCGGCCCACTCCGTAGCCTCGGCGAGCACGCGCGCATCCGTGACCTGGTAGAGCGCGTTGTAGGCAGCATCAGGACCCGGAAAGGTCAAAGGCAGCCTAAGTTCCTTGCAGATGGAAGCGTACACGGCGATGACCATCAGCAGGTTCATCGGATTGCCGACCGCCATGCCGCACACGGCCTCCGGTCGCATCGCCGTCCAAGACCAGGATTTTGCATTGGAATGGTGCTTTAGAAAATCTTCCTGATTGAAGTAGAAGTTCGGCGGCATGTGGCGGGGATCATCCTCACGCCCCGGCGTGGGAAACGGTCCGAGATGGCACCCATAAGCCTTTCCGCCCTGCATTAGAGTGACATGCCGGAGCTGGTCGCTGTTCTTCTCGACACCGACGACCGTATTCCGGAGCATCGCAAGGTTCGGCGCAACAAGTTCCGCCCGCGTCGGCAATTCCTTGTAGGCCGCGTAGACGATGTGCGTCGCACCCGCCGCGGTCGCCAGCTTCGTCACGGCGTCACCCTCGTCAAGAAGGTCGACCGAGATGTGCTCAGCGCGCGTCGAGAACTCGGGCTTGCGGCGAGATAGGCCGATGACCCGTACATCGGACCTTTCCTCATATCGCGCCAAGATCGCCCGGCCGATCACGCCAACCGCACCTGCAACCACAATCGTCTTCATTCGACCTTTCCTGCCACAAGCCGCGTAGCCAACGCTTAAATGCCCCGCCAGCCCGACTATGCCCGTCGGCCGGATCGTTGAGGGATAGTCTGACCCTCCTGCCCAGACCGGACGCTTATCAAAGGAGCCGCGGCTTGGTAGGCGATGTGATCGGCTGCCCGCGTTTGCTACAAGCCCGCACCCGTCCACCCATAGCGCAGAAGGATCCGCCATTTGCGGTAGCCGATCGGAGGTATCCCACTCCTCACCGGAGGGCGAAGTTGCCGCGGTAACAAGCTGTCGTCAAGAGAATTTTATCATCCGATCACTTTCACCAGATCTAGGGCTAGAACTCACCTGATATCGGCTGGCTAACTGCGGTTGCGGCGTGTAACGGATTATCGCGTGGGAATTGGGGTCGGAAGGAGAGGGCTTTGCCTCGGATCAAAGCACCGAAGTCGTACCTTTCATACGAGCAGCGCGAGCAGCAAATCGTTGAGAAGGCGATCGAGTATTTCGCCGACAACGGCTTGCAGGCCAGCACGCGCGAGATCGCTTCTCATATCGGAATAACGCAGCCACTCCTGTACCGTTACTTCAAGACAAAATCCGAGTTGATTGATCGCGTTTACGACGAGGTCTTCATGACTCGTTGGAAAGGTGAATGGCAGGTCAAGCTACAGGATCGCCGTAAGACCTTTCGCTACCGGCTGAAAGAGTATCTCAGCAACTATTGCGATAGCATCATAGACAGGACCTGGATTAGGATATTCCTCTTTGGCGCACTGAATGATCAGACTATCAATAGGCGTTATTTTGCAATGCTTCAAGAGCGCAAATTTCCGATCATATTAAACGAACTTTATGCGTCGATCGGTATTGAAAGCACCGATGAGAAGCATCGTGCGCTCGACAATGAGATATTGTGGTCATTCCATTCAAGCTTCTTCTATATCGGAGTGCGCAAGTATGTATATCAACTTGAAGTTCCGGACGATCTGGATGCGGTGATCGACGCACGTGTGGATGCCTTTTTGGATGGTGCCGAGGACGAGTTCCTGCGACGGCGTGTCAGAAATGGGCAAATCACATCGACGGCGAATTCCAGCCGCACTTTGAAAATGTGAAATCCTAGGACAGCAGTCATCCAAACACTTGGCACCTGTCATGGGATTATCCACGCATGCACAACAGTAGTTATAAGCTGATCGTCAACCCTTGTTCGTATTTAGGTTGCGGCGACACTTGGTGCAGATCAATATTCCCATTTGTAATAGATCATCTTGTTCGTTCACAAACCTGAAAATCGAAGACGAGAGCCTGCAAGGTAACTCAAGTAAAATCCCTAAGCCGTTCGAATCCTGCTCAGCCATTCTGAGATTGAAAACTACCGTCCGGTATGTTGGCGTCGACGTCGAAGATGGACACCTCCGGAAACTGGCGTGTTGGGTTAATTTATGGTTGTCTTGCGGCTGG
>CAXTCF010000141.1:0-9977 GCA_964242945.1 uncultured Rhizobiaceae bacterium | reverse complement strand
TGCATCCCACCCCCAACCGCCAGCCTGCATCCGATTAACCGTCCGATGCTCTAGCCCGGCCTGTTTCGTCGTTGCCGGCTTAAGGCAGAGAACGACGCGGGCATCGAGGCTCATGGCAAATCGCCAACATTGGCGACAGCGCATTGTCTCCCTATAAATCCCGTTCGACGATGCTGTCCTTCAGCCTGCGCAGGGGCTTTCAGCCGAAGGTCTCGGTAAGTCCAAAAAGGAAACTTTGCTTGGTTGGAGCGGCAGCCAATGGTTTGGCAGCAAGGGCTGAAAATTTGTCGTATGCGTCTTTCAGCTTTTGATCATAGCCGTTCTTTACCGCGTCCTTTCCATTGTAGCGGAGCGCGAACGTCGCCCATTTGTGCTTTTTCAGCGCGTCGGCGAGCTTCCAGGCAGAGAGCAGAGCGACAAAGGCAAGCAACTGCTCGCCCTCTCCTTTCTTCATCGCCTCAATCATAGCCTTGGCGTTGGCGAAGCCGGCATCCCCCGCATTGAAGCCCATGACCTGCGGCAGCCCCCAGGATGCCGAGCGCAGCGCTGCGACTTCATCGATGGCGCTTGCGTCGTCGATCTGCGCGTAGCGGGTGTCGGAGGATTTGGGGTAAGGCTTCGTCCCTTGCTTCTTGTATGCAAGGCCTTGCTTGACGGCTTTATCGCGCTTGGCGCCTGCGCCAAGCTCTTTATAGAAGATATGAGGCTCGAACAAGATTTTCGGGCGTTTCTTGCTGTCGAAGCCTGCCCCCGCTGCCTCAACTTCGAGAACAGCCCTGATCGTCGCAACGTCAACATCGAGCTTCTTGGCGGCATCGACAAGATCTTGGCTTGTCATCTTCTTTCCCGTGCCCACGAAGTCCATAGTTCACTCCCCTTCGGTTTCAAGGCATGCAACGATAAAGCATGGTGCAGGACGTAAGCAGCGTTCTCTTTGGCAAACCCTAATCTAGAAGTATGTTGCTCTGCATGACTATATGAGAATATCAGCGGAGAAGCAACATATTGCAAGACAGCAAATGATCCGGCTCAGCATTGTTTTTGCATCGGCTGCGCCCGGCTCCCGAAGCACAGAATCGACCGTCTGGCTGAGTTCGATGCTGAGGGCTTTGTTTTCGTATCGATTCGGAGGCCGCTGCTTAGCTGAGGGCGAGCCGACGGTCTCGCTCGCCTTCGGCCCTCGCCGATGCTTGCCTCGCATCGGCTGCGTTCGGCGTCTCGCCAGGGCACGAAAAGCCCTCGCCGGCCCGCCGCCGCCGATTTATGAAACGGGGTCTCAAAGCAGCGGCAAAAGCTTTCGGCATAGCTAGGTCAAACCTCGCCGAGCTTCATGTCCCGTGCATAGTCCCGGCCTTCCACTTCCTTCGCCACCGCCTGCCCGCAGCGCATGATGCTGCGTGAGGCGTCCAAGGCGTAACTGGGTGAGCCGTGCAGTTCCCGGCCCTTGTTCAAAGCGGCCGTGACCTTGTAGCAGAAAGAGGCATCGTCCGGCCCGGACTGGAAGCGTTAGAGCCTCGTGCTGCAATCCCTTCAAAAACGAAAAACGCCGGACGTTGCCGCCCGGCGCCTTCAAAGAGGATAGGCCAGCAAGCGCTTATTGGCCGTCGATCGCCATGGCGATCCGCGCGATCGCCTGCTGATAGACGTTGGCGGCGTTCCACCCCGCGATCGCGCCCATGTTGCTTGACGCGCTTTCGCCGCGCCACCCGTGTGCCCTGAGGAAGTTGGCGGTCGATGCCAGCGCCGTCGCCTTGTCGCGCAGGTTGCGGCTGCCGACGCCGTACTTCATGACGTTGGCAGGCAGGAACTGCGTGTGGCCGATCTCGCCATGCATGGCGCCGACCGTGCCGGCGCTGAGCGCCCCGCTATCCACGAGCTTCAGGGCGGCTATGGCATGCGGTGTGAAAAAGTCCGGGCGGCGGCAGTCATAGGCCAGCGTCGTGATCGCGGAAACGGTGTTCTGGTTTCCCATATAGCCGCCGAAGCCGGTTTCCATGCCCCAGATGGCCAGAAGCGGGCCCGCCGGCACGCCGTAGCGGCGCTCGATGTCGGCAAAAAGGGCGGCGTTGCTCTTCTTCAGGGACCGGCCCTTGGCGATGATCGCCGAGGCGCCGCGCCGTTGCATGAACGATTCGACGCTGCCGCTGAACGCCTTGTGGATCGCGCGATCGGCACTGATGGTCGCCGTGGCGTAACGAGCGCCCGCCAGAGCCTTCAGCCCACGGCTGCCGACGCCCTGCGCGCGCGCTTCCTGGGCGAATTCTCCCTTCCATTCGTCGAAGCCGGCCGCGCTCCTGCCGCATTGCGCGGCCTGCGCGCCGGCGCTGCCCAGAACAAAGGCGGCAACCGCAGCCACTGCCAGAACCCACCTCTTGGCACCTGTCATGTGCTTATCTCCTCTTGGAAACCAGAATTTCGCTGCCCAGAATTTCGCTGCTTTGAGTGGCCTGCCGCTGGAAACACCCCCCGGAGGCCTGAACGCGCGCATGCCGGTCCCGGTGTGGCGGCAAGACTTTGCCGCTCCGTTAACACGCCGCCGCCGTTCCCGTAAGCGGCAGGCCGGAACTGAAACTGAGATCAAGGGCTTAGTGTGGCGGGCGGGGAACAGTCGCCGGATTTCCTTTGTTCCTGGCACCCCGCATTCTGCGCATGGCTCCCATGCAACGGGAGAAGGTTCGGAACCGCTGGAGACCTTTGGCGTTCGTGGAGCCCGCGCGGCTGCCCCAGCGGCACATGCCCCAAGCGAAGCCGCCGCCTTCCCCTTTTGCAAAGACCTGAACCCGATGAAGCTTTTCTCCTGCCCCCATTGCAGCAACCGTGTGTATTTCGAGAACACGCGCTGCCTGTTCTGCAAGAGCCTCCTCGTCTATGACGCGGGCGCGCAAACCTTCGTGCTCGCCGGCCAGAACCACCGCCTTCTCTGCCTGAACGCTTCCGAGTGCGGCTGCAACTGGGCGGTGGAGGAAGACGGCACGTTCTGCCTTGCCTGCTCGCTCAACCAGACGATCCCCAACCTGTCCGTGCCCGGCAACCGCGAGCGCTGGGCCGAACTGGAGCGGGCCAAGCGCCACCTGATCTACCAGCTTCTCGGGTTCAATCTGGACGTTTCCCCGAAGAAGGACCCCAACGACGAGCGGGGCATCGCCTTCGATTTCCTCAACGACCCGCCGAACGACTCGGGCCCGCGCGTGCTGACGGGCCATGAGCACGGGCTGATCACGCTGAACGCCGGCGAGGCCGACCCGCTGAAGCGCGAGGAGATGCGCGTCAAGATGGGCGAGCAGTACCGCACTTTGCTCGGCCACTTCCGCCACGAGATCGGCCACTACTACTGGGACCGGCTGGTACGCGACAGCTCGGAATGGCGGACACGCTCGCGAAAGGTGTTCGGCGACGAGACGCAGGACTACAACGCGGCGCTCCAGAGGAACTACGAGCAGGGGCCGCCGCAGGATTGGCAGGAAAGCCACATCAGCCCTTATGCCTCGTCCCACCCCTGGGAGGATTTTGCCGAGACCTGGGCGCACACCCTCCACATCTCCGACACGCTGGAGATGGCGGAAGCGCTGAGGCTCGACCCGGCGACGCTGGACGCGGCGGTGCCGGTGGCGATCGAGGGGCAGGGGAGCGACGGTGCGGCCGACAGCATGCCGGACGACTCATCGGATGCCGCGCATCAGAAATTCGACTGCATGCTGGCCGACTGGCTGGCGCTTTCGGAGGCCGCCAACGCGATCAACCGCTGCATGGGCCTGCCTGACGTCTACCCCTTCGTGATCGCGCCGGCGACGGGCGAGAAGCTGCGCTTCATCAACGATCTGCTGGCAGCGCAGCGCTGAGGGCTGTCTGCGACTTCCGCAGGTTCATAAAGCGCAGACACGATTGTCCCATCCAGCTATGATGGTTGGCGGCAAAGGGCGCATCGAACGGGAGGATGTCGTGTCGTCAGAGTTTCCGCAGGTGGCGCGCCCTCTGGCCTTGCGCGGAAAACGCCTGCGCGCCCGCGTCTATCTTCCCGCGCACCAGCCGGGCCTGGCCGACGATGGGCTGCCTGGGACGCGCTACATCGACTACCACCGCCAGCGGGCGCGTGCCGGCCTGGGCATGCAGATCACCGGCGCCACGCCCGTCAAATGGTCGGAGGTCTGGGCCGACGGGCTGACATTGGTCAACGTGGACGACCGCATCGTGCCGGGCTACCAGGCGCTCGCCAGGGCGGTGCACGACGAAGGCGGGCTGATGCTCGCCCAGCTCGCCCATGTCGGCGCGATGGAAACCACGGGCGACGAGATCGTCTCGGCCTCCTGGACGCGCTCCGAACTGACGCACCAGATGTCGCGCGAGGCGACGGCCGAAGAGCTTGCCGAAATCCTGGAACTTTACCGCGCCGCAGCGCTGCGCTGCCGCGCCGGAGACCTCGACGGGATCGAGGTGACGATGGCGCACGGCATGCTTCTGGCAAGCTTCCTGTCGCCCCTTATGAACCGCCGCGAGGACGGATACGGCGGCGGCCTCGAAGGACGCACGCTCTACCCCCGCCAGGTGCTTGCCGCGGTGCGCGAGGCGATGGGGGAGGATGCCATCGTCGGCATCCGCATTCCCGGCGACGAGATGGTGGAGGACGGCATCAATGCTGCCGAGGCGGGAGGAATCGCGGCGCGCCTGGTGGCGACCGGCATCGTCGATTACGTCAGCGTCACCGCCGGCAACAACACGCGCAAGCTGGCGCGCGTCGACCACTGGCCGCCGACGCCCGCCCCCTTCGGCGCGTTCCGCCACCTGTCGCGCGCAGTCAGGCAAGCTGTCGATGTGCCGGTGGCGACCGTCGGGCGCGTCACCACGCTGGAACTCGCCGAGGAAATTCTTTCCGCGGGCGACGCCGACCTCGTCGGCATGGTGCGCGCCAACATCGCCGACCCCCGGCTGCTGCCGAAAGCGCGGGCGCAGGAGCCCAGGACGATCCGCCCCTGCATCGGCGCCAATGTCTGCATCAACGCGCTGCTGGAGCACAAGCCGCTGACCTGCATGGTCAACCCGGAGCTTGGGCGGCCGCTCAATGCCATCGACCAGCCGATCGGCGCTGCGCGCTCGGCCCTCGTAGTGGGCGGCGGGCCGGCGGGGCTGGAAGCGGCGCGGCGGCTGGCGCTCAGGGGTTTTGCGACGACGCTGATCGAAGCAGCCGACAAGCTCGGCGGCCAGATGCGCTTGTGGTCGCAGACGCCTTCCAGGACTGAGTTTCTCAAGATCATCGGCTGGTGGGAAGACGAACTGGACCGCTTGAATGTCGAAGTAAGAACCGGGCAGGAGGCGACCGTGGACGGCGTGCTGGCGCTCCAGCCCTCCGTCACGCTGCTGGCCAGCGGCTCGACGCTGCTTCCCGACACGAATCTGGCGGGGTCCGGGCCCCTCTTCGGCCCCTACGACGTCCCGGCATCCGGCGGGCACGCCCTCGTGCGCGACGAGATGGGCCGGCTTGCCGCCATGCTCACCGCCGAGCGCCTGGCGCAACGCTGGAGCCAGGTGACGCTGGTCACCTCCGCGCTGTTTCCGGGCGAGGGCGACGGCCTCACCACGAGCTATTCGCTGATCCGCGCCCTGGCGCAGCGCGGCGTGACGGTGATCGACCGCGCCAAGGTGACATCGGTCGAAGGCGGCACGGCGACGCTGAAGGGCGTGTTCGGCGAGGCGCGGGAGGCTGTGACAGGCGTGGATGCCGTGGTGTCGCTGCTCGGCGCCGTCAGCCGCGCGCCGCTTCTGGCAGGCTTGCGCGAAGCCGGGCTCGACGTGCGCGCGATCGGCGACGCCAAGCTGCCGCGCTCCGTCACTGAGGCCGTGCGCGACGCGGCGACCACCGTCTGGTCGCTTGGGCTGACGAACGCGGCAGCAAGCGCCGCTGCCTGAGCGGTTGGCATGCCGGCGCCTTAACCGGCGTTTGGCGCTGCCTCCGCCTCGATGGACATCTTTTCCGCGGCCTGAGCCGCGGCGGCAAGCCCGGCATGAACGGCAGCCGTGAAGCCGCCGGCGATCATCGCGTTGAGCCCGGCCGCAGTGGTGCCGCGATAGTCCACGAAGGTCTGCACCATGCTCGCCGGCGGCTCTCCCTGGGGTTCCAGCAACTGGCTTGCGCCGCACACCACGCCCTTCACCGCGCGCTCCGCGACTTGAGGGTCGAGACCCTGCGCCAGCGCGTGGGAAAGCAGCGCATCGGCCAGCAGCGCGGGCCAGGCGGGTCCGGCGCCGCTTAAGCCCGTGAGGTAGTTTATGTCGGCTTCGGATTTCACCTCGTCCGCCGTGCCGCAGCTTCCGAAAAGGCGCTGAACGAACTCCCGGTCGGCTGCGCTCGCGCCGGGCTCAGTGAACCAGGGCGTGTAGGAGCGGCCGATCTCGACGGCGGCGTTCGGCATCGTCCGCACGATGCGCTTCGAGCGGCTGCGGCGCGCCAGCGTCCGCGACGACACGCCGGCCATGACGGAGATCACCAGCCTGCCCTCGGCCGCAAAATCCATGATACGAAAGTCCTGCGGCCTGACGGACAGGATCACCACTTCCGAACGCTCTACAAGCTCGCGGTTGTCGGCGGTCCAATGGACGCCGGGCCAGTCCGCAAAAGCTGTTCCGGGGCCGGAGCGCGAGGAAATGGTCAGACTGTACGGCTTGATTACGCCGGCCTCCAGGGCCCGACGGCCGATGTTGCGGCCGAGCCAGCCGGTTCCGCCGATGATGCCGACCGTCGGAGCTTGCTCCGTCATTCCGCTGCTTCCCTTTAGGTTTGGCGCCGCCGCGGCGCCTGCGCGCGCCCCGCGAAATTCTCGACATACATGCTGATTGAGCGGTATCAAAGCTGCTCCGCTTTCCCGATCGGCCGCCTCCATGTCCAACGATCCGCTGCTGCAACCCTTTCAGCTCAAGCACCTCACCTTGCGCAACCGGATCATCGTCACCTCGCACGAGCCGGCCTATGCCGAGGACGGCATGCCCAAGGCGCAGTATCGCGCCTACCATGCCGAGCGCGCCAAGGGCGGCGTGGCGATGACCATGACGGCGGGCTCGGCTTCCGTGTCGCTGGACAGCCCGCCCGCCTTCAACAACATCCTGGCCTACAAGGACGAGGTCGTGCCGTGGCTGAAGGACCTCGTCGATGCCTGCCACGAGCACGGCGCGGCCGTGATGATCCAGCTGACGCATCTCGGCCGCCGCACGCGCTGGGACAAGGGCGACTGGCTTCCCGTGGTGGCACCCTCGCACGAACGCGAGCCCGCCCACCGCGCTTTCCCCAAGAAGATCGAAGAGTGGGATATTTCCCGCATCATCAAGGATTACGCCGATGCCGCCGAGCGCATGAAGGCGTCAGGCATGGACGGCATCGAACTGGAGGCCTACGGCCACCTGCTCGACCAGTTCATCTCGCCGCTGACCAACACGCTGGACGGCGCCTACGGCGGCGCGCTGGAAAACCGCATGCGCTTCCTGTTCGACGTGCTCGGCGCGATCCGCGAGCGCGTTGGGAGGGAATTCATCGTCGGCATCCGCTACACCGCGGACGAGACGGCGCCGGGCGGCATCACCAAGGGCGACGGCTTCGAACTCTCGAAGCAGCTCAAGGAAAGCGGCCTGATCGACTTCCTGAACGTCATCCGCGGCCACATCGAAACCGATGCCGCCCTGACCGACGTGATCCCCGTCCAGGGCATGGCGAACGCGCCGCATCTCGACTTCGCCGGGGAAATCCGGGCTGCCACGCAGTTCCCGACCTTCCACGCGGCAAAGATCCCGGACGTGGCGACGGCCCGCCACGCTGTCGCAAGCGGCAAGGTGGATATGGTCGGCATGACGCGGGCGCATATGGCCGACCCCTACATCGTGCGCAAGATCAGGGAAAAGCGGGAGGACGAGATCCGCCCCTGCGTCGGCGCCACCTACTGCCTCGACCGCATCTATGCCGGCGGTTCCGCCTATTGCATCCACAACCCTGCCACCGGGCGCGAACTGACGATGCCGCACGTCATCCCGAAGGCAGTGACACGGAAGAAGGTCGTGGTGGTGGGCACCGGGCCGGGCGGTCTGGAAGCGGCGCGGGTCGCTGCCGAGCGCGGCCACGACGTCGTCGTGTTCGAGCTTGCGGACAAGCCGGGCGGCCAGATCAGGCTGACCGCACAGAGCCCGCGCCGGCACGAGATGATCAGCATCGTGGACTGGCGCGTGGCGCAATGTGAAAAACTCGGCGTGCGCTTCCGCTTCAACACCTGGGCCGAAGCCGACACCGTTTCGGCCGAGAACCCGGACGTGGTGATCGTCGCCACCGGCGGCATGGCGCACACGGAAGTCCTTTCCGCAGGCAACGAACTGGTGGTGTCCGCCTGGGACATCATCGCGGGCGACGCCAAGCCGGGCTCCAACGTGCTGGTCTATGACGACGCGGGCGACCATGCGGGATTGCAGGCCGCCGAGATCATCGCGAAGAGCGGCGCGAAGGTGGAGATCATGACGCGCGACCGTTCCTTCGCGCCGGAGGTCATGGGCATGAACCTCGTGCCCTACATGCGGGCGCTGCAAGAGCTCGACACCACCTTCACCGTCACCTTCCGTCTCAAGGAAGTGCGAAAAGAGGGCAACCAGCTGCTCGCCGTGATCGGCAGCGACTATGGCGGCGTGACGCGGGAGCGGAAGTTTGATCAGATCGTGGTGAACCACGGCACGATGCCGCTGGACGACCTCTACTTCGACTTGAAACCTCTGTCGCGCAATGGCGGCGCGGTGAACTACGACGAACTTATCGGGGGCCAGCCGCAGACGCGGGCGGACAACCCCGAAGGCACGTTCCAGCTGTTCCGCATCGGTGACGCGGTCGCCGCGCGCAACACCCACGCCGCCATCTATGACGGCCTGCGGCTCGCCAAGGATCTTTGATCCGCAGCCGTTGCAAGGCAAAGCGGAGGGGACCGCGTGACGAAGATCAGCGCAGGCCGCTTCCGCGAGGTTGCGGAGCAAGCCCTTATCCAGGCGGGCGCCAGTGCCGCCGCCGCGCAGTCGCTGGTCGATGCCACGCTTGTCGCCGAGCGCGCCGGGCGCGGAGAGGTCGGCATCGCGCATCTGCCGGATTATCTCGACAGCTTGCGGGAAGGGCGGATCGCCGGCGCCGCTCAACCGCAGTTCGCCTACCCGTTGCCGGCTTTCATCCGGGCCGATGCGGGAGGCGGCATCGCCCAGCTTGGCTTCGACTTGGCCTTCGGCGAACTGACCGAGCGTGCGCGGACCCTCGGTATCGCGGTATTCACGCAGCGGAACAGCTACACCGCCGGCGAACTCGGCACCTACGTCCGGCGTTTGGCAGGGGAAGGCCTCGTTTCGATTGCCGTCGCCAACGCCCATGCGATGATGGCGACCGCTCCGGGCGGGCAGCCGGCTTTTTCCACGAACCCGCTCGCCTTCGGCGCGCCGCTGCCTCCCCCGCAAAACCCCCTGGTCATCGACCAGGCATCCAGCGCAACCGCCTTCGTCAACCTTGAACGGGCCGCGGCCGAGGGGCATCCGATCCCCGAAGGGTGGGCGATCGACCGGACGGGCGCGGTCACCACGGATGCGAATGAGGCGCTGCTCGGCGCCCTGCTGCCCTTCGGCGGCTATAAGGGCGCCAACATCGCGCTGATGGTCGAACTGCTCTCGGCCGGGCTGGCCGGCGCGAACCCGTCGCTGGATGCCGGGCATTTTCGCTCAGGAAACCGCCCACCCGGCATCGGGCTGACGGTGATCGTCCTCAAGCCCGATGATGCCTTTCCGGACAGGGCCACCGCATTGTGCCGCCGCTTGAGGGAACTGGGCGTGCACATTCCGGGCAGCAGGGCGCTGCCCGGGCAATTCGCCGATGCCGACTTCATCGAAGTCGCGCCCGCCGTGCTGGAGCGGCTTGCCCTTTGAGGCGTGCCCCCTCACCCGTTTACGGGGGAGGGGACCGCCGAAGGCGGTGGAGGGGGCAGGCC
>CAXTCF010000140.1:0-10007 GCA_964242945.1 uncultured Rhizobiaceae bacterium | reverse complement strand
GGTCGAGGCGCGCAACTTCGACATCCGCAAGAACCTGCTGAAATACGACGACGTCATGAACGACCAGCGCAAGGTGGTCTTCGAGCAGCGCCTCGACCTGATGGAGGGCGAGAGCCTCTCGGAAACGGTCGCCGAGATGCGCCATGACGTCATCGACGAGATGGTGGCGCGCCACATCCCGGAAAACGCCTACCCTGAGCAATGGAACGCCGAAGGCCTGCGCGACGACGTGCGCGAGACGCTGAACTTCGACCTGCCTATTCCCGAATGGTTCGCTGAGGAAGGCATCGCCGAGGAAGAGATCCGCAAGCGCCTCGTGGACCTCTCCGACCAGGCGGCGCAGGACCGCGCCGGCCGCTTCGGCCCCGACGTGATGGCCTATGTCGAGCGCTCCATCGTGCTTCAGACTCTTGACCACTTGTGGCGCGAGCATCTGGTCAACCTCGACCACCTCCGCTCGGTGGTGGGCTTCCGCGGCTACGCGCAGCGCGACCCGCTCAACGAATACAAGTCGGAAGGCTTCGAGCTCTTCCAGGCGATGCTGGCCAACCTGCGCCAAGCCGTCACCGCGCAGTTGATGCGGGTGGAACTGGTGCGCGAGGCGGCCGACGCTCCGCCCCCGGAAACGCCCGACATGTTCGGCCAGCACTTCGACGCGACCACCGGCGAAGACGACTTCAACGAAGGCTACGGCTCCGCCGCGCTCGCCACGGCCCCCGCCCGCGAAGACAGTCGCGCGGTAGCGCCGGAGGACCGCGACCCGAACAACCCGCAAAGCTGGGGCAAGGTCGGCCGCAACGAACTCTGCCCCTGCGGCTCAGGGCGGAAGTTCAAGCACTGCCACGGCGCGTTTGCCTGAGGGTGCGAGCGCTTCCGGCGGGGCCGCCCCCCAAAAGCTACACTACGCGGATCGCTGCATGGTCCGCATAGAGGGAAAGCAAGGAGTCCGCGGTTAGAAGCGTGAGGCCCTCAACGGCTGCCTGTGCAACCAGCATGCGGTCGAAAGGATCTTTGTGGAATGGGGGAAGCACGAGAAGGGCGTGCTCAGCCTCGATTGCGAGTTCCCGATAGCCGCTCTGCTGCAAGCGAAGTCGGAGGCGCCTCGTATCGACTCGGAAGTCGGGGCGGCCGGCGCCGCTCTTGATCGTGGTTTCCCAAAGACTGACGACACTGAAATGCAGTTCGTTCTCTTCCGCCTCCATGAGGTCCACGGCGGTTGGAGGAACGCGATGCGCCTCTGCGGCTGCCCATAGAAGCAATTGCGTGTCGATCAGCAGCCTCATTCTTCGCCGTAGAATATACGCGCGATTTCGTCTGCACTCATCGTATCGAAGTCACTGGGAACTTTAAACTCGCCAGCCATGAAGCCGAGACGCGGCGACTTCTTCTGCTCCTCTGGGTCTAGCGGGACCACCTTCACCATAGGCCTTCCCGCCTTCGCGATGATGAAGGACTCACCCCTGGCAGCTCGCTCGACCAAACGGGAGAGATGCGTTTTAGCCTCGTGAATGTTGACAGTGTCCATAGTACGACACCCTCTCTAAACTAAGTTCAGTTAGTTTAGTTCATCAAACACGAGATATCAAGGACTGGTTTTGCGATAGGAGCAACCCCTGCGATCCACGGCTTCCTACCCGGAAATGATCTGAGCACGTCGCGAATGGGCGGAGATTGAGCCAGGCAGCTGACCCTCAGGCCTTACGACGCCACCTTGCTGTTCAAGCTTGCAAGGATGGTGCTGACCGAAAGCTGGTCGAAGCAAGGCTTGGAGGTTGCGGCTCACCGCATCTCCAGCAGCCGCTCCAGGTATTCCTTCTCCAATTGCGGCGAGAGCGCGTTGCCGAGGCGCTTGCGGATGGCTTCGAGGATCTGGCGGGCGCGCTGGACGTCGATCTCATCGGGCACCTTGACGGAGTTGCCGAGATCCGGCCCTGTGGTGGCGCGGGGGCGGCCGAGGGGGTCGCGGTCGGACGACTGCTGGCGTCCGCCCTCCTCCGAGCCGCCTTCTTCGCCCTGCATGGCCTGCTGCATCTGCTGCATCATGTCCGCCGCGCCGCGGCGCAGCGCTTCCAGCGCGCGGCCCTGTTCGCCCACCGCCTCCTCGCCTTCGCCTCGGCCGAGCGAGCCTTCCGCCTTGCCCATCTCGCGGCCGGCTTCGCCAAAACCCTGGCCGGGCTGAAGACCCATGCCTTGCAGGCTCTTCTGCAACGCTTGAAGGTCCTGCTGGAGCTTGCCCTGGCCTTCTCCGAGACTCTTTAGCGCCTGCTCCAGTTCTTCCGGCGTCATCGGCTGGTTGCCGCCCTGGCCGGGCTGCTGGCCCTCGCCGTTCTCTCCCTGCTGCTGTTCGCCTTCCTCGCCGGACTCGCCGTTCTGGCCCTGCTGCATGCGGAAGGTTTCGTTCATCATCTCCTGCTGGCGGCGCATGATCTCGCCCAGCTTGTTCATCTGCTGCTGCATTTCGCTGTTCTGCTGGCCCGGCTGCCCCTGCTGCTGGCGGCCGGCCTGGAGGTTGTTCATCATCTCCTGAAGCTGCGAGAGAAGCTGTTCGGCTTGGTCCTTGTTGCCGGATTTGGCGAGGTTCTCGATCTGGTCCATCATGCGGTTCAGATCCTGCGGCCGTAGCTCCTGCCCGTTTTGCGGCATCTGCTGCGCCATGTTCGGATTCTTCTGCGCCTTCTCCGCGAACTCGCGCAGGAAGTCGGCCATCGCTTGGCGCAACTCCTTCATAAGGCGGTCGATCTCCTCGTCGGAGGCACCGTTTTCGAGCGCCTGCTTCAAGGCTTCCTGCGCTCTGGTGAGCCGCTTCTGCGCGTCCGACATGTCGCCGTCTTCGATGCCGAGCGCGATCTGCCAGAGATAGTCCACGACGCCGCGAAGCTCGTCGTCGTTCTCCGCCATCGCGAGCCGGGTGCGTGCGCTTTCGACACCGAGGAAGTGAGAGAGGTTGGGGAACGTGTCCTCCGGCCGCAGCGTGACGGCATCCATCAGTTGGAGCACTTCAGCTTTCGCATTCGCGTCTAGCCCAAGCAGCTTGCGCTGCTCGATCAGCGCCTTGGCGAGCGGGTTGGTGAAGATGCGCTGTGGCAGGATGATCGCGCGCGCTTCGCTGACGCCTTCCTGGCCCGCGGCGTCCGATGCCTTCAAAACGACCGTCACCGGGCTGCCGGCCCAGACATGCTCCGTCAGGTCGCGCGAAGCCTTGGCGGCAGGAGGCTTCTTGGCGTTGGGGGGCCCACGCCGGGGAAGCGTCAGCGGCAGTTCGGGCGCGGGGTAGAGCGGGCGCGCGTCCTCCGCTTGGGGCTCGGTCAGCGCGAACGCGGCCTTGCCGCTCGCGGCGCCGTAGTCGTCCTGAATCTCGTAGGCGAGTTCCAGCGTGCCGTTGGCGGCGCGCTTCGGCTCCGCCGCCCATTTCACGGCGGGCGGCGCGTCGGGCGTGACCTTGAACTGCCAGCGCCGGACTTCGCTCAAGCCGTCGGCGAGAGTCAGCGTCGCATCCGCTTCAAGCTTCTGAATGAACTGGAGCGGCTGCGGCCAGGTAGTCTGCGCAACGGAGGAGACAGGCTGCTTGGCATCCGCCGCTTCCGGCGCCTTGGGCTGCACTGTTTTGGTGCCGCCGGAATCGTCCATGACGAGGGTCTCGGCGCCGGAGCCGCCGGTGACGCGCAACGCGACCTCGCTGCCCTCCGGCACGGTGATCGACGCTTTGCCCGTAGCCGCATCGGACAGGAAAATCGGCGCCACGCCCGTGTAGGCCGGCGGCGTCACCCAGGCGTCGATGCGGGCAGGAATCGTCTCAGCGGAAGCACGCGCCTTCAAGCCGTCGGAAAGGCGCCCGCCGGAAGGCCCGAAGGAGAAGGCGAAGGCGGTGACGAAAAGAAGCACGATCGCAGCGCGCAAACCCCAGGGGTCGCGTTCCGGAACGCGCGTGCGGGGACTGGCGCCGGAGAGGTTCGCAAGCCGGGCCGCCATGCGCTTCTGGTGCTCGCGCCAGAGCGCGGCGGCAAGGGGATCGCTGCCGCCCGCGCTCGGCCTGTCGGCCTGCACAAGCACGGGCGAATGAGCGAGGCCGTTCTCGGCCTCGACGCGGCGGTCCACCTCCTCAGCGCGGGGAGCGCGGAAGAAGCGCAGCGGAGTGAGCGAGGCAAGCAAGGCCAGCCCGCTCAAGGCAAGGGCGCCCAGCCGCCAGTTTCCGGGCAGCGCCCGCAGCAAGCCGAACCAGGCGAAGCTGACGCACAAGGCCAGCACCAGCAGCAGGGGCAGGAGCAGCGGCCAAAGCCGCTCGAACACCATCGAAGCGCGCGTCAGCGCGCGGGTCCGGCGCAGGGACGGTGTAGGCTGCTGCGGTTCGCCGGGCGTTTCGGTCATCAGCCTCTCAAAGTGTTCCACGCGAACAAACACTGCGCTCGGCCTGCGAGACTATCAGCAAATACGGCGAAGGCGAGATGTCCCTCGCAATCGTGATCGGCCGTGCGCGGCGCCTTCAGCTTGTTGCCGGCACCTCCAGCCACTCCGGCACGGAGTCGAGGCCGATCAGGTCGGCATAGGTCGGGCGCGGCCGGACCACGTGGAAGCGGTCGCCTTTGACCAGCACTTCGGGCACCAGCAGCCGCGAATTGTAGGTGCCGGCCTGCACCGCGCCGTAGGCGCCGGCGGTGCCGACCGCGATCAGGTCGCCGGCTGCCAGGCGCGGCAGGTCGCGGTCGTGCCCCAGAAAATCGCCGGACTCGCAGACAGGCCCAACGACGTCCACTACCATCCGCGCGCCGTCCTGCCGTTCGACCACCGGACGGATGTCGTGGAAGGCGTCGTAAAGGGTCGGGCGGATCAGGTCGTTCATCGCGGCGTCCACGATGAGGAAGTTCTTGGCCTCGCCCTCCTTCACGTAGATCACGGAGGAAACCAGGATGCCCGCATTGCCGGCGATCAGCCGGCCAGGCTCGACGATCAGCTTGCACCCCAGCGGCTTGACATGCCGCCGCACGACTTCCGCATAAGCGTCGGGGAGCGGCGGCGGGTCGTTGTCGCTGCGGTAGGGGATGCCCAAGCCCCCGCCGAGATCGACATGCTCGATCGTATGGCCGTCGGCGCGCAGGCTTTCCACCAGTTCGGCCAGCAGCGCGAAGGCGTCGTCGAATGGCTGGAGCGCGGTGATCTGGCTGCCGATATGCATGTCGATGCCGACAACCCGGATGCCCGCCAGCTTGCTCGCGTGGGCATAGATGCGGCGCGCGTCCTTCCACGCGATGCCGAACTTGTTCTCCGCCTTGCCGGTGGAGATCTTGGCGTGGGTGCGGGCGTCAACATCCGGGTTGATGCGCAGGGAGACAGGTGCGGTTTTGCCCAGAGAAGAGGCCCGCGCGGAAAGCAGCTCCAGTTCCGGCTCGGACTCCACGTTGAAGCAGCGGATGCCCGTTTGGAGGGCGAAGTCCATCTCGGCCGCCGTCTTGCCGACGCCGGAGAAGAGGATCTTGCCTGGTGGCATGCCCGCGGCAAGCGCCCGGCGAAGCTCCCCTTCCGACACCACGTCCGCCCCTGCGCCAAGCCTCGCCAGCGTGGTCAGCACGGCCTGGTTGGAGTTTGCCTTCATGGCGTAGCAGACCAGCGCGTCGAGCCCCGAAAACGCTTGGGCGAACACGCGAAAATGCCGGGTCAGGGTGGCGTCGGAATAGCAATAGAACGGCGTGCCGACCGCTGCGGCGATCTCCGGCACGGGCACATCCTCGGCATGGAGCACGCCGTCGCGGATTTCGAAATGGTTCACGAAGTTCGGGCGGCTTTAGAGGAGGGGATCGAGGATGAACGGCTTGTCGGCCACCGGCTTTTCGGGCTCGGGCGGCACAGGCTTCTTCAGGCGCTCCGCTTCCTTGCGGGCCTCCACGGCGGCCTCGTAGGGCGTGTCGAGATTACCCCTGCGGCCGCAGCCGGCGGAGAGAGCGAGTATCGCGGTCAGCAGAAGCAGGGCGGGATAAGATCTTGTCCCCATAACAATTCCTGATTTCTCGTCGCCTGTTTTTAAAGGATTTAAAGGGGAAGTTGCCCCTGCCTCTCCGGAACAGCGTCAGCGCCGACTGGAGTGATCCAGTACAGCACATCGGCACGATTACGCTGCACTCGCTTCCAACGTCGGTGGAATCACAGATAGCATCAGTTCGATGTCGGACGCCGTCGGCTCGGCATCCAGATCTCCATGTACGATTCTGTTCCGCAAGTCGCTCAGCGTCCGCAGTTGCCGCTCGGATGCAAGATCGACATAGCCGAGCATAGCGAGAGCCTGCACGACAGACTCCGGCGAACCTGGCTGTCCCTCCGGCCGGCCTTCAAGGCGGTGCAGCGATGCTTCGAGAAGCGGCCAAGCCATGATGAACGCGGCACGGCGCTGTCCAAGTTGAAGCAGGGTCTCGATTTCCGCCATGCGGCGGCGGATTGCGGGAGGAGCGGCGGCGGGTATCGACAAGGACTGCGCCCGATCACTCCCCACATAGGCAACAACAAATCGCCAGTCGGGGTGGCCTGCGAACAAGCGGCGGATGTCCTGAAGTGAACGCTCGCCGGGCGGGCCGGAACGCTGTATTAATTCGATGGCGACATTGTTTCCCGGCTTGAGCGCGATCGCATCGGGCCGATAGCTGCCCAGGAATATGGGGATTTGCTCCGCTTCAGGTTCGATGGACGTCGCAAAACCCTGCTCGGCATAGGGCGCAAGCAGGCTTTCCAGGTACTGCTTCTCGACATCTGACCGGCCGGCCCGCGCCGTTGCAGCCATCAGAGCATCCTCCATTTCAGGTCGTCATCAACCCGACAATACACCAGCGAGATCAGCGCGTCCGCCCTGAACATGCCCAGAGCTTTTGCAAGCTGTTCACTCGGCTCAGCAAACTGCCATGTTGCCGCCGGCTCGAATCTCTGCACCACGACCCGCTCTACCACTGGATCCCTCAGGTAAGCGACGCCTTCCAGCGCATCCATGATGGGTTTAACGATATTATCGATATCGCCTCTCATCGGCGCATTCGGGAAGTAGAATATCGTGAGGGCAAGAGGCCTGTCGTCGAAAAACGTGAACTCGGCAACTTCCCTCACCCGTTGAAGAGCAGTCCCGCGGACCTCATCCTTCCAGCGTCGTCTCGACCGGGCTTCGGCCTGAAGCGATCTTGGCGTGCCTTGAATGATGAATTCAAACGGGTAGAGCGCGTCTGAACTGCTCGTATCCGCTTCAGACAATGTCCAGCCGCTCCCGCCACCACGCGATCTGTCGGCGCACCTCGCCGGGTGCCGTGCCGCCGAAGGAGGTTCGGCTGGCTACCGAGCGGTCCACGGAAAGCACGTCGAAAATGCTCTCGTTGATGGCGGGATGGATCGCCTGGAGTTCGGAGAGGGAGAGTTCTTCCAGGCCGATTCTTTTGCGCTCGGCTTCGGCCACGGCGCGGCCGGTGACGTGGTGCGCTTCGCGGAACGGCAGGCCGGCTTCGCGCACCAGCCAGTCCGCGAGGTCGGTGGCAACCGAGAAGCCCGCGCCTGCCGCGCGGCGCATGGCTTCCGTGTTGACGGTCATGTCGCCCAGCATGCCGGTGACGGCCGAAAGCATCAGGTCGAGCGTCTCGGCCGCGTCGAAGACCGCCTCCTTGTCCTCCTGCATGTCCTTGGAATAGCTGAGCGGCAGACCCTTCATGACGGTGAGCAGGCCGATCAGGTGGCCGTTGATGCGGCCGGTCTTGGCGCGCACCAGCTCGGCCGCGTCGGGGTTTTTCTTCTGGGGCATGATGGAGGAGCCCGTCGAAAACGAGTCGGACAGGCGCACGAAGCCGAACTGCGGCGTGGACCAGATCACGATCTCTTCGGCCAGCCGGGACAGGTGCATGCCGCAGATCGCCGCGAGGCCGAGGAACTCCAGCGCGAAGTCGCGGTCGGACACGGAGTCGATCGAGTTGCGCGTCGGCCCGGCAAAGCCGAGCGCCGTCGCGGTCCTGTGCCGGTCGATCGGAAACGGCGTGCCGGCGAGCGCGGCGGCGCCGAGCGGGCTTTCGTCCATGCGCCGCGCGGCGTCGCGGGCGCGGCTGAGGTCGCGGCCCCACATCTCGACATAGGCCATCAGGTGGTGGCCGAAGGTGACGGGCTGCGCGCTTTGCAGATGCGTGAAGCCCGGCATGACGCTGTCCGCATGCTCTTCCGCGCGCTTCAGCGCGACGCCGATCAGGCCCTTCAATGCTTCCGCGACGCGGTTCGTCTCGGCCTTGACCCAGAGCCGGAAATCCACGGCGACCTGGTCGTTGCGGGAGCGCGCGGTGTGGAGGCGCCCGGCTGACGCGCCGATCAGCTCGGCCAGCCGCGCTTCCACGTTCATGTGGATGTCTTCAAGCCGGGGCGAGAAGGAAAACGCGCCGCTCTCAATCTCGCCGCGGATCTTATGTAGCCCGCCTTCGATCGCCGAAAAATCCTCTGCCGAAATGATGCCCTGTTCGCCGAGCATTCTCGCATGGGCTATCGAAGCTTCGATGTCCTGAGCGTAGAGCTTCCGATCGAAGCCGACAGAAGCGTTGATGGCTTCCATCACCGCGGAAGGGCCGGCGGCGAAACGGCCGCCCCACATGCGGTTCGCGCCTTGCGCCGGATCGCGTTCTTGGGTCTCGCTCATGGTTTCGCGCGTTGCCGTTCGAGGATTGTTTGGGAATGAAGGAAGGCCGAAAGTTTTTTCCGGGGCTGCGCTGGGTGCTGCTGGCTGCCGTGGCCGGCATATTGGCCGGGCTCAGTGCGGTATATGTCGGCCAGCCCCAGGCTGGCAACGGCGCGCTGCCGGAAACGACGGCGGCCGATGCCGGCTGCGCCTCCAAGGCGGCGAAGGCCAAAACCGTGGGCGCGGCGGCGGTTGGCGAGGTCGCGGCGGTGCTGCCGGCCGATCCGCCGCGGGCGCTGGGCAGCCTCGCCTTCGAGGACGGGACGGGCAAGCGGATCACCGTGGGAGATTTTAGCGGCAAGACGGTACTGCTCAACCTCTGGGCCACATGGTGCGCGCCCTGCCGCGCCGAGATGCCGGCGCTCGACCGGCTCCAGGCGGAAGCCGGGAACGAGAAGTTCGAGGTGGTAGCCGTGAATGTCGATACGGGCGGAGCGGAAAAGCCGAAGACGTTTTTGGAGGAGACGGGCGTCAAAGCACTCGCGCCTTACCGCGATGACTCGCTCGCGCTCTTCAACGACCTCAAAGCGCGCGGCCTCGTGCTCGGCCTTCCCGCCACCTTCGTGATCGACCGCGACGGCTGCATGCTGGCCGGGCTGAACGGCCCGGCTGAGTGGGCGGGTGCCGACGCCCGCAAGCTGATTTCGGCGGTTCTGACGGAATAGGCGGGTGAGGCTCACGCATCCGGAAAAGCTGCTCTGGCCGGAAGCCGGCATCGCCAAGAGCGGCCTGCTTGCCCACTACGAGCGCGCTTGGGAGCGGATGGCACCGTTCCTGGTGGACCGGCCGCTGACGCTGGTGCGCTCGCCGGACGGCAAAAGGCGTTTCTTTCAGCAGCATGCCTGGGCCGGCATGCCTGACGCCGTCCTAACGATGCGAGACCCGTCTGATGAGGCTGAACTGCTGTTTATTCGCGACTTCGAAGGGCTGACGGCGCTGGTGCAATTTGGCACCGTGGAAATCCACGGCTGGGGCGCGAAAGTCGATGCCCTGGACAGGCCCGACCAGATCACCTTCGATCTCGATCCGGACGAGGGGATGGACGTGGAAGCCGTGCGGCACGCGGCACTCGCCGTGCGCGATCGGTTGGCCGCACAGGATATGACTTGCTTCGTGAAGACATCCGGCGGCAAAGGCTTCCACATCACCGTTCCGCCGAACGGGCAAGCGGACTGGAAGGCGGTCGAGCAGTTCGCGAGCCGCTTGGCGCACGACATGGCAGCCGACGAGCCGGAGCGCTTCACCGCCGCCTCCGCTTTAGAGCATCGGACGGTTATTCGCACGCAGTCTGCCGGCCGGGGGCGGGTGCCGGCGTTGTTGTTGGCCTCGGCCGGGC
>CAXTCF010000139.1:0-10021 GCA_964242945.1 uncultured Rhizobiaceae bacterium | reverse complement strand
CACCCTCTATCCCTCCCCTCAAGGGGGAGGGAGGGCATCCGCGCCGTGCTTCTCCGTGGATGCTGGCGCTGCTTTCAAGCGCAAGTGCGCGACGCCGACGACCCCTCCCCCTTGAGGGGAGGGATAGAGGGTGGGGGTTGCCTCACGCCAACCTGCTTCAGCTATGCGCGAAAATGTCCTCCTCCGGCCAGCCCATCAGGTCGAGCTTGGCCCGCGTCGGCAGGAAGCGGAAGCATGCCTGCGCTTCCCCCGTCCGGCCTTCCCGCTCCAGACGCGCGGCGAGCGCGTCGCGCAGGCGGTGGAGGTAGAGCACGTCGGAGGCCGCATATTCCAGCTGGTCGCCGTTGAGCGTCTCGGCCCCCCAGTCGGAGGTCTGCTGCGCCTTGGAGATGCCGACATTGAGCAGTTCGGCGCAAAGCTCCTTCAGCCCGTGCCGGTCGGTGTAGGTGCGCGTGAGCTTGGAGGCGATCTTGGTGCAGAAGACGGGCGTCGCCCAGGTGCCGAAGGCATAGGCGAGCACCGCGATATCGAAGCGGCCGAAGTGGAACAGCTTTTGGATGTCCGCGTCGGCAAGCAGCTTCTGGATGTTCGGCGCCTCGCGCTGGCCCGGAAGAATCTGCACCACGTCCGCCGTGCCGTCGCCGGGCGACAACTGCACCACGCAAAGCCGGTCGCGGTGCGGGTTCAGGCCCAGCGTTTCCGTGTCGATCGCCACCGCCTCAACCGCATAGTGCGAAAGGTCGGGCAGGTCGCCGCGGTGCAGGCGGATTTCCGGCTTGTCCGGGCGGCTCAAGGGTTCGCTCCCTTGGACACGGCCCCCTCGGATACAGCATGGAGGATGCGGGCCCAGGAGCGCTGGCCCTTGTGAAAGCTCTGCACGTCGTACTTCTCGTTGGGCGAGTGGATGCGGTCGTCGGACAGTGCGAAGCCGACCATCAGCGACTCCATTCCTAAGAACTTCTGGAAGTCGCCGACGATCGGGATCGAGCCGCCCATCGCGGTGACGATCGCCGGCTTCGGCCACTCGTCGGACAGTGCCTGCCTGGCTTGGAGCAGGAAGGGCGAGTCCGCCGAAAGCTGGATCGCCGGCGAGCCGCCATGGCCCGAAAACGCCACCGAACAGTCCGAGGGCAAGCGCTCGCGCACGAAGGCTTGAAACGCTTGCTTGATCTTGTCGGGATCCTGTTTGCCTACCAGGCGGAACGACACTTTCGCATGCGCTTGGCTTGGGATCACTGTCTTGAAGCCGGCGCCGGTATAGCCGCCCCACATGCCGTTCACTTCCGCCGTCGGCCGCGCCCAGACGAGTTCCAGCACCGTTCGGCCCTGCTCGCCCGCCGGATTTTTCAGCCCGATCGGACCCAGAAAATCCTCGTTGGTCTCGCCGAGCGAATTCCAGGACTGGAGGATCTGGCTTGGGGTTTCCTCCACGCCGTCGTAGAAGCCGGGAACCGTTACGCGGCCGGTCTCGTCGTGCAGGTCGGCGAGAATTTTTGCCAGGATGTGGTTCGGGTTCGCCGCGGCGCCGCCGAACTCGCCGGAATGCAGGTCGCGGTTGGCCGCCGTCACCGTGATCTCCTCGCCGACCAGCCCGCGCAAGCCGATGCAGATGGAAGGTGTGAGGCGGTCCCACATGCCGGTGTCGCAGACCATGGCGAAGTCGGCCTTCAGCTCGGCCGCATTGGCTTCCAGGAAGGGTTTCAGCGAAGGCGAGCCCGACTCCTCCTCGCCCTCGAAGAGCAGCGTGATGCGGGCCGGCAGGCTCCCATGCACCGCCTTCCAGGCGCGGGCCGCCTCCACGAAGAGCATCAGCTGGCCCTTGTCGTCGGAAGCCCCGCGCGCGCGGATCACTTGCGCGCCCTCGACGGTTCCCAGGATCGGATCGAACGGGTCGTGATCCCACAGGACCAAGGGATCGACCGGCTGGACGTCGTAATGGCCGTAGAAGAGCAGGTGCGGCGCGTTTTCCGGTCCCTCATGGTGGGCGACCACCATCGGGTGGCCAGGCGTATCCCGCACGCTCGCCTCGAAGCCGATCTCTTGCAGGTCTTCCACCAGCCATTCCGCGGCACGGCGGCACTCCTGGGCATAATCCGGGTCGGTCGAGATGGAAGGAATGCGCAACAGCGCGAAGAGCCGCTGAAGGCTTTGCGGGAACTCGGCGTCGATCTGCGCGAGCACGGGGTCGAGACGGGACATGGAGGCGGATGAAACCTTGCGTGAAACCGGCGGCGAACCTAATCGCCTCTCGCCCAAACGGAAAGCCCCGTCCGGCGATGCACCGGCAAACCGTTTTTCTCGACTTTCCTTCCCGTTCGTGCGACTGCCCGCCCATGCCGCTCGCCATAAAGATATGTGGGTTGAAAACGCCGGAAGCCGTCGCCGCCGCCCTTGACGGCGGCGCGAGCCACGTCGGCTTCATCTTCTTCCCGCCCAGCCCCCGCCACATCGTACCCAACGAGGCAGCCAAGCTGCGGGAAAAGATTTCGACACGGGCGCAGGTCGTGGCCGTGACGGTGGACGCCGACGATGCGATGCTCGCAGAAATCGTCCGGGCGGCGGAGCCCGACATTCTGCAACTGCATGGTAAGGAACCGCCGGAACGGGTGGCGGAACTCAAATCCCGCTGGGGCCTGCCGGCGATCAAGGCGTTTTCCGTGCGCGAAACGGCCGATCTTGCCGCTGCCTCGGCTTACGAAGGCGTTGCCGACTTCTTCCTGTTCGATGCCAAGCCGCCGCTAGGTGCCAAGCTGCCGGGCGGCAACGGCGTCGCCTTCGACTGGCGCATCCTGGCGGATTTCGCTTGCCGCACGCCCTGGTTCCTTTCCGGCGGCTTGCATGCCGGCAACGTGGCGGAGGCGCTGCGCGTCGCGAAGCCTGCGGGGATCGACGCCTCCTCCGGCGTGGAGCGCGCGCCCGGCGAAAAGGATGCCGGCCTGATCCGCAGCTTTCTTCGGACCGCGCAGGCCGAGGCTGGTGCCGCGCTGGCCGCCTGAACTCCTGGGAATTCCGAGATGAACGAGATCAACCCCAACTCCTTCCGCACCGGCCCCGACGAGACCGGCATGTTCGGCATCTTCGGCGGGCGCTTCGTCGCGGAAACCTTGATGCCGCTGATCCTCGACCTGGAGCGGCACTGGACGCAGGCCAAGGACGATCCCGCGTTCAAGGGAGAACTGGAGCACCTCAACACGCATTATACGGGCCGCCCCAGCCCGCTCTACTACGCCGAGCGGCTGACGGAGCACCTGCGTGGGCTGGCGGAGGCGAAGGGCAAACAGGGCGGCGCGAAGATCTACTTCAAGCGCGACGAGCTGAACCACACGGGCTCGCACAAGATCAACAACTGCCTCGGCCAGATCCTGCTCGCCAGGCGGATGGGCAAGACGCGCATCATCGCGGAAACGGGAGCCGGCCAGCACGGCGTGGCCACCGCCACGGTCTGCGCGCGCTTCGGCTTTCCCTGCGTGGTCTATATGGGCGCGACGGATGTGGAGCGGCAGGCGCCGAACGTCTTCCGCATGAAGCTGCTGGGGGCCGAGGTGCGCCCGGTGACAGCCGGCCACGGCACGCTGAAGGACGCCATGAACGAGGCGTTGCGCGACTGGGTGACGAATGTCGAGGACACTTATTACCTCATCGGCACCGCAGCCGGGCCGCACCCCTATCCCGAAATCGTACGCGATCTGCAATCCGTGATCGGCCGCGAGGCGCGCGAGCAGATTCTCGCCGCCGAAGGCAGGCTGCCGGACATGCTCGTGGCAGCCGTCGGCGGCGGCTCCAACGCCATCGGCCTGTTCCACCCTTTTCTGGATGACCGCGATGTAAAGATCGTCGGCGTGGAAGCCGGCGGCAAGGGCTTGGACGGCGAGGAGCACTGCGCTTCGCTGACGGCCGGAAAACCCGGCGTGCTGCACGGCAACCGCACCTACCTCCTGCAAAACGCCGACGGCCAGATTTTAGAAGGCCACTCCATTTCCGCCGGCCTCGACTATCCCGGCATCGGCCCGGAACACTCCTGGCTGAAGGACAAGGGCCGCGTCGAATATGTGCCGATCCTCGACCGCGAGGCGCTGGACGCCTTCCAGCTTCTCACCCGCGTCGAAGGCATCATCCCCGCGCTGGAACCGGCGCACGCGCTGGCCGAAGTGGTCAAGCGCGCTCCGGAGATGGATCGCGAGCAGATCATCGTCATGAACCTCTGCGGCCGCGGCGACAAGGACGTGTTCACGGCGGCGAAGCATCTTGGAGTGGCGCTGTAAGGCGGACGGTGTCCGTGCTACGTTCCATGACGGATTGAGAAGGAGTCTTCCGCATGGGCGAGGCGCCGCTGTCCCTGCATCTGGATGCCACAACACGCGAAGCGCTGGAACGCCAGGCGCGTTTGCAGAACGTCTCCGAGGCGGAAGTCGCCAAGCAGGTTATTGAGCAGTTCCTCGACATGCAGGCCGTCAAGCGAGAAGCGATTGCGGCAGCGGTCGAGGAAGCCAAGAAAGGTGTCTTCATCTCGGAAGAGGCGATGCACCGCTGGATCGAAAGCTGGGACACGGACGACGAACTGCCCCCGCCGGAACCCGATATTTTCCTCGCAGACCGCAGATGAGGATCAGCTACTCGGAAGTGGCGAAGGGCGACCTATCCTGGTTCAGAATTTACTACCGCTCGGTCTTTCCGGAGGGCGGCGAGACCGCTTCGTGGAAATACCTGATCGCGATCCGCAACCCTCGCGAACATCCTCGCATGAGCAGGCCGACTGAAGCACCGGGCGTGCGCGAGCTTTCGATCGCCGGAACGCCGTTCTCGATCCTCTACACGATCATCGGCACAACAATCGAAGTGCTGCGGGCGTGGGACAACCGGGCGGACCCCGAAGCGCGTGGTTTCAACGAAGAACAGATGGAATTTGCATGACCACCCGCATCGACCGCCGCTTCGCCAAGCTTCGCCAGGAGAACAGGCCGGCGCTCGTCACCTACTTCATGGGCGGCGATCCGGACTACCAGACGTCGCTGCGCATCATGCAGGCGCTTCCAAAAGCCGGCTCCGACGTGATCGAACTCGGCATGCCGTTTTCCGACCCCATGGCGGACGGGCCGGCGATCCAGGCGGCAGGGCTGCGCGCGTTGAAGAGCGGTCAAACGCTGGCGAAGACGCTTGGGCTTGCCCGCGCCTTCCGGGAAGAGGACGACGAGACGCCGATCGTGCTGATGGGCTACTACAACCCGATCTACATCTACGGCGTCGAGCGCTTTCTCCGCGACGCGAAGGCGGCGGGCATCGACGGGCTGATCGTGGTGGACCTGCCGCCGGAGATGGACGACGAACTTTGCATCCCGGCGCTTGCCGCCGGCGTCCACTTCATCCGGCTGGCGACGCCGACCACCGACGACAGGCGATTGCCTACCGTGCTGAACAACACGTCCGGCTTCGTTTATTACGTCTCCATGCTGGGCATCACCGGCTCGGCCCTGCCCGACACGACGAAGATCGGCGCGGCGGTCTCGCGCATCAAGGCGCACACGGACCTGCCGGTATGCGTCGGCTTCGGCGTCAAGACGAAAGCACAGGCGCAGGCGATCGGCGCTTCCGCCGACGGCGTGGTGGTCGGCACGGCGATCGTGAATGCCGTGGCGAACGTGTTGGGGCCGGACGGAAAGACCGTTACGGCCGATCCCGCGGAAGCCGTCGCCACGCTGGTGGAAGGGCTTGCAAGCGGCGTCCGCGCGGCGCGCTCCGCGCTTGCGCCGGCGGACTGACCGGCCTACCTCTTTCGCTGTTGCCGACGGGCCCGGCAGCCTTGCCGCCCCTCGTCATTTCCTGGAGGTGTTTTCCATGAACTGGATCACCAACTACGTCCGCCCCAAGATCAACTCGATGCTGGGGCGGCGCGAGATGCCGGAGAATCTCTGGATCAAGGATCCGGAGTCCGGCGAGATGGTGTTCCACAAGGAGTTGGAGGAAAACCAGTATGTGGTGCCCTCATCCGGCCACCACATGAAGATCTCCGCGCGCGAGCGGCTCCGCTTCTTCTTCGACGATGGGGCCTTCGAGACGCTGGAGAACCCGCGTGTGGCGACCGATCCCCTGCGTTTCCGCGACGAGAAGCGCTACGTGGACCGCCTGCGCGACGCCCGCAACAAAACGGGGTTGGACGACGCCGTGCTGAACGGCGTGGGGCAGGTCGAGGGCGTGCAGCTTGTCGCCACCGTGCAGGATTTTGCCTTCATGGGCGGCAGCCTCGGCATGGCCGCCGGCGAGGCGATCATCCGCGCCTTCGAGACGGCCGCGCAACGCCGGCTGCCGCTGGTGCTCTTCGCCGCGTCGGGCGGCGCGCGCATGCAGGAGGGCATTCTTTCGCTTATGCAGCTTCCCCGCACCACCGTTGCGGTGGACCGCCTGAAGGAAGCCGGCCTTCCCTATATCGTCGTGTTGACCAACCCGACCACCGGAGGCGTCACCGCCTCTTATGCGATGCTCGGCGACGTGCATATCGCAGAGCCCGGCGCGCTGATCGGCTTTGCCGGCCCCCGCGTGATCGAGCAGACGATCCGCGAAAAGCTGCCGGAGGGGTTCCAGCGCTCCGAATACCTGATGGCGCACGGCATGGTGGACATGGTGGTGTCGCGCCTCGAACTGCGCGCAACGATCGCGCGCCTGCTCCGCCTGATGCTTAAAGCACCAGCGCTCGTTCTGCCGGAACCTGCCGTTCTCGTGCAGGGAGAGGCCGTCACGGCCGGCGCGACGTGACCGGCCGGACACAACAAGTTCCGGCTGAGCAATGACGGTTCAGGAATCCGCCGCCGCGAGCGCCATCGAGCGCCTGATGACGCTTCACCCGAAGGGCTTCGACCTTTCGCTGGTGCGCATCCGGCGGCTGCTGGAAAAGCTCGGCAACCCGCAGGACCGCCTGCCGCCGGTGATCCACATCGCCGGCACCAACGGCAAGGGATCCTGCGCCGCGTTCTCCCGCGCCGTGCTGGAAGCAGCAAATCTCTCCGTCCACGTCCACACCTCGCCGCATCTCGTGCGCTGGCACGAGCGCTACCGCATCGGCCAGCCCGGCGGCGGGCGCTTGGTGGAGGACGCCGTGCTGGCGGAAGCGGTGAACCGCGCGGCGGAGGCTAATGCCGGCCAGGCGATCACGGTGTTCGAGATCCTGACCGCCGTCACCTTCCTCCTGTTTGCGGAGCACCCCGCGGATGCCGCGGTGATCGAGGTGGGCTTAGGGGGGCGTTTCGACGCGACCAACGTGATCGCCAAGCCTGCGGTCAGCGTGATCATGCCGGTCAGCCTCGACCACGAGGCCTATCTCGGCGACCGCGTGGAACTGATCGCGGCGGAAAAGGCGGGCATCATCAAGCCGGGCGTGCCGGCCGTTTTCGGCCAGCAGGAGAGTGACGCAGCGCTGGAAGTGCTGGCCGACACGGCGGAGCGCCTCGGTGCGCCGGCCTTTGTCTATGCGCAGGACTATTTCGGCTTCGGCGAGAACGGCCGCATGGTCTATCAGGACGAAACCGGGCTGGTGGACCTGCCCGTGCCGAAGCTTCCCGGCCGCCACCAGTTCGCCAATGCCGCGGCCGCCATCTGCGCGGTGCGCGCGGCGGGTTTTTCTCCCTCCGACCGGGCGCTTGGCCTGGCGATGACCTCGGTCGAATGGCCCGGCCGCATGCAGCGCCTGAGCAGCGGCAGGCTGCTGGCGCTGGCGCCGGAAGGCGCGGAGGTCTGGGTGGACGGCGGGCACAATCCCGGCGCCGGCACGGTGGTCGCCGAGTTCCTGGCGGGGCGGGAGGAGCAGTCGCCCAAGCCGCTGTTCCTGATCGCCGGAATGATCTCCACCAAAAACCAAACCGGCTACTTCCACGCCTTCGCCGGCTTGGCGCGCCATGTCTTCACCGTGCCGGTGGCCATCAGCGAGGCGGGCGTGCCGCCCGACGAACTGGCGGTGCGTGCGAACGAGGCGGGCCTGACGGCCGAGCCGATCAGTTCGGTTGCGAGCGCGCTCCGGCTCCTGCGCGACACCTGGGACGCTTCGGAACCGCCGCCGCGCATCCTGATCGGCGGCTCGCTTTACCTCGTCGGCGCCGTGCTGGACGAGAACGGCACGCCGCCGACCTGAAGAAGGCCACAAGGTCGCAGCGCAAGCCGGTTTGCACCGCGCTGTCGCCGTGCTTCAACACGGCATGACGATCCAGTCCGAACGCATCCGCATCCTGCATGACGCCGCGCCGCGCGAGCGCGCGGACTACGTGCTTTATTGGATGCAGGCGGCGCAGCGGGGAGCCTGCAACTTCGCGCTGGAATGGGCAATCGAACAAGCAAACGAGCTGGGCTTGCCGGTTCTCGCCTGCTTCGGCCTGACCGACGGCTATCCCGAAGCCAACGCCCGGCACTACGCCTTCATGCTGGAAGGTCTGGCGGACGCGAAGGCGGCGCTGGAGGAGCGCGGCGTCGGCTTTACGATCGGTCGCGGCGATCCCGACGCGGTGGCGCTGAAACTCTCGAAAGACGCGGCGATGGTCGTCTGCGACCGCGGCTATCTCAAGCCCCAAAAGCTGTGGCGCCAGCGGCTGGCGGAAAAGGCGGAGTGCCGGGTCGTGCAGGTGGAGAGCGAGGTGGTGGTGCCCGTCGAGACCGCTTCGCCCAAGCACGAATACGCCGCCCGCACCCTGCGCATCAAGCTCGCACGAGTGCGGGACGGCTTCCTGGTTCCGCTGAAGACCGGAACGGTCAAGCGCAAATGGACGGGAAAGGCCCCGAAAAGCGACTTCGATTTAAACGACGTTCCCGCCCTAGTGGCGTCACTGCCGGTCGATCAGACCATCTGGCCGGTGAAGCGGTTCCGCGGTGGCTACCGGGAAGCCCGGCGGCGGCTGGACACCTACCTCGGCGGGCCGTTCGAGCACTACGGGCGCGAGCGCAACAAGCCGGAGGCGGGCGCCGCCTCCCACATGAGCCCGTACCTGCATTTCGGGCAGATCGCGCCGCTGGAGATCGCGCTGGCCGTGCGGGACGCGAAACGCGGCGGGCCGGAGGACAAGTCGGCCTACCTCGAAGAACTGATCGTCCGGCGCGAATTGGCGATGAACCACGTCTTCTACGCGGAGAACTACGACACTTCCGCCTGCCTGCCCGACTGGTGCCGGAAGACGCTGGACGCGCACGCCGAGGACGAGCGCCCTTACCTCTACTCCTTCGATCAGCTGGCCGCGGGCGAAACGCACGACCGTTACTGGAACGCTGGCATGAAGGAGATGCGCGAAACCGGCTTCATGCACAACCACATGCGGATGTACTGGGGCAAGAAGATCGTGGAGTGGACGCCCTCGCCGGAAGAAGCGTTCGACACGGTGCTGCGCCTCAACAACCGCTTCTTCCTGGATGGGCGCGACGCCAACTCCTTCACCAACGTCGCTTGGCTGTTCGGCCTGCACGACCGCCCCTGGGGCCCGCGCCCCGTACTAGGCAACGTCCGCTCGCTCGGAGCGGCGACGCTGAAGAAGTTCGACGCGGATGGGTATGTTAAAGCGGTGGACGAGTTAGCTGCTGTGGAGCATGAAACCTGAGGGTGTATTCTCAAGTGCCAGCAGCCGATAAGGGTGGCTAGCGGACGAACCAGAAAGGCACATCGACCCCCTGTTGGTAAAACTCCTCGAATGTTTCCACGCTGATCCTTTCAAGCTTGGCATCGGCCACGCCTTCCCGCCAACTCCCATCAAACAAGGAAGGACAATAGTCGCCGTTGCGCTGTTCAAGCTCTACGCTGTCGCGTGTGATGTGGCCGTCAGCGAATACCTCCACGGATCGCAGAACAATGTCTGCCGCCTCGTCTACTTCATACAGCAACGACAGAGGCTCACCTTCCGGTATAATTTCGTCCGGCCAGCGTCCGCGATAGTAGCTGCGAGGTGCATCCTCACTCATGAGCAGACATTAACCAATCCGGGATCACGGCGGAACACCCGCTATGGGTGCAGGCTGTGTGGAAACGCGTTGATCTGGTAGGATGCTCCTGATCGGGGGG
>CAXTCF010000138.1:0-10075 GCA_964242945.1 uncultured Rhizobiaceae bacterium | reverse complement strand
GCCTGCGCCCGCCCCCGGCCGGCAGACTGCGTGCGATTAACCGTCCGATGCTCTAACGGATTTGCCGAGTTCAAGCCCGGCCCAGCATCTCAGGGAGGCTTGGTGACGAAGCGAAGGCCAAAAAGAATTTCTGGCCTCCACCGACTTGTGAAACGAGCTTTCAGTCGCCGCTAGGCAGCATGAAACGGCTCAGAGGGGATTGGCGCCTTTCGGATCAGCACGGCTTTTCGACCGCTCCTGTTCCAAACGTCGTGTCAAAAACTCACGCGACGCTTGCCGGAAGCCCTCACGGGCAGATGAAAATTCAGCAAAAATTCCGGCGAAACAAAAACGGGCTGCCCATGGGCAGCCCGCTTGAAAGGTCGGCTCGACGCCGAGGACTTAGTGGCCGTTGGCGCCGAAATAGGCGCCCTGGTCGCCGCGCTGGTTGTCGGACTGGCGGTCCTGGGAGGACGGCGCAGTCGGCTGGATCGAGCGGGTGGTGGTGTAATCCACGTCGGGCTGCTGCGCAGTCTGGGGCTGACGGTCCTCACGCACGGTGGGATCAGCATCGTCATCCAGGCGGCCGGCTGCGGCAGGAGCGGCGAGGGCGGCCAGAAGGCCGAGGGAGAGAAGGAGCTTGTTCATTGTCTTATCCTCTTGAAATATCGCGCCGGGAGCCGTTGCGGCTCACCGGCGATGGAGCGATGATGGGTGCTTAGTGACCGTTGGCGCCGAAGAAAGCGCCCTGGTCGCCGCGCTGCGTGCTGCCGCGCTGCGTGCTGGAGCCGTCGGTCTGCGAAGACGGCGCGGCGTCACGCTGGATCGAGCGGGTGGTGGTGTAATCCACATCCGGCCGCTGCGCAGTCTGGGGCTGACGGTCCTCACGCACGGTGGGATCAGCATCGTCATCCAGGCGGCCGGCTGCGGCGGGGGAAGCGATCACGGCGATGAGGCCGAGGGACAGGAGGAACTTCTTCATGGTACTTTTCCTTGTTCTATGCGGCGGTCCACGACTGCGACGACCAAAAGAGCTACCGAAGCTGAACTGCCGTTTACTAAACCGTTTGGTTCAGTGACTTGAAGGTATGATACTCAATGGATATGTTCAAGCCACACTAAACCGTTTGGTAAAAAAAGTTTGGGAGGCTTAAAATGAACACGATCGATGCAATGCCGGATGATTCCCCCGCAGGACGGGAGGCCCATGGCGGCGCGAGCCTGAAAGCCGCGACAGCGGCGCTTGGCAAGAGTTCTGCGCTGACGCCTTGTGGCAGCACGTTCAACCAAAAGGCCCGCCGCATTCTCGAAGGGGCGCGATCAGCTTTCCGCGAATTCGGCTTTGAGGGAGCGAGCGTTGACGAAATCGCGCGGCGTGCCGGCGTCTCGAAGCCCACACTCTATACCTACTTCGGCGATAAGCAGGCGCTGTTCACGGCAAGCTTCTCCGATGAATGCCAGGGCTATGCGGACAACGCCTTCGAGGATGCCGACTTCACTGACGCCGGTTCTGTCGAGGCCGGCATGCGTCGGGTCGTGAGTGAGGTGATAACCTATCTGCTCAGCCCCGCCGCGCAGGCGATGTTCCGCAGCGCGGTGGCCGAGACGTCGCGCTTTCCCGATCTCGGCCGCGCCTATTACGAGGCGGGACCCGGTTTGACCAAAAAGCGGATCATCGGCCTTCTGGAGCAAGCGGCGGACGGCGGCGTGCTGGCGATCAAGGATTTCGATCTTGCCGCGTCGCAGCTGATGTCGCTCTGCAAATCCGATCTCTTCGTGAAGCAGCTCTTCTCGGTCGGCGACAAGCCGTCGGCGCAGGAGATCGAGCGCGTGGCGGACGGTGCCGTCAAGCTGTTCTTCGACGGTTACAGAAAACGCGGCTGAGCGCGGTTGAAAGCCGAGCCCGCTGGGCAGATCGGCTCCAGCAGCGGCGCATGCCGCCTGTCTCGCCAGGCCCTCATCTTCCGGCATCCGTCACGGATGCACTTCCGGCGGCACGCAGCAAGGCGAAGCCGTCGGGATGCAGCGTCAGCCGGCTTCCGGCAAGGCTGGCGTTCTCCGCAATCACGGCCTCCCCGACACCCTGAACCGAAACCGCGTGGCGTTCGGGCGACAGGTTGAACACGCACACCACCGCGTCGCCGCGGCAAAAGGCGAGAATTGACGGAGCGGTGTCGAAGAAGGTGGTGCGGCCGGTTTGCAAAGCTTCCGCGTCGCGCCTGATCCGCAGCATGCGCCGGTAGAACTCGACGATTGAGTCCTCCCGGCCGATCTGGCCGGCCGCCGCATGGGCCAGTTGCGGCGCTTTCACCGGCAGCCACGGTTCCGCCTCGCTGAAGCCGCCGTGCGGCAGGGAGGCGTCCCAGGTCATCGGCGTGCGGCAGCCGTCGCGGCCCTTGTTCTCCGGCCAGAAGCGGAGGCCCTGCGGGTCCTTCAGCTCGCCATAATCCAAGTCGGTTTCGGTCTGGCCGAGCTCCTCGCCCTGGTAGAGGCAGACCGAACCCTGGAGCGACAGCAGCAGCGCGCAGGCGAGCTTGGCCAGCCCCGGCTCCGACGCGCCGTGCTTGCGCCAGCGCGTGAGGTGCCGCGTTACGTCGTGGTTGGAAAACGCCCAGCACGGCCAGCCGCCGGGCGCCCCGCGGAAGAACTCTTCGATCTGCCCGCGGAAGTGAGCGGGCGTGAAGGCGTCGCCCAGCATTTCAAAGGAGTAGCACTGGTGCAGGCGCCTGCCCGTCGTGTACTCGCCCATCATCTCGATCGGATGGTGCGACTCGCCCATTTCGCCGACTGTGGTGCGGTCGCCGAACTCCTCCAGCAGCGCGCGGATGCGCTCCAGGAAGGCGAGATTCTCCGGCTGGTTCTTGGAAAACAGGTGGTACTGCATGGAGTAGGGGTTCCACTCCGGCTTTTCCTTGCGGCGGTAGTCCGCGGCATCGTTGCGCAACTGCTTGTCGTGAAAGTAGTAGTTCACCGTGTCGAGGCGGAACCCGTCCACGCCGCGCTCCAGCCAGAACCGCATGGTCGAAAGCAGCCAGCCTTGCACATCTGGATTGTGCAGGTTGAAGTCGGGCTGCTCGGCGAGGAAGTTGTGGAGGTAGTATTGGAACCGCCGCGGCTCCCAGGCCCAGGCGCCGCCGCCGAATACCGAAAGCCAGTTGTTGGGCGGCGAGCCGTCCGGCTTCGGGTCGGCCCAGACATACCAATCCGCTTTTGGATTGTCCCGGCTCCGGCGGCTCTCCTTGAAGAAAGGGTGTTCCCAGCTGGAATGGGAAAGCACCTGGTCGATGATGACCTTGAGGCCAAGCGCATGCGCCTTCGCAACAAGCGCGTCGAAGTCGCCCAAGCCGCCGAAAAGCGGGTCGATGTCGGTGTAGTCCGAAACGTCGTAGCCCATGTCGAGCATGGGCGAGGTGAAGATCGGCGAAAGCCAGATCGCGTCCACGCCGAGGTCGGCGAGATAGGGCAGCCGCGCCGTGATGCCGGCAAGGTCGCCGCTGCCGTCCCCGTTGGAGTCCTGAAAGGACCTGGGATAGATCTGGTAGGTTACCGACCCCCGCCACCACTCAGCCAAAGCGCACCCTTTCGATCTTTGCCTCTGCGCAGCGGGCATAGTCATTACAAGCGGGCTCGACAATGCGCAGGCCTCAGGCCGCAGGCACCGTCCCGCACCACGTGGCGGCAAACAGCGCGATCGTCTTGGTGACGCGGAGCAGCGAGGAAAGGCTGACACGCTCGTCCAGCCCGTGGACGTTTTCCGTCACCGGCCCATAAACCAGCGCCGGCATGCCGCCGTGCACGGCGAACACCGCGCCGTCGAGATAGGCTGTCATGACATAGGAGGGCAGCGGTCTTCCGTTGACTTGGGCATGCGCCTCGGCAAGCGCCTGTTCCGCGTCTCCGCCGGGTGCAAGCTCGTAGCCGGCATGCATCACGCCGACCCATTCCAAGCGGGGCTGCTCGCCCGCGAAGGCCGGGTCATCCGCTGCCGCCTGCGCGACGAAGCGCTCGAACTCGCGCGCGCGGGCCTGCGGGTCCTCGCCGGGATAGAAGCCGATGCGGCCCTCGATCCGGCATTCGCTGGGCATCGAGGCGATCCACTCGCCGCCCTGGATCGTCCCGACCGTCATCGCGACGGGATTTGCTATGCCGGCGAACAGCGGATGCCTCGCGCGCTCAGCGATCCATTTCGCCTCCAACTGCTTCAAGTGCGCGACCAAGCGGATCGCCAGGTCGATGGCGCTGCGCCCGCTTTCCGGCTCGCGCGGATGGCCCGGCTTGCCCCACACCGCGATGCCCCATTTGAGCACGCCGGCATTGGCGCGCACGAGCCGCTCGTCGGTCGGTTCCGCGATCAGGATCGCATCGGCGCGGTTGCCCCGGGCAAGCACCGTCGCCGCGCCGTTGCCCGTCATCTCCTCCTCCACCACCGACTGCACCTGCACCGGGCCGGCAAGCGCCAAACCCGCCGCAGCGATCGCGTCGAGCGCAAACACCGCGGCGGAAAGGCCGGCCTTCATGTCGCCCGCCCCGCGTCCCGTAAGCCAGTCGCCTTCGCGCATCGGCTCGAAAGGCGGATGCGTCCAGCGTGCTTCGGGGCCGGGCGGAACAACATCGACATGGGCGTTGAGCGCCAGCGAGCGTCCTCCGCCCTGGCCTTCCGGCGGCTCCCTTCGCCCGACGAGGTTCCAGCTGTCGGAATAGTCGATCGTTGCCGGCGAGAATGCGGGATGGATGCCGATGAGGGACGAGTCGGTGCGAAAGCGTTCTACCGCGTAGCCGCGCTTGCCGAGCGCCGCTTCCACGAAGTCCTGCGCCGCGCCTTCCCGCCCGCGCAGGGAAGGAAAGCGGACGAGCGCTTCCAGAAATGCGATCTGACGCTCGAAGCCGGCTTCGACCGCCTGGAGAATGCGTTGGCTGCCGTCCCTCATGTTCTCTCCCTTTGTGGGAGGACCGAAATAGGTCAGCCGGCCGAATCAGCGGCCGCGCCGATACCCCATTCCCACGCCTGATTTTTGTGCTTAAGAACAGGGCGAGGCGCGATTTGCGGAAAAATCGCTGCTGCATGCGGAAAACGAGGCGTTAAAGGGTTTGGTTACCAGAACCCTTCATGATGACGCCACAAACAAGAGGTGTTAGTCCGACTTCTCCCGAACTGGCGTGGGAACTGTGATGGGAATGTCACAGATTGGCCGGGCGAAGGGAAAGTCCGTTGTAACGAGAGTGTGGCTTTGATCGCGACGCAAATCCCCCAGCAGACTTTCATCCACCACGGTAACAGGCGCATCGTCCGCCTTCTCATAGGCGTTTCCGCCTTCTCCAGCCTGACCCTCGGATTGGGCCTGACCGGAACACACCTTCTGAACCCATCTGGGCAGGTTCAGCCTGCCGCAAAACTCTCCGCCGCACCGATGGTTCCAGCCGTCGGAAAAAAAATCGCGTCCCTGCCGGCCAGGCAGACTCCGGCTAAAAAACAGGGTGCCAAGGCGGAGCCGAAAACGGCCCGCGTGATCGCCGCCTCCGTTGGCGCCAAAGCGGCATCCCAGCCTTTGTCGGCTGATGCCTTCGACCGCCGGTTCGTGGCGCCGCTCGCCGCTTCCGCCCTGCCGCAGCCGCAACGCTTTGCTTCGCGCCTGCTTGAAAGCCCGCAGGCCGACGACATCAGGAGCACCTTCACGGTCCGCGTGGCGGATGCGGCGGGTGCGATGAACGCGGCGCACGCCTTCCACCTTCCGGAGGCAGTCGCCGCCGCGGCCCCGCCCGCGCCTGAGACGGCCGAGGGCAACACGGTTTTGGCCTATGCCACGCCCGACGAACTCCCGCGCATCCTGAACAGCCTGCCGCCGGAATTGGAGGTCGAGCCGACGCCCGCGCCCAAGCGCCAGCCGAGCGCCACGGCAAAGCCCGACCCGCGTTCGGCCGGCAAGCTGCGCAAGCCCGCTCCTGCAATAGGGATGGACGACGACGCTGCCGGCGCCAAGCCGGCGCTCCGTCCCGGCAGGTCGGCCAAGGCGCCGACCGTGGTCGCCGCCCTGCCGGCAAAACCAAACAAGCCCAAGTCCCTCTGGCAGGCCCTCGGCTTCGCCAAGCCGGACAATCCCGATGAAGACCGGCCGGGCCGCAACATCCCCTGGCCGGGCGGCGGCAGGAAGATCGCCTATTACGACATCTCGGCGCAGAAAGTGTACATGCCGAACGGCGAAAGCATGGAAGCCCATTCCGGCCAGGGCAAGTGGCGCGACAATCCGGCCTATGCCCACATGAAGATGATCGGCCCGACGCCGCCCTCCACCTACAAGCTGAGCATGCGCGAATCGCTCTTCCACGGCGTCCAGGCGCTGCGCCTGACGCCCGTGAACGGGGTCAACCCGCACGGCCGCGTCGGCCTGCTCACGCACTCCTACCTGCGCCGCCGCCCCGGCGACTCCGCCGGCTGCATCGCCTTCAAGGACTACCCGCGCTTCCTCGCCGCCTACAAGCGCGGCCAGGTGGACCAGGTCGTGGTGGTTTCCAGCATGAACAAGGCCAAGGTCCTCACGGCCAAGGTCGCCTCCGCCGCGACTTCCTTCGTGAGCAACCGCTAAAAAGCAGTCGGCCGGCGCGCAGGGTTTCAACCCGCGCGCAGCGGCTGGAAAAACGCGCGAATGTCCTCCGCATCCGCTCATGGCACTGCATTTCCGGCTCAGGCCCGCCCTCCGCGAGCGCCCTCCCGCCTGTCGTGCCCTTGCGGCTGGGAAAGCCGAATTGTTGACTTCGTATCGCCTTCGGCGATCACGGTCGCGACCCCACACGGGGCGGATCAGCAGCTTTAACACCGGCGATCGGCCGATCTCCCCCCCTTGTGGGGGAGATGCCCGGCAGGGCAGAGGGGGCATGACGCCCCGAACTCCCAATAGGTCCGGCAACTGCAACCGCCGTGTATGAGAGAGCACCACCATGCGGCAACTCATCTCGTCCGGTTCGCCCTTCGAGCGCGACATCGGCTATTCCCGGGCAGTGGCGGACGGCGGCTGGATCTTCGTGTCCGGCACCACCGGCTTCGACTATGCCACCATGTCGATCTCACCCGACGCGGCGGAGCAGGCCCTGCAAGCCTTGCGCAACATCGAACACGCGCTCCGCGAGGCTGACGCCACCTTCGCAGACGTCGTGCGCGTCCGCTACATCCTGCCCTCGGCCGCAGATTTCCCCGCCTGCTGGGCGGCGCTGAAGGCGACGTTTGGCGAAATCCGCCCCGCCGCCACGATGATCGAGGCCGGCCTGATCGACAGCCGCGTGAAAATCGAGATCGAGGTCACGGCGCGCCGCTTGGCCGGCAGCCTTGACTTCTCCGAGCCTTCCTGATCTAGCCCCACGCAAAATCACGCGAAGAGTTTTCAAAACTCCGAGCCGCCGACCGGGACGTAAGCCCTTTTGGGCCTGATCCCGGAGGTCAACACCCGGCAGCGCCATGCGCCCCCGGGTGCTTTCCGGCTTGTGGGTCAAAGAATCGCTTGGCGTTCGGCTTTCGTCGGCACCACCTTCCGTAGTGCTGAAACGAAGAGAAAAAGATGTTCGAATCCCTCCAGGAGCGCCTTGGCTCCATCCTGAACGGCCTGACGGGCCGCGGCGCGCTGTCGGAAGCCGACGTGGCCGCAGCGCTGCGCGAGGTGCGCCGCGCGCTCATCGAGGCGGACGTGTCGTTGGACGTCGTGCGCGCCTTTGTCGATCGCATCCGCGAGAAGGCCGTGGGTGCTGCGGTGCTGAAGTCGATCAAGCCCGGCCAGATGGTGGTCAAGATCGTCCATGACGAGCTTGTCGGACTGCTCGGCGGCGACAGCGACGGCGTCGATCTCAACGCGCCCGCGCCCGTCGTGGTGATGAATGTCGGCCTTCAGGGGTCGGGCAAGACCACCACCGCCGGCAAGATCGCCAAGCGGCTTCTGGAGCGCCAGGGCAAGAAGGTCCTGATGGCCTCGCTCGACACGCGCCGCCCGGCAGCACAGGAGCAATTGCGCCAGCTTGGCGAGCAGGTGAAGGTGGCGACCCTGCCGATCATCGCCGGCCAGGGCCCGGTGGAGATCGCGCGCCGCGCCGTGCAGGCCGCGCGCCTCGGCGGCCACGACGTGGTGATCCTCGACACCGCCGGCCGCACCCATCTCGACGAGCCGCTGATGCAGGAGATGGCCGACATCAAGGCCGCCACCGACCCGCACGAGATCCTGCTCGTCGCCGACGCGCTGACCGGCCAGGACGCCGTGCTGCTGGCGAAAAGCTTCAACGACCGCGTCGGCATCACCGGCGTGGTGCTGACCCGCATGGACGGCGACGGGCGCGGCGGCGCGGCGCTTTCCATCCGCACCGTCACGGGCAAGCCGATCAAGCTGATCGGCACCGGCGAGAAGATGGACGCGCTGGAGGAGTTCCACCCCTCCCGCATCGCCGACCGCATCCTCGGCATGGGCGACATCGTCTCCCTCGTGGAGCGCGCGGCAGAGACCATCGACGCGGAAAAGGCCGCGGCGATGGCCAAAAAGATGCAGTCCGGCAAGTTCGACCTGGACGACCTTGCCGACCAGCTTCGCCAGATGCAGCGGATGGGCGGTCTTGGCTCCATCATGAACATGCTGCCCGGCGCCAACGCCAAGATGCAGGAGCAGATGGCCACGGCCGGCCTGGACGACAAGATGTTCGGCCAGCAGCTGGCGATCATCTCCTCCATGACGCGGGCCGAGCGCGCCAACCCCGACATCCTCAAGCACTCCCGCAAGAAGCGCATCGCGAGCGGCTCCGGCACCGATGCCGCCGCCATCAACAAGCTCCTCAAGATGCACCGCCAGATGGCGGACATGATGAAGGCGATGGGTGGGCGCGGCAAAGGCGGCATGATGCGCGGCCTGATGGGCGCGGCCGCCAGCAAGATGGGCCTGGGCGGTATGATGCCGGGCATGGGCGGCATGCCCGACCTCTCCAGGATGGACCCGGCGCAGCTGGAGGCGCTTCAGAAGCAGGCGGAAGCCGCGGGGTTCGGCAAGGCTGGGGGAGGGTTGCCGCCGAAGCTGCCCGCTGGCGGGCTGCCTGGTTTGGGCGGCATGGGCCGCGGCCTTCCCGGCCTGCCCGGCGGCATGAAGCTTCCGGGCCTGGGCGGCGGCTCGCCCTTCGCGCCGAAGAAGAAATGACGGCCGCATGAGCCGGCAAGCCGACAGCCCGCAGGCCATGCTCGCCGAGATGCGCGCCACGATCGACAACGTCGATGCGGCGCTCGTCCATATGCTGGCCGAGCGTTTCCGCTGCACGCAGGCGGTGGGGCGGCTGAAGGCGGCGCACGGCCTGCCGCCTGCCGACCCGCTACGCGAAAAGCAGCAGATCGCGCGGCTGCGCCGCCTCGCCCAGGACGCGCAGCTCGACCCCGATTTTGCGGAGAAGTTTTTGAACTTCATCATCCGCGAAGTGATCCGCCACCACGAGATGCTGGCGGCGGAAACCAGATCCAAGCCGTCACCTCCCGCAGACACGGGCGCCACCGGCCTGGACGAGGAGAACCCTCGCAAAGCGGCTCCCGTCAAGGGCGGTCCCGGCGAGGACGGCATCGAAACCGAGATCAGCGACGGGCTGGACAGTGATCCAATCCTCGGCTCGGACGACGACCTGCCCCATCAGATGGGTTGACCTAGTCACCCGATATCACCCCGCCATTTATGGCAGAGAAGGATACCCAAGAATGTCTCTCAAAATCCGTTTAGCCCGTGCCGGCTCCAAGAAACGCCCCTACTACCACGTGGTCGTGGCCGACAGCCGCTCGCCCCGCGACGGCCGCTTCATCGAGACGGTCGGCGCCTGGAACCCGCTGCTGCCCAAGGAAGGCGGCGAGCGCATCAAGCTCAACAACGAGCGCATCGAGCACTGGCTGTCCCACGGCGCGCTGCCGACCGACCGCGTCGCCCGCTTCCTGGATGAAGCCGGCCTGAAGACGCGCGAGGCCAAGAGCAACCCGGAAAAGGCCAAGCCCGGCAAGAAGGCGCAGGAGCGCCAGGCAGCCCTCGAAAAGGCGCTCGCCGCCGCAGCCGCCGCCACCGCTCCGGCCGCCTGAGCCAAGCTTTCCAATTGATGCCTCCGCGGC
>CAXTCF010000137.1:0-10163 GCA_964242945.1 uncultured Rhizobiaceae bacterium | reverse complement strand
GACGACGAGGCCGCCGCGCGCATCCAGCGCTTCCATGCCGCGCCGGTAGATGCCGTGGTCGTGGAAGAAGATGGCGCCGCTGCGCAGAATCAGCTGCGAGGGCGTGCATTCGGCGACCACCGGTTTCAGCCCGGCCAGCACGAGATCGAAGAAGACGGAGCCGCCGGCCGTCAGCAGAAGCGGACGGTCCGGCCCGACCATCGCGCGCAGGCGGCGGTGGAACTGCGCCGCTTCGCGCAGGACAGCGTCGATGCGCGTGTGGGTTTCCACTGGGTCGGCCGTCGCCGCGGCGCCCTCGTAAGCCGCGGTGCCCGACAAGCGCAGCTTCGGCGTTTCCGCCGCCAGCGCCGCGCGCGCCACTTCCTCGGCCGCCTCGGCACTGCGCAGCCCCGCCCGGCCGAGACCAAGCTCGACCAAGAGGCCGACAGCCGGCAGGTCGGTGCGCCCGCGCCAGGCCTCCGCCAGATGGGCAACGGTCGCCTGGGAGTCTACGAAGACGTGAATCTCGGCCTCGGCGTGCCCCGCAAGCAGGGCGGCAAGACGCCGCGCCGCAGCCGCGCCGCCTATCTCGTTGGCGAGGATCAGCCGGGTCAGCCCGGCCTTCAGCATAACGGATGCCTGCCGGATGTCGGCGACCGTGGTACCCCAGGCGCCGGCCTCGACTAGGCGGCGGGCGATCTCGGGAGACATCGGCGTCTTGGCATGGGGGGCGATGGCAACTCCCGCCTCGCACACCGCGCCCATCATCAGCGAAACGTTAGACGAGAAGCTCGGCCCGTCGAGGGAAAGGAGCGGCAGCGCCATGGCACCGTCTGACGGCCGCCAGCCGCGCCCGCCGATTTGAGGAAGCGGCAGCGGCGCGTGGCCGGGCGGAAAGCCGCGAATCCTGTCGTCTATCAGGAGATCGTTGGCTTCCGGCATCAACTGGCTCATGCTGCCTCCCCGTCCGGCACAGCGGGGCGTTCGAGCCCCATCCGGTAAGTATCGTTGGCGGTATCGAAGAAGAGCGCGGCCTGCTCACCCAAGGAGTAGCGGGCCGCCACGTCGCGGAAGACGCCGTAGATCGCGTCGAAGGATGCGTGGAGGCCGGTGACAGGGAAGTCGCTGGCGAACATCGCGCGGGCGGGCCCGAAGGCACTGATGCAGGCGTCGATGACCCGGGCGAGGCTATCCGGCGTCCAGTGCGGGTCGTAGGCGACCGGGTCAGAGATCTTGATGCGGACGTTGGGTGCGCGGGCGAGCGATTTGAGCCCGGCTTCCCAAAGGCGCATGCCGTCGGGACTGCGGTCAGCCGGGCTGCCGCAATGGTTGAGTACGAAGAGCGTGTCGGGAAAGTCCGCGACGAGGCGCAGCGCTTCGTCCATCTGTGGGGGATAGAGCATCAGGTCGAAGTGAAGGCCGAGGCAGGTTGCGCCGGCAAGCCCCGCGCGCCAGCCGGGCTCGCTCATGAGGCCAGGGCGCGGCGCAAACGCCGTGGAAGGGTTCGCGTCCCAGCTGACGATGTCGCGGATGCCGACGAGGCCCGGCCGTGCGGCTTCCGCTTCCAGCCGTGTGGCGGCGTCGGGATGGGCCAGCGGCACGCGGGCGACGCGGCGATGCGCGATGCCGTCGGGCTGCCCAAGCCCTTCCAGCCAGAGCGTTTCGCCGAGCGGATCGTCGTCGCGCCAGCCGGCCTCGACATGGACGGTGGCGACGATGCTCTGGCGGGCCGCGTCGCGGCGGTAGTCGGCGGGAAGGTAGTCGCGGCGGATCGGCTCGACCGAGCCGAAGACCATCTCGTCCCCGCTCGCAACTTCCCGCGCGGCAAGCCAGGGGTGCCGCTTGAGCGAAATGTCCCAGAGGTGATGGTGCGGGTCGATTACCGGACCAATATAGCGCGTCACTGGCGGGCTTCCCGGCCCGAAACGAGCAGCAGCGCCAGGATCAGCGAGCCGAACATGATGGCGCGCCAGCCCGGCGAGGCGTTGACGACGGTGATGAGCGCCGTCGTCGTGACGAGCAGGACGGCGCCCGGGATTGTGCCGGCATAGGTGCCCCGCCCGCCGAGGATGGAGGTGCCGCCGAGCACCACCGCCGCGATCGAGGTGAGGAGGTAGGGCTCGCCGATTCCTGCATAGCCCTGCCGGTTCATGCCGAGCAGGAGCACGCCGGCGAGCCCGGAGAAGAAGCCGGAGGCGGCGTAAAGGCGCAGGCTCGCCCGCTCGACGCCGAGGCCCGACAGGCGGGAGGCGACGGGGTTGGCGCCGATCGCCGTCAGCCGCGCACCGAAGGGTGTGCGATGGAGAACGAGAAGCACGGCGACCGACACGAGAACCCAGAGGATCACGCTGGCCGGCAGGCCGAACGGCCGGGCGGAACCGAGCCAGATCACCGCAGGATTGCCGACAGATACGGCGCTGCCGCCCGCCACGATGATGAGGAGGCCCTGGAGAAAGGTCGCCATGGCGAGCGTCATGATGATCGGCGGCACGCGCAGATAGGCAGCGCCCGCGCCGTTGAGGAAGCCGATGCCCGTCGCGACGGTCAGCGTCGCCACTAGGCCGACGAGGCCGGTCGGATCGGCGGCGGGCGAAAGCAGCGGCAGGAGGATCGCCGAAACGGTGATCACCGCGCCGACGGACAGGTCGATGCCGCCGGCGATCACCACCAGCGTCTGCCCGGCCGCCGCGATGCCGATCACGGCGCTGAGCTCGAGGAGGTAACGCAGGTGGCCCCAATTGCCGAAGCCGCGCAGCGTCAGGGCGGCGACGATCCAGACGAGGACCACGAGGGCAAGCGTGAGGAGCCAGGGGCGGCCGGCGGCGCGCGACAGGATGGCCCGGCTCATGCGGCGCGCCTCCGGGCAAGAAACTCGGGAACGGCCACGGCGCCGACGATGATGATGCCCTGCGCGACATATTGCGCGACGGGCGGGAAGCCGAGGAAGAACATTACGTTGATCATCACCGTGAGGAGCAGGCTGCCGACCAGCGCACCGCGCATCGTGCCCCGGCCGCCGAGAAAGCCGACGCCGCCCAGCACCGCCCCCGCGATGGAATTCAGCGTCATGGGCGTGCCGATCACCGGATCGCCCGAGCCGGTCTGCGCCGCGACGAAGAGCCCGGCCATGGTGGTTAGCAGGCCCGACAGGGCGAAGGCGACGACGCGCACGCGCTCGACCGGCACGCCGGAGCGGAAGGCGCCGAGCGGATTGTCGCCGGCTGCGTAGAGGCCGAGGCCCATCGGCGTGGCCAGAAACAGCTTCCAGCTAGCGACGATGAGGACGAGAAGCAGGAAGGCGGTTGGGTGCTGCCCGGCCAGCGCGTCCGAGAACCAGACGGGAACGAAGCCGCCGGGGCGCGGCAGAACGAGGAGCGCTATGCCGCCGACGATAAAGGAGCCGGCAAGCGTCACGATGATCGCCGGAAGCCGGAAGAGCGCGACGATCGCGCCAAAGGCCGCGCCGATGCCGAGCCCGGCCAAGGCGACGAGGACGATCGCGCCGGGCGTGCCGAACGGACCGCCCATGGAGGTCGCCCCGATCACCGCGCCGAGGCTGACGAGGGGGCCGATTGCAAGCGATATGCCGCCGTTCAGCATCAGGAGCGCCTGGGCCATGGTGACGAGGGCGAGCGGAAACCAGTTCTGCGTGAACTTCGAAAAGCCGGGCAGGCTAACGACACCGGGGAAAAGCCAGACGTAAACGGCGCCAAGGGCCGCCACGAGCAGGTAGAGGCCGCCAAGGCCGCGGTTCCGGCCGCGCTGGACCGTGAGATAAAGCGATGGGCGCGAGGGCTGTGTCATCAGGCGGCGTCCCTTGCGTCGAGACCGAGCGCGGCGCCCACGATCGCCTGTTCCGAGATGGCGCCGTGCTCGAGGACGCCTGCGACCCGGCCCTCACGGAAGACGTAGACGCGGTCGCAGAGGTGAACGAGCTCGGGCGTGTCGGAGGAAAGGAGCAGCACGAGCGTTCCGCCAGCCGCGAGGTCGCGCAGCATGCGGTAGATCTCACGCTTGGTGTCGAGATCGACGCCGCGCGTCGGGTCGTTGAGGAGAAGGATGGCCGGCTGCATCGGCAGCCACTTGGCGAGTGCGACCTTCTGCTGGTTGCCGCCGGAAAGGGCCTGGACCGGGCGGGACGGATCGCCCTTGATGCTCAGGCGCGCGGACAGCTCGGCCACGAGCCCGGCCTCCGTGGCGCGGTCGCGCAGGCCGCCAGCCGCGAGGCGCGCCATGGAGGGAAGCGTCAGGTTCGTCGCGATGGAGTGGGGAAGGATCAGGCTTTCGCGCTTGCGGTCGGCCGGCACGTAGGCGATTCCCAGCCGGTTGGCGGTCACGACGGAGGCCGGAAGCACTGCCGCACCCGCAAGCGAAACGGTGCGCGCGCGGGCGGGAATGGCGCCATAGAGCCCCTGGAGGACATCCTCCTGCCCCTGCCCTACGAGCCCGCCGATGCCCACCACCTCGCCGCGCCGCGCGTGCATGTCGACGTCGCGGACCATGCCCGCCGAAAAGCCCTTCAGCTCCAGGATCTCCTGCGCTGGAGCGGGCGTCCAGGCGGGGAAGAGGTGCTCGGTATCGCGCCCGACCATCAGGGCCACCAGCTCGCGCGGCGTCACGCTGGCCAGCGAGCGGTCCGCCGTCACGACTCCGTCCTTCAGGATGGTGACGTGGGAGCACAGTGCCATGACCTCGTTGAGGCGATGGGAGATGTATAGGATGGCAAGCCCTTCCTCGCGCAGCCGGACCACGAGTTCGGCAAGGACGCCGGCCTCGTGCGCCGAGAGGGAGGAGGTCGGCTCGTCGAGGATCAGAACACGCGGGCGGCGAAACAGGCCCTTGGCGATCTCCACCATTTGGCGGCGCCCGAGCGGCAGGTCGCCGACAAGCGTCGCCGGGGCCTCGTCAATGCCGACAAGCCGGCAGACCCGCTCAACTCCTTCCGCCAGCGCATGGTAGTCGACGAGGCCGAGGCGCCGCGGATAGGCGCCCAGCCCGATGTTCTCGGCGATGGAGAGTTCGGCCGTGAGGCTAAGCTCCTGCTGGACGACCGCGAGGCCGGCCCGGCGCGCCGCCTCCGGCGAGAAGCCGGAAACAGGGCAGCCGTCCACGCGGATCTCGCCGCTGTCCGGCGGCAGCGCACCGGACAGGACGTTGATGAGCGTGGACTTGCCCGCTCCGTTTTCGCCCAGCAGTGCGTGGACGCGGCCGGGATGAAGGGCGATATCGACGCCCTTCAGGACAGGATTGCCGAAGAAGCCCCGGTGGAGCCCCCTCGCCTCTACCACCGCCCCGCCGCTCGGATCGATGTCCCGCTTCCCAGCCATTACCGTCCCTTCTCCGACGAACGCCTTACTGGGCCAGAAGCTTGTCGAAGAGCGCCCGATCGTAGTTGGAGTAGATGTAGCCGTCGGCCGGGAACTCGGAGGCGCGGGTGAGGTAGCTGTCGATGGTCGTGTCGTCGATCACCGGGAGGGGCACCTTGACGAAGGCGGGAACCGGCTTGCCGTCGAGCGCCTGAACGGCGGTGTAGACCGAAAGCGCGCCGAGCCAGTTCGGCTGCATGGTCGCCCAGCCCTTGATACCCTTCTCCTTCCACAGCTCCAGGAACTGGCGGGCATTCTCGCCGGTGGTCGGCACGGGCTCGCGGCCCTGCCGGTCGAAGGCGAGGAGCGCGCCGGCCGACAGGGCGCCGCCGAGCGAAAGCACGCCGTCGATCTCCGGATTGGCGAAGAGGAGGCTAGTCATGGCTTCCTGGGCGGGGGCCACGTTGTACTCGGTGTTGGTTTCGGTGATGACCTCGATGCCCTTGTTGGCGTCGAGCACGGGCTGCGCGCCCTTGCGCCGGTCGTCGCTGACCGAAACGCCGGCCGGGCCGTTCATGACGATGATCTTGCCCTTGCCGCCGAGCTGGTCAACCATCCACTGGGCGGCCTTGGAGCCCCACTCGTCGGAATCGGTATTGATCTTGGCGGTCACCTTGTCGGTGTCGACCAAGCTGTCGAAGTTGATGACGGCGATGCCCTTGTCGCAGGCGTCGGAGATTACGCGGTCGAGAGCGCTGGAGGAACCGGCGATGACGATGATCGCGTCGACATTGGCGTCGATCATGGACTGAATCTGCTGGATCTGGGTCTGCGCGTTGCCCTGCGCGTCCGTTACCAGCAGATCCTTGACGCGGCCCTGCTTCTTCAGTTCCTCGACTTCGGCGGTGATCGTGCCTTCGGTCTGCTTCATCCAGGTGGGCACGGAATAGATGTTGGCCCAGCCGATCGTGTAAGGGGCCTTGCGGTCGCCCTTGATGCAGTTGGCGGCGGCTTCGGCGGCGCCGGTGGCCAGAAGGGCTGCGGAAAGCGCCAAGCAGGCGGCGCCCGCGTGCAACAGAATGGTGCGGCGGATACTCAGGAATTGCAGGGTCATAGTGGGCTCCACGGGCGATGTGAGGGTTTCAGCGCGTTGCGGCTTGACAACGTTACCATCATGCATTCAGGTATGATAACGTTGTCAAGATGAAATCTTGGGGCCTGCCACTTCCTGCTCATTCCTGCGGCGACGGCGCTCCGGAGTGCTCGCGCTGTGCTGGGTCTTCGCCCGCTTTGGCGTCCTGCAACATCGCCTCTCTCCTAGCCAAAACAAAGATAAGGACCAGTCGATGATCCAGCGTTTCCAGAAGGGCGCGCGCATGTCGCAGGCCGTGGTATGCGGCGGCATGGTGCACATCGCCGGCCAGGTGGCCGACACGCGCAAGAGCACGATCGAGGTGCAGACCCGCCAGGTTCTCGCCAAGATCGATGCGCTCCTGGCGGAAGCCGGAAGTGACCGCTCGAAGCTCGTCGCGGTGAACGTTTTCCTGCCCCACATCACCGACTTCGATGCGATGAACTCGGTCTACGATGCCTGGATCGATCCGAACGAGCCGCCCGCGCGCGCCTGCGTCGAGGCTCGCCTCGCCGATCCCGATCTGCGCGTCGAGATGACGGCGATCGCCGCCGCCTGATGCAGTTCAGGCGATTCGGACGGTTCACCGCGCCACGGGCTCACCGGCAGAGGCAATGATGCATACCGGTCTGTTTCATTCGATCGATTTCGAGCGGGACGGCAAGGTGCTGTCCTATCTCGGCATCCCCTTCTCGGTCGACCGCTCGCCCTACTACCAGGTCAAGGTCCCTATCTGCCGCATCCGCAATGGATCGGGGCCGCGCGTCCTTCTGATGGCCGGCAACCACGGCGACGAGTATGAGGGCGAGATCTGCCTGACGCGCCTTTTGCGGCGGATCGAGCCGGAGAATATCCGGGGCGAGCTGACCATTCTCCCCTTCGCCAACCACCCGGCTGTCATGGCGGGGCGCCGCCGCTCGCCTTTGGACGAGGGCAACCTCAACCGCGCCTTTCCCGGCGACCCCGCAGGTTCGCCAACCTTCCGCATGGCGCACTTTCTGGAACATGAGCTGTTTCCCCGCCACCACGTCGTGGTCGACCTCCATTCCGGCGGCACCTCGATGGAGCATCTTCCCTGCGCGCTCATCGAGCGGCATGGGCCGCCGGAGCGCCTCGCCCGCGCGCTGGAGCTGATGAAAGCGACGGGGCTCGCTTACGGCTTCGTCGCCGAGAACGGGGCAAACGCACCGACCTCGATGGCAGCGGCCGCAAGGGCCGGGGCGATCGGCCTGTCGGGCGAGTTCGGCGGCGGAGGCACGGCGACGCGCACCAGCATTCAAGCGACCGAGCGCGCGCTCGACAGCGTCCTGCTAGCGCTCGGCTTGGTCGATGAGGGCCCCTTCGGCAGCGATCGCGCAAGCTTCAAGGCGATGACCGTGCTTGCGCTGGAAAGCCATGAGCAAGCAATCTTCGCCACGCGGCGCGGCTGGTTCGAGCCGGCCGTGGCGCTCGGGGACCTCGTCGAAGCCGGCGGTCTCGCCGGCTGGTACCACGATTTTGAGTGGCCCGAGCAGCCAGAAGAGGAGCTGCGCTTCCAGCAGGGCGGGATAGTCCTGTCGCGGCGGCTTCACACCGATTGCCGTTCCGGGGATTGTCTGATCCAAGTGGCCCGCGTGGTGAGCGAGCCGGAATAGCCGAAGAGGATCGAGTGGAGACAGTCCGGGATCCCGCCCTCCAGCCGGCCGGCTCGCCTACCTTCGACGAGGTCTTGCGGGTCGAGGCTCCGGCGGGTGGGGGCTCCGCGGATGCCGGCCAGGGCAGGCCGGTCCGCATCGAGGACGTCGCCCGCGAGGCGGATGTCTCGCCGATCACCGTTTCGCGCGTGCTGCGCTCTCCCGGCCTCGTTTCGTCTGCTACGCGCGAGCGCGTCCTCGCGGTCGTCCAGCGCACCGGCTATGTGTCGAACCCGCACGCCTCCGCGCTGCGCTCGGGCCGCTCGTCCATCGTCGCGGCCTTTCTGTCCAACCTGCTCAGCCAGCAGTACAGCGACGCCGCCGCCGCTTGCGCGGAAGTGCTGGAGGAGGCGGGCTACCAGTTGCTGATCGGGCAGACCTATTACTCCTACGCGCGCGAAACGGCCGCGCTGCAATCGCTGAGGGCCTTGAAGCCCGCCGGCATCTTCCTGACCGGCGTCGTCGAGCTCGAGGCGAACCGCCGGGCCCTGCGCGAACTCGGGATCCCCATCGTGGAGAGCTGGGCCTACCCGCGCGATCCGATCGACATGCTGGTGGGCCTGTCCAACACGGATGCCGGGCGCATGGCCTGCGAGCACTTCGTTTCGCGCGGGCGCCGCCGTCTCGCCTTCGTCGGCCGGCGCGGCGGCCGCGGCAAGTTGCGCCTCAAGGGCTTCGAAGACCGCGCACGCGAACTGGGCGCGGAGATCGTACTGGTGCGCGAGGTCGACAACGTCCGCTCGATCTCCGACGGGCACGCCATCCTGCGTGAGCTTGCGGGCACGGCTGCGGAAGGAGGCGCAGAAATCGATGCGGTATTCGTCGCCAACGACCTTCTTGCCATCGGAGCCGTCCTCGAAGCGCGCCGGATCGGCCTTGCCGTGCCCGACGACTTCGCGATCCTCGGCATCGGCGACAGCGACTTTGCCGCCCAGATGACGCCGGCCCTTTCCGTCATCTCGTTCGACTGCGCCGCCGTTGGCCGCCGCGCCGGTCAACTCATTGCCAGCCGCCTGTCAGGATCCAAGCTGCACCCCGTCCCCGAGCACGTGCCCCTCTTTCTCGTTGAGCGCCAGAGCGCTTGAACCTCAGTTACAATCCTCTTTCAGGCACATTCCGTGAAGAACGCAGACTCACATCTGGTGCTGTCCATTGGCGAAGCCATGATTGAGATGGCCGCTGTAGAGCCGTGCACCTACCGTCAGGGCTATGCTGGCGACACCCTCAACACGATTTGGCATATGGCCCAACTGTTGCATGGCATGGCGCAGGCGGGCTGCGTGACACGGATTGGGACCGATAAGTTTTCCGATCGCTTTGCGGAAGAGATGTCCGCCGACGGGCTCGAAGTCTCGGGAGTGTCCCGTGACCCAAAACGGAGGATGGGCCTTTACCTGATCGATCTGGAAGGGGTCGAGCGGAGCTTTCACTATTGGCGGGAGGAGTCGGCAGCACGGCATTTGGCGGACGATCAGGTCGAGTTGTCGGCACGGTTCGCCGGGGCAAAATTGATCCACTTGTCGGGCATAACCCTGGCGATCCTAGGCGCGGAAGCGCGTGCGAGTATGTTCTCCGCTCTCGCCGAGGCCCGTCTCGGGGGCGCAAAGGTGTCGTTCGATCCAAACATCCGCAGGCAGCTATGGTCGTCCGAGGATGAAATTCGCTCGACGGTATCGCGGATGGTGGAAATGACGGACATCGCCTTGCCCAGCTTCGAAGACGACGAGGCATTGTGGCGCGACACCACGCCTATCGACACCATCGCGAGGTATAGGGCGCAGGGTGTTGGAGAGGTCGTCGTCAAGAACGGACCTGATGCCGTCCATTATGCCCACAGAGATGGAAGTGAAAGAATAAAAACTCCCTTTGTGGACGACGTTAGGGACACGACTGGAGCCGGAGATGCCTTTAACGCAGCCTACTTGGCCGCACGCTTGATGGGCTGGGAATGTGGTGCTGCCATCGCGCTTGGTCAGAAGCTTTCAGCTAAGGTCATCGCGACCTTCGGAGCACGGGTTAGACCCCGTTTCATAATTGCGCCTTTGCGTGAAGCGAGGTGAGCGACAGGCGTTG
>CAXTCF010000136.1:6749-10224 GCA_964242945.1 uncultured Rhizobiaceae bacterium | reverse complement strand
ACGATGGCGTCCTTGCCGACGAGGTCGATGCGGGAGACGTGGCTGTCGAGGTTGACGCGCACGCAGGGCCAATTGAGGCGCGCGGCGACCTGCTCGATATGCGTGGACTTGCCGGTGCCGTGGTAGCCCGACACCATGACGCGGCGGTTGAAGGCGAAGCCCGACAGGATGGCAAGCGTGGTCTGCTCGTCGAACAGGTAGTCGGGATCGACATCCGGCACATGCGCTTCAGCTTGGCTGTAAGCAGGGATCACCATCTTCGAGTCGAAACCGAAGGTTTCCTTCACCGGCACCGTCGTGTCGGGTAAGTTGGCGAGGTCGCGGTCGTGCTTGTTCATGATCATTCCAGACGGGGAGCGCCCAAAGGCGTTCCACGCCGATCTTGGTTTTTTGACGCCAAAAGGCTCTTAACGACGCGGGAACTTCAGCACAATCCCGCCTGCTTGAGAACCCGATGCGCGCCGATGACCTCGCGCAGCCGGTCCTCGGAGCCGCGGTCGCCGCCATTCGCATCGGGGTGGTGACGCTTGACCAGTTCGTGGTAGCGCGCCTTGATCTCAGGTCCTGTCGCGCTTTCGGGAAGCCCAAGCGTGTCCAGAGCCTTGGCTTCCAGGGAGCGCACCTTGCGTGCTCGCGCTTCAGGCGCTTCTGCGCCCGCGCCGTTGAACAGGTTGAAAGGGTCGCGCATCCGGTTGAAGCGGCCGGAGCGGCGCGACGCGAAGTCCGGCGCCACGCGCGCTTCCGCGGTTGCGCCCGTGCCCATCTTCCAGGTCGGCCTGTGGCCGGTCATCGCTTCCTTCTGGTAGCGGGCGATCTCGGCGGTGCCTAAGCCGGAGAAGTAGTTGTAGCCCTTGTTGTATTCCCGCACGTGGTCGAAGCAGAAGCGGAAATACTCGCCTTCCTTCATGCGGCCGACCGGCGCGCGGTGGACGCCCGCCTCCGCGCAGCCGTCCCATTGGCAGACCGGGCCGGCGCCAGCAGCGGCCTGGGCGCCCGGCTTGGAACGAACCCGGATCTTCTCGAAATATTTGGAGTGCGCGTTCATGGAGCCCGGATTATGGGGACAAAGGTTTCCAGAACAAGAATTGACTTTTCCAGCGGGATCGCCGTTGGAAAGGAATTTGGTTAGGCCGCGACATTTGGCCGTCGCGAGGCCATCCCAGAGGAGTTTCCGGCATGACGATCCAGGCCGAAATCGAGCGCAGGCTCCAGGAAAAATTCCGGCCGGAGCGGCTGGAGGTGATCAACGAGAGCCACCTTCATGCCGGCCATCACCACACAGACTCGGATCATCACGCGACGTTCAACGGGGAAGGCGAAACGCATTTCCGCGTCCGCATCGTGGCTGAGGCTTTTACCGGGCAGAGCCGGCTGGCGCGCCACCGCGCCGTCAACGCGCTGCTGGAAGACGAGCTTGCACCCGGCCGCGTGCACGCGCTGGCGATCGAGGCGAGCGCGCCGGGCGAGCCGACGCGGTGGTGACGATTGCGTGATTTCGCGATGAAAGGTTTGGTGCTTGCCGCCGGGTTGACTGCTGCCCTTCTTGGCGGCGCTCCAGCCCTGGCGGAACCGTTGGCCAAAGGGCTGAAAATCAAGCAGGTGGACCGAGCGTTCGCTGCTGCCGCCGCGGCGGTCGGCGTGGCGGTAACGATCGGCAAGCCGGGATGCAGTCCGGGCGAACCCGGCTTCTTCTGTTCCTACTCCGTTGGAAACGGCCTGCGCTTCACGGCCGGGGCGCCGACGCTCAAGAGCGACATCGACAGCCTCGAAGTCGAGAGCACCAGCCATGAAGCCTCCGAAGGACTGCGAACGGTGCTCGCTCTGACGATCGCCGTTCTGGAACCGCAGATGCCGCCGGTGCGGCGCACGAAGCTTCTTCAGCAGTTGATCGATGCGATACCCAGCGGCGAGACTACCGTGCGAGGCGAGCGCATCGACTTTCAATTCGGAAGCTTCGGCTATGGGCTGGTCTTCACCGCGCATAAGCACGGCAGTTGAGATCGAAGCGGGCGGCATCTCCGCCTACTTCTTGCCAAATGCCTAAGCAGATGCGGGTCATCGCCGATGGGGTAGCGGCGCCTGTGCTTCAGCCGCCGCCGATCAGGATGCCGGCGGCCAGCACCAGCGCGCCGCCGAGCAGAACCTGAAATGCGGCGCGCAAGAAGGGCGTTTCCATGAAACGGTTCTGGATCCAGACGATCGCCCAAAGCTCGACGAACACCACGGCGAGCGCGACGGCCGTGGCCGTCCAGAAGGACGGGATCAGGTAGGGCAGAGCGTGGCCGAGGCCGCCCAGCGCCGTCATGACGCCGGAGGCCAGCCCGCGCTTCAGAGGCGAGCCGCGGCCCGAAATCTTGCCGTCGTCGTGCACGGCTTCCGTGAAGCCCATGGAGATGCCGGCGCCGACCGAGGCCGACAATCCGACCAGAAAGGTGGTCCAGGTGTTTCCGGTGGCGAAGGCCGTGGCAAAGATCGGGGCCAGCGTGGAGACCGAACCGTCCATCAGGCCGGCGAGGCCCGGCTGCACCCAGGTCAGGATGAACTGGCGGCGCTCGGCCAAATCCTCCGCGCCGCGCTTGTCCTCCGGCAGGTTCTCGGCTTCCAGCCGTTCCGCCGTCCGGATGTGGCCCGCTTCGGCCAGCGCCAGATCGCCCAGCAACTTGCGGGTTTCCGCGTCTTGCGCGCGGGATGCCGCTTTCTGATAAAAGGCACGGGCATCCCCTTCCATCGAGGCGGCTTCGGCGCGGATCCGTTCCAGGCTGAGGTTTGCCACCAGCCAAACAGGCCGGCGCGGGTAGAAGTCCGCCACGTGTTCGCGCCGAATCGGTAGGATCAGGTTGCCGAAGCGGCGGCGGTAAAGGTCGATCAGGCGCCGCCTGTGCCCGCTTTCCTCCTCCGCCATGCCGTCGAATATTGCGGCCGAGGCCGGGTAGTCGGCACGCAGCCGGGCGGCATAGGTCGCATAGATCTGACCGTCTTCTTCCTCGGATGAGACGGCGAGCGCTAAAACCTCCTGTTCGGACAAACTGTCGAACGGACGGCGCTTGTCGAAGCTGAAGCGCGGAAACATCATGCCGTGAAATCTCGATGCAGAACGCGATTTTCGAGGGCGCTCAAACAGGAATTAGGATGCATCATCGGGCAAGCCGGTTCTGATATCGCGATACCTATCCAAGACGTTCAGCACCTCGAACGTATCACCGACATAGCGGAAGAAGATCGCGTAATTCCGGAACGCCACATTGCGCAGGCCCGGCCGCAACTCCGACCGATCGCGGCCCATGGTGGCGGGGAGCGAAGCGAGGTGCCCGCACTTTTGCCTGACCTGCGAGATGAAACATTCGGCCACTCTGCGGCTGCCGCTTTGAGCCGCTATGAAGATCGTAATTTCCGCAAGGTTCCGCTGGGCAGTGCGGTTAAGGCGCAGCGTCCGCACTGTGCGACCTTCGCCTGTGCCGCCTCCCATTCGTTAAGC
>CAXTCF010000136.1:0-6649 GCA_964242945.1 uncultured Rhizobiaceae bacterium | reverse complement strand
CTCCCGCCCTCCGCGATCGAGGCGTCGATGGTCTCCCGCAACGCCTTGAACTTCGCTTCGCGTTCTTCGTCCAGACGCAGCCCTTCGCGCACTACCTCGCTCGCCGAGCCGAAGCCGCCGCTTTTCACGGCTTCCTCGACAAGGCTTTCCCAGCGCTCGCCAATCAAAACATCCATGACGCAGTCCTCGGATTGCCGAAACGCAGCTTACAGCAGCGGGTGCGCAGTGTCTCGCCGGCTGCCCCTTCAACAGGCTGCAAATTCAGGCGGCCAGCGTCGTTTCCGCCAGCCGCACCCAATAGGAAATCCCATGTGGGATCGCCTCGTCGTTGAAGTCATAGGCGGGGTGATGGAGGTTGGCGCTGGCGCCGTTGCCCATGAAGATGAAGGCGCCGGGACGCGCCTCCAGCATGTAGGAGAAGTCCTCGCCGCCCATCATGGGGGCCACGTTGCGCGCGACGTTGTTCTCGCCGGCGACCTCGGCCGCCGCATCGGCTGCGATGACGGTCTCGGCCGGATGGTTCACCGTCACGGGGTAGTTGGCATCCCATTCGATCGTCGCTTCAGCACCGTGAGCGGCGGCAATGCCCTGCGCCAGGGCGTACAGCCGGGTGCGGGCGAGGTCGGCGACCTCCTTCTTCAACGTGCGCACCGTGCCGCCGAACTGCACCCATTCGGGAATCACGTTCCACGCCTCGCCGCCCTTGATCTTGGTGACGGACACGACCAGCGCCTCCGCCGGGTCGGCGCTGCGAGAGACGATCGTCTGCAAGGCGGAGATGATGGCGGCGGCGCAGACGATCGGATCGACCGTGGTGTGCGGCAGGGCGGCGTGTCCGCCCTTGCCGGTGACCCGGACCAGGAACTCGGCGGTGGAAGCCATGATCGGGCCGGGGCGGATGGCGAATTGGCCGAGCGGCAAATTGGGGACGTTGTGGAGGCCATAGACGCTTTCGATGCCGAAACGCTCCATCATGCCGTCCTTGACCATGGCGAGCCCGCCGCCCCCGCCCTCTTCCGCCGGCTGGAAGATCACCGCCACGCTGCCCGCGAAATTGCGCGTTTCCGCGAGGTATTTCGCGGCGCCCAGCAGCATGGCCGTGTGTCCGTCGTGGCCGCAGGCGTGCGCGCGGCCCGGCATCTTCGAAGCGTAGGGCTTGCCGCTCGTCTCGGTGATCGGCAGCGCGTCCATGTCGGCGCGCAGGCCGAGCACTTTCCCTCCCCCTGGGCCGGGCCCTTTCGAGCCGCGGATGATGCCGACCACGCCGGTGCGGCCGATTTTCTCCACCACCTCGTCGCACCCGAATTCACGCAGCTTCGCGGCCACGAAGGCGGCTGTGCCCACCACGTCGTAGTTCAATTCGGGATTCTGGTGGATGTGACGCCGCCAGCCCGTCACCTCGTCCTGCAAGGCTGCGGCACGGTTCAGGATCGGCATGGGAGACCTCCGTCTGCGCGGGACAACGGCTGCGTCGTGCTTGCCATTTTGGCGTCAAGATAGGCATCTAGCACGAGAATGGGCTGGAACAGCTTCGTTTCCACGCCTGTTTTCCCTGAAACTGCCAGGCAGCCTCCAACGATGCGGTTCTTTCTGTCCCCTGTCCGTTTCCGCGCGCTGCTTGCCGCGACGGTTCTTGGCGGCGGCATCGTCACAGCGCAGGCGCAGCCTTCGCTGCTCTTCGACGTCAAGACGGGCGAAGTGCTCCAGCACCAGGAGGCGTTCCGCCGCTGGTATCCGGCCTCGCTCACCAAGCTGATGACGGCATACGTTGCGTTCCGCGCCATCGACGCGGGCGAGCTGACGCTCCAGTCGCCGATCCGCATGACGCGCCACGCCGCGACCATGCCGCCGGCCAAGATGGGGTTCAAGGCGGGCTCGGTGCTGACGCTCGACAATGCGCTCAAGAGCATCATGGTGAAGTCGGCCAACGATGTGGCCATGGCGGTCGGCGAGAATGTCGGCGGCTCGCAGGAAGCTTTTGCCGCGCGCATGAACGCCGAGAGCCGGCGGCTGGGCATGGTGGGCTCGCACTGGGTGAACCCGAACGGGCTGTTCGACCCGGAGCAGTACACAACCGCGCACGACCTGGCGCTGCTGGTCCGCGCTATCCGCACCGAGTACCCGCAATACGCTCCCTACTTCAACATCGACGGGATCGTGGTCGGCAAGACGGTGATAAAAACCTTCAACACGCTGATGGGCAAGTTTCCCGGCGCCGACGGCATGAAGACCGGCTTCGTCTGCCCGTCCGGCTTCAACATCATCGGCTCGGCGACGCGAAACGGCCGCACGCTGGCGGCGGTGGTGCTCGGCGAAAGCTCGCCGCAGGTGCGCGCCGAGCACGCCGCCGAATTGCTGACCGCAGGCTTTGCGCCAAAGCCCGCGGCGCCTGCCCAGCCGATCGCGGCCTCGGCCTTTGCCGCCGGGGCGCAGACGCCGCCCGCTTCGACAGCGGCTGCGGCACCGATTTTCCTCGCCACGCTTCAGCCCTATGGCGAGAACCGCGACGCCCCGACGGACATGCGCCCTGTCGTGTGCGGCGCGAAGGTGAAAACCGAACAGTCCGAAGCGCCGAAGCCGCCGGAAACCCAGGCGCCGGCACCCGCCGTAGTCGAAAACATCGGCCGCGAACTGCGGCTGGAGAAGGTGGCGCTCGGCAATGCCGCCGGTCCGGTGCCCAAGGCCATGCTGGACGCTGCGGGCCAGGTGAAGGAGGACGTGCCGATCCCATCCTGGCGGCCCGACCTGCCGCCGCCTGCCCTCGACGCCCTCCGGACGGACAGCACGGACGCGGCCGCGCGGCAGGCCCGTCAGCCAATGGCGCAACCCATGCCGGAGCGCTTCGGCGGTTCCTCCCTGAAGTCGCCTTCGTGAGCGGCGAAAGAAGATTTCCGATCCCGGTTTCGATTCTCACCGGCTTTCTCGGCGCGGGCAAGACGACACTGCTCAACCGGCTTCTCAAGGAGCCGGGGCTCAGCGACACGGCCGTGATCGTCAACGAATGGGGCGAAGTCGGCATCGACCACCTGCTGATCGAGCAGGCATCGCAGGGCGTGGTCGAGCTCGCCGACGGCTGCCTGTGCTGCACGGTGCGCGGCGACCTCGTGGACACGCTTGTCGATCTGGCCGAGCGCGTACGGACCGGCGCGGTCGCGCGACTTGCCCGCGTGGTGATCGAGACCACCGGGCTCGCCGACCCGGCTCCCATCCTGCAGGCGCTGATGGAGCATCCGTTTCTCGTGCAGGCGTTCCGGCTGGACGGGGTGATCACCTTGGTGGATGCCTGTCACGGCGCGCAGAACTTAAGCGAACACCGGGAGGCGCGGGCGCAGGCCGCCATGGCCGACCGGCTGCTCGTGTCGAAGACCGACCTTGCTGCGGCGGAAACCGTGGCAGCTTTGGAAGCGCAGTTGCGGGTGCTCAACCCCCGCGCTGAGATTTGTGACCTGGCAGAAAAGTTCAGCCCGGCGCTGCTCTCCGCAGGGCTGATCGACCAGCCGTCGCAGCAGGCGGACCTCGCGCGCTGGCTGGGCGATGCGCCTCAGCCGCACGCTCATGATCATGACCACCACGGACACAGGCACGACGGCATCGCTTCTTTTGCACTCCGTCATGAAGGCGCGATCCCTTTCGCCGGGGTGGAGGCGTTCCTCGATCTGCTGCGGCAGAGCGAGGGCAAGAAACTTCTGCGCATGAAGGGCGTGGTGGAGCTCGCCGAAGACCCTTCCCGCCCGTTGGTGCTGCATGGCGTGCGCACGTCGCTCCACCCGCCGGCTTGGCTGCCGCAGTGGCCGGACGGCGCGCGCGGCACCAGGCTGGTGCTGATCGGCGAGGGCCTCGACGAAGCGTATGTGCGTCGGCTTTTCGCCGCGGTTACGAGCCAGCCGCTGACGGACACGCCGGACCGTGCGGCACTCCGGGAGAACCCGCTGGCGATTGTGGGATTCAGGGGCTGAAAGGCCCCTCGTCCGCGAGCCGCTCGCCCCGCTCCACCAGAAAGCGGTGGCCGGTTTGCGTGCGCACCGCTTCGGCAAGGCGGTGGCCGGCTTCCTGAACGAAAGCGGGGATGTCGATGCCGGCGAGCGGATCGGTGGTTTCGATCCACAGCCGTTCACCCGGCAGCATGGCAGCCAGCTGCTTGCGGCTTCTCAAAACCGGCAAGGGACAGCGAAGGCCGCGCAGGTCGAGAAGCAGCACGGCTTCCATGCGGAAATCAGTTGCCGAACAGCGAGCCGAGCCGCTTAAGCATGCCCGGCTTGGCCTCCGCGGCTGGCTGCTCCACAGGCACGGACGCAGCGACTTCTGCCGGCGCTGCGGGAGCCGGCTGCTCCCTAGCCTGTTTTGCCGCGAGCTTGGCGGCTTCCTTTTCCGCCTTGGCCTGCGCGGCAGCGAGCTTCTTTTCTTCTGCGGCTCGTCTTTTGGCCTCGTCCGCAGCTTCCTTGGCCGCCGCCTTGCGGCCGAGCGCGCTGTCGATCCTGCCCATCCGGCTGGTTACGGTGACTGAGCCATCGGGGTTCATGGAAGGCGGTTCGATCGAGATGCGCTCGCCCCGCGTCTTCTTCTTCGTCCAGTCGGCGACGAGATTGGCCTCCGCCAAGCCGGCGATCGAAGCCCGCGGCGGCAGGGCATCGCTCTTCTTCACCGCCTGGTCGAAGGCGGTCCGATAGGCGGCCTCATAGGCTTTGGTTTCCGTCTGCATGGCATCCACTGTTGCTTCCGGCGGGCAGGCGCCGGCCGGCGACATCGGCTTGCCGTCGGCGAACTCGCGGTTGAAGACGTAGCGCTTTTCGCAGACGCCGACCTTGGGCGGCACCTTGCTCACCTCGAAGGCATCATAGCCTTCCCTGATGTTCTGCCAAAAGGAATAGTTCGGATCGTTGCGGTAGCGCGCCATGTTGGCGGCGGTCATCCGGAACGGAAACGCCTCGATCTGGAACTCGGTCTGCCCGCCCTTGAAGGCGTCGCGGCCGAGCGCGTAGATCTCCTCGACCTGCGTGTCGTTCATGGAGTAGCAGCCTGAGGAGGAGCAGGCGCCGTGCACCATGATGTTCTGCCCCGTGCGGTTGTGCACGCGGTCATAAGCGTTGGGGAAGCCGATGTTGAAGGACAGGTGGTAGGACGAATTGGGATTCATCTGCGCTGGCCGCACGGAATAGAACCCTTCCGGCGCCTGCCGGTCGCCCTCGATGAATTTCGGGCCGAGTTTCCCCGACCATTTGCAGATGTCGTACATCGCAATCAGGTCGTAGCGGCCGTTGGTCTTCTGCTTCCAGATTTCGAGCTTGCCTTCTTCCTTGAAGATGCGCGCCATGATCGGCGAGGCAACGGACATGTCCTTGGCCTTCATGCGCGCAAGGATCTCGGCGCCGAGCTCCTTGCCGCCCTTGGTGCCCCAGCTTTCCATGCCCTTTTCCGTGCAGCCGGCCAGCACGAACGCCGCCACCACAACAGCCGCCTGGGCAACAGTCACAAATCTCACGCTGCGCAGTTCCTATTTCCTTTGTGCCGGCTCACCCCATGCTGCCGTCCGGCCGCGGCGACACTAGTTCGCTTAACCCTAGCAGAAGGTTTCGACGATCCCCGCATCCCGCTCACGCGGCCATGTCATGCCGCGGCGGCGTTTTTGTGACAAGTTCATCAAGCTGTTGATAGTGTCTCTGACCGCTTGTCCGCGGTTCGCGAGATTGGGCGGTGCAAGGGCCACGGCCATTGTCAGGCCGATCAAAGCGGTGAGGACTTTCAGCAAGTGGCTGCCCGAGGAATCGAATACCCTTACATCCGCTTGAACGTCGTTGCGGCTGTTTATGGTTTCAGTGATCCCGAATACCAGAAACAATGTTGGATGCTTGGAATCTGCCCTGATGGAGAGGAGGACAGCCTCGATCTATGCTTTCACATCATAATGGACGACTATAGCTTTTTGCAAGAACCCGACTACTGGGTTGGGCTGGCGGTATATAGCTCCGAAGAGGCACGGTCCATTCATGCTCTCTGCAAATGCCTGATGCACTTGGTTGAGAAGTACGGCAACCAGCCCGACCAGTTCCTCCTGGCCTCACCAGAATGGGTTGAGGTTGTAGCGCATGCAAAGCACGCACTTGCAACTTTGGCCGATGCGACCCGGAAGTTCGGAGTGTGACCGTCAGCGGCGGCCTTCGTTGTTGCTGCGACTATGCATCATCAGCCTGCTTGCCATGCCATCAACGGTTTTTCGCACGACCGGGTCGATAGCCGCAAGCGAGGTCGAAACTCCACCAAGTAGTTCCTAAAGGCTGCGGCCGATGGAAAGGAACTTCTCCCGCCGGCTTTCCCGGAAATCCATGTTGGAGGCCCGCAGGTCGCGCAACGAAGCGGCGATCTCCTCGCCGGTGGCCTGGATCACCGCGTTCTTGGCGCGATGGGCGCCGCCAAGCGGTTCGGGGATGACGGCATCCACGATGCCCAGACCCATCAGGTCCTGCGCGGTGATCTTCATGGACGTCGCGGCATCGCGCGAGCGGGTCGTATCGCGCCAGAGGATCGACGCCGCCCCTTCCGGCGAGATTACGGAATAGACCGCGTGCTCCAGCATAAGCACGCGGTTCGCCGTGGCGATGGCGATGGCGCCGCCGGAGCCGCCCTCCCCGATGATCACCGAGACCGTCGGCAC
>CAXTCF010000135.1:0-10297 GCA_964242945.1 uncultured Rhizobiaceae bacterium | reverse complement strand
TGTGCCGATTGCCGGTGCAAGGCGTTGCAAAGTTCAATTCCACACAGCTATAAAGCTAGCGGCAACAAGGAGATGGGACATGCCGCAGGATTTTGAATTTAAGCGTGGATCGAGCGAGGCCTTAAAACTCGACCATGGAAAGCTCTTCGGCTTCCGCAATCTGACTGCCGTGACCAAGCCTGGCAGCAATGTGCAGGAAGCAGCCGATCTCGCTTTCAAGAAACGTGCAGACACCGAAAACGGTGAGACAGGCTGAATCGAGCGCCGCACTCGGTTTTACATTCACTTTCAAGGAGGAAACGATGACAAACGATCTGAGCAACAGCCGCGAGCGCGGTTCGAGCGAGACGCCGAAGCTTGATCAGGCCAAGCTTTTCGGCTTCCGCAACTTGGCTCCTGTGACGAAGTCCGGCAGCGCCATGCAGGAAGCGGCCGAACTCGCCTTCAACAAGCGGGGCAGCCCCGACTCGGAAAACCCCACAGAACTATGATTGCGCCTGCGGCGACGCCTCTACAGGTTGCCGCACGGCCTGAAATTCGACGCTCCTGGGAGCTCTTGGAGCGATTCCTGCTTGAGCGAGGGCGTTGCGCCGATGTTGCGGGACGCCTTTTCTTGAGACTCGGTTGTCGTTGCCTTTCCAGACAATGGGCCGGTTGGCATGTTCGGGTGGAGCGTAAAGGGCGAGAACTCGGCCGGCGTCTGGTCAAGCCTAAGTCTTTCGCCGTGCTGTGACGGCTGTGAATTGTGAATGTTCGTACCCGGAACCAGTGATCCTTCCAAGCACGATAGGGCCATGCGGGCATCGTTGTCCGACAGCCTTGCCTACCTCCACTCCGTGATCGGGAGCCGGGCCGGCCTTTCGGACGACGTGTTCAAGGCGGCGAACGAGATCTTGCAATCGCGCCGCGTCATCCCTGGGGTGTTCGGACGCTACTACAAGCTGGTGATGGCGGTTCAAGGCGGCGCCGGCGAGGACGCGCGGCGGCTGTTCCGCGAGTTGATCGACGCGATCAGTCAGCCGCCGTCCTTCAGGGTAGAAACTTTCTCGGACGCCGGTCTCGGCGCGGAGAAGGCACTCTACGACGAGCTTCTCAACCCGCCGGGCAAGCTTCCCTGGCTGTGCCCGCTGCAGGCGGATGACGGAGTGGGCGAGCGCGTGAACGAGGCGCTTGGGCTTTTGGCTATCGCCTGCCCGGAACTTGCTGAGGAGATGCGCAGCATCGTCCTCCAGATCGTGGCGGCATCGCCGTCGCACGAGCCGGGAGGGCAGGGGTTCGGCAGCGTTTCCTCCTTCATGCTCTGGGGGCTGATCATCTTCAACGCCGAGCGGCACAGGACCGCGGCGGCGCTCGCGCCCTGCCTCGTGCACGAAGCGGCCCACCAGCTTCTGTTTGCGCACTCCGTCGAAGAGCCTCTGGTGCTCAACGACATCAACGCCCGCTACAAGTCGCCGCTGCGCAAGGATGCCCGCCCGATGGACGGCGTCTATCACGCCACCTTCGTGGTCGCGCGCATGTACTACGCCGTCCAAAAACTTCGGGAAGCGGCGCTCGCGGGCACCGTGCCTTTGCCCGTCAGCGACCTGGACAAGCAGTCGGCCGGCTATCGCGACCTGTTTTTCAGCGGGCTCCAGACGGTGCGGGAGTTCGGCGAGTTGACGGAAACCGGCCGCCGCATCATGGACGAGACCGCGGATTACATGCAGGCCAACTGATGGACGCCCTTTCGGCTGCTCGCAGGCCTTTGTCCCTTGCCCATGGCGCCGACATCGTCCTGGAAACGGAGGAGCCGCGCCGCGTCATCGACCGCATCCGCGACCGCGTCGCCTCCAAGCCGGGAGGCCTGATCCGCAGTTTTCGCGACGACGGCCGCCACCTGACGCGCACCTACCTCTGGCTATGGGAACAGGCGGGGCATGTGGCTGCGGCTCTTGCATCGGCAGGCGCGAAACCCGGCGATGCCGTGGTCATCCTCGTCGAGGACGTGACTGATTTCGCGCCGGCGTTCTGGGGCTCCCTGCTGGGAGGCTTCGTTCCCGTAGCCCTCATGAACGCGGCCAGGGAGGCTGCCTTCCGGGGCGACGGCGCCTTCGGCCAAGCGCTCGGCACGCTGAACCGCCCATTCTTTCTCCTGGATGAGTTCTTCGCCGCCCTGCCGCTTAGGCATGCCGCCCCGCTGCCCGAACGATCCGTCCGGCTGGGCGGCATCGTTCCCGCAGCGGGCGTCCCGGTGTATGCTCCGCCTCCCTCCGATCCCGCCTATCTCGTCGCCACCTCCGGCTCGACCGGCAAGCCGAAGCTTGTGGCGATATCGAACGGCGCCTCCATCTGCCGCAACTTCGCCGCCAGGCAGAAGACGGCTTCCTGGAGCAGGGACGGCATCGGCGCCGCGCCGCTGGACACCCTGACGGGAATGTTTCCGCTGTTTGCCCACTACGACTCGTGGACGCAGATCCCCTCGCTGCTGGCATCAACCAAGCCGGACGTCGTGCTCGACGCGGTCGAGCAGCTTGACTGCTCGACCGCCAGCCTCAACGCCTCGCTGGTTGCCGCCATCGTAGGCAAAGCGGCGCAAACGGGACGCGCCCGCCGGCTTCAATCGCTCCGCCAGGTCGGCGTGGGCAGCGAACCGCTTCAGCCGGCGGTGCTGCGCGAGTTCGCGAAGCTGCTGCAACGCGGCGGCGCCCAGGCTGAAGCCCTGAGTGCAGGCTATGGCGCGACGGAGGCCGGCGCGCTGGTGACGGGAGCGCAGGTTCCGCTCGACGGCGACATCGTGGAGGCGGTCAACCTCGGCCGCCCGGTTGCTGGCGTATCCATGCGCGTCGTCGGCGAAAGCGGTGAGGTGCTGCCGGAAGGCGAGATCGGCGAATTGGAGGTCTTTGCGCCCCGAAAGATCTTCTCCGGCTACTGGGGCGACTCCGAACTGACCGCCGCCAGCTTCACGGAAGACGGCTGGTGGCGAACACGGGATTTCGGCCGCTTAAGCAATGGAGAGTTGAGCCTGCACGGCCGCTCCAAGGAAGTTCTCATCCGCAACGGCAGGAAGTTTTCGCTGGTCGAGATGGATGGGGCGATACAAGGGGCGCTCGGCCCCCGCGGCGTCGGCTATGCCTGCCTGCTGCCTGCCTCGGACGATCGGCCGGAAGCTCTGGCGGTGGCCTTCGACGCGCGCGGCACGATGCCCGAAGCCGACGCGGCGGCGGCGATAAAGCAGGCGATCGTCCGCCGCTTCGGCTTCCAGCCGGACGCCATGCGGCCGCTTGCCGCCGAACAGTTTCCGCGGACGCCGGGGGGCAAGATCAAGCGGAGCGCGCTGTCGCAGCTTGTCGGTCTTGCGGCCACGCCGCGATCACCCAGCGCTCAAGAGGAAGGAAAAGAAGAGCCGGCAGCCGATCTTCGTGAGCGGCTGGCGGCGATCTGGATCGACGTTCTGGCGCTTCAAAGCGATTTCGATCCGCATGCCGGCTTTTTCGACCTTGGAGGCGATTCGCTCCGGGCGGCAACCCTGCACCTCGAACTCCTCCAGGCCTTCGATATCCATGTCACCAGCGAGGAATTCCTGGCTGCTCCAACCTTCGAAGGGCTGCTCGCGCATGTCGGGCGGAGGCTGGCAGCCCTCAAAGGCGAGGCACCGGGGCGGGAGGACGGCGTTTGGCCGCTCGCCGCCGCGATCGCGCAACCGCTTCGCGAAGCGCTCCGGCACTGGCCCGGCGAAGCGGTGACGGCCGACGGCCTGATGCGCGGCCTCAACGCAGGCGGAAACCGCGCGCCCCTCTTCTGGGTCTGCAACGACAAGAACGAGTCCGGCAGCCTGGCCGATGCTCTCGGACCCAGTCAGCCCCTTTACGCCATGCGTTCGGGAAGGCATGTCAGCGACTACAGCGAGGATCAGATCCAGGCGATCGCCTTGCGCTACGTCTCCAACATCATTGATCTGTGCCCGGCCGGCCCGCTTTTCGTCGGCGGAAACTGCCAGGGCGGGATCATCGCGCTTGCGGTCGCCCAGCATCTGCTACGCAGAAGACGCCACGTTCCGCTGCTGATCCTGATGGACTGGTCGTTCCCGCTTCAGCCCTTCAACGGCCGCGTCCTGTTCCTTGCCGGCGACAGGAACTTCAACCTCAACCCGCGCATGTCCTATGCTCAGCCCGAACTGGCGTGGAAGAGGGTGTTTGCGGAAGCGGAGTTTGTTTCTATCCCTGAGGGTTTCGCTCAGGGTTTCAATCCGGGCATCGTCGAAGTCGTCGCGGCGCATCTCAGGCGGCAGATGGATGCCGCGCTGGCTTCGTCGCCGTCTCTCCTGCCGAACAGCGGGCTGAGGGCTAAGATCGAAGCCGCCCCTATCGAGACGAGCATGGCCGCCGGACGAAGCAGCCGGCTTGCGGTCACAGTCCGCAACGACAGCGACGTCGTCTGGGAGGGGCCGGACGTTTCCGGCATCGTGCTCGGCAGCCGCTGGCTCGACCATGCCGGCCGCCTCCTGCGGCGCCAGGAGCCCTGGTCGAGCGTTCCAAGGCTTGAGCCCGGCACCACCGCTGCGGTCGGGCTCGACATCATCGCGCCGCGCCAGGCGGGGCAATACACGCTCGCGCTGGATCTTCGGGAAGAAGGCAACCGCTGGTTCCATCCCACGCCGCTGCACGCCTTCTGCGCGCCCGTGCGCGTAACGAACTGGCTCCAACGGGTACCCGGCGCGAAGATGCTGCCCTGGTTTGCCGATCGGTGACGATGGGAAGCCGTCACACCTAAAAAAGCTGTGTCGGCCCGGCTGTTGCATTCGTGCCGCCGGCCCGGCATATTGAGGCGGCAGCGATCTGAGCGAACGGCTCGATCACGCCGACGGGTGCTGCCCTACCCCTCACGGGTGACGTCGAGCAAAGCAAACTGAACTCGCGGCTTTCAAAACACTTCCTTCACGGGAAGGCCCGGAGGGTATGCGCCAGGCGTTAGGCGGCCGATCTTCGGGCCCGCCCTGGTCGCCAGGAGGCCATCCCATGGCTGAAGCCGAAAACAGCGCCGAATTCGAATTCTCGCCTTTGAGCGGCGCGTTTACGAAGAACGGGATCACGGTCGTCATCGAGATTTTCCATCCCAAGGGCGAGTCCGACGGCTGGTTCCTCGAAGTGGTGACCGGGGAAGAGTCGGGTATTGCCTGGGACGAGCCGTTTGCGACCGACCGGGAAGCGTATGACGAACTCATGCTGCTGATCGAGGAGCAGGGCATGCGCGAACTCATCACGCCGCCTCTGGAAGAGGAACCCGTCACGCTGATGTGATCGGCGGCAGACATTCCGCACGATCGATCCAATCCGGGCGGCGCTTCTCCGATCGCCGCCCTGCGATGCACAAGCATCCGGCCGCGTTTCGCTCGCCGGTGCCCGGAGCCGGGAAGGGCTATCCATGAAGATCAGTTGGGACGATATCGGCCGCTCGCCGATACCGGGAACCTATTTTGTCGGCGACACGAACATCGTCGTCCGGGAAGCGGATATCAGCGTCTGGCGGGAACACCCCTCCGCCGTGTTCAACACCACCTGGTACAAGCGGGGGCAGATGATCGGAGCCAAGTCGCTTGCCGATTGGGCTGAACCGTTTTCCGGCTCCGAACCGCCAGCCGGCGTCGTTCCCGACGGGGGACGGACATGACGCAGAGATCATTCGGAACGCGCAAGGTTGCGGCAAAAGCAGCCGAACAGCCGTCGAAGCTGCAAACGTCGCAGGAAAGGCGCAGGCACCGGCTGGGCGAGCCTTCGCGCCGCCTATCCGCAGAGTTGAGGCTCCTGCCGCTCTGTATCGCTGCCGCTGTTGTTGTGGCGGCTCTGATATTCTGGATACAAGCCTGAGGCAGCGGCCCAAGAAGCGCGCGACGATTTCCGAAAAAGCCCCCGCTTCGACCTGAAGTCAGCTGGACTTGCTGTCCTTTTGAAGCTTGGTGACGAACGAGCGCCATTTCCGCTTCACTTCGCCTTCCCGCAACTTCATCACGCGCGGCGCAAGAAAGTGAACCATCGCCGTCGTGTCCTTGGTCATGCGCGTCTGCGAGGCGCTGAGGCTGTCGTAGCGCGCATCGTCCATTGCCGCGGCGTCCTCTGCTTCGAAGGCCTGAAGCTCTTCCCTGCTGAGCGTTATCTGCCTGCGGAGATCGGCGAATTGAGCCGTACCCGCCTCGTCAAGCCGGAGGGACTGCAATTCCTCGTCCGACAGCTTTTCCACGGAGGTCAGGCGCGACTTCTTTTTCTGAGAAGCGGCCTTCGCCTTTGTCTCTCCGGCCGATTTTTCCTGTACGGTCATGGTCATGCCCCACCAGATGATCTCAGGATATAGGGCGCTTGAGACAAATGGGCAGCCAAATCGTTGAAACCTGTTCTGACCGCACCGTTGGCGCCGTCGTGCGCACCCGGTTTAGCCCATGCCGGCGCTCCCCTGCGGCAGAGCCCTTAGAATTCAGCCCGACGCTTGCCGCCGTTCCAGAGCGTCACGGCCTCGTACCGCGCAGTCCGCAGGCGGAACGTGACGGCGAACCGAGGCTGGAGCCAGGCGATTGCCCGGCGTTGCGCAAGCATGGGAAGCTGTGCCGCGTCGCCGAACGGCGTGAGGTGGTGCAGGATGACGACGCGGCCACCCGGCGCCGCCTCCCTAGCCACGCGGCGCATGAGCCTGCGCAGGGAAAGCTCCGTCAGGTAGTAGGCAAGCTCGGAGATGACGATCAGGTCGAATGGTCCCGATGGCATCTCGTCGGGAAGTTGCGCCTGCCTGAATTTTAGGCGCGGCATGCGGCTGTAGGTTTGGCGGGCGTGTTCGACGGCCGTTTCGGAGGAGTCGATGGCAAGCAGGCGCAGGCAGCGGGGGGCCATCGCGCGCGAAGTCTCGCCGGTGGCGCAGGCAAGCTCCAGCGCCCGGCCGAAGCTGCCGCTGCCGCAGGCATGAAGGAGCGTGCGCCGCTTGACCGCCTCGAAGCGGGACGTGCGATAGTTCCAAGGGTCGATATTGCTGCGGAACTTTGCTTCGAAGCCGGCCGGGTCGATCGCCTTCACGGCAGAGGCTGCCAGTAGGCTTCCGCGGGCCCGACAAGCCGGCCGATCGTTTCAGCGGTAAGGCGAAAGGCGGTCGGGTCGTCGGCGATCAGCCCGGTGGTTTGCGTTCGGTGTGCATCGACGGCCGCCCGCTTGCGATCCAGAACGGGCGCGATGTCGAAGGCGATCCGTTCCGCTTCGCCGGGCTGCGGCCGGTCGGCTGCGTCGCCCAACTCGTCCAGCCAGATCGCGTATTCCAGCGTCTGCGGGTGCATCCCCTCGGCGGCGAGCGCCTCCGAGACCAGGCGCCAGGCGTCGCGGTGGTCGCAATGCGGATCGCGCCGCCATGGCAGCAGGACGAGATCCGGGCGGAACGCGGCGAGGAGGCTGCGCACGGCCGCAAGCGCCGCCTGGCCCGCTTCCGTTTCCAAACCCGGCATGGCGGCATCGGGCAAGCGAAGAAAGGTCCGCGGCTGATCTTCAAGCCCCAGCCGGGCGAGTGCCTCGGCGGCCTCGCGCTCGCGCTCCGCGCTCAAGCGCCCGCGCGGCCAGGTCGGCGAGTTGCGGTGCGAGGCGCCGCCTTCCGTGACGAACAGGGTGTGGACGCTGCGGCCGAGTGCTCCAAGCGTCGCGATCAGACCCCCGCAGCCCAGCGCCTCGTCGTCGGGATGCGGCGCCACCACCAGGATGCGCTCGGCCGTCAGGTCGGCGGGATCGAGGTGCGCCACCGTCAATCCCCAGCCTCGACGCCGCCGGGATGCCATGCTCCGTCCGTGATTGCCTGTCCGAGTGCCGCGAGCGCGCCGTCCGGGTTGGGCTGGCGCAGATAGGTGCGGAGATCGCGGATCTGCCGTTCCAGCGGGTGCGGCGCCATGAGGCCGGCCAAGCCGACGGCCTGTTCGGCTTCCTGCAACACGCTGAGCGCACCGGCTTCCACGCCGGCGCGCGTTGCATTGGCGACCGCCAGCACGCGCCCGGCCGAAGCGGCGGTGCCGTCATGCGCGCCGCCCCAAGCCTCCGCCGCCCGGTCCAGCCAGGCATAACCCGTTTCGACGGCGATCCCGCAGCGCGCGATGCGGTGCAGCTGATAGGGAGCGCCCGCCCGCCCGGTTTCGCGCAGGTGCTTGACCATCGTGTCGAAGACGGAATGCATGCCGCCCGTCTGGACCGCCGCAAAGCGGATGGCGCCCGCCGAGAACCAGGGCTGCCGAACGTAGTCGTCGGGATCGCCCAGCCACCATTCCGGCGGGATCGCGAGCCCCGAAAAATCGACGACGTGGCTGCCGGATGCGCGCATGCCGAGCGGCTTCCACCAGGAACGGTCCACCGGCAGGCCGTCGAGCGGGACGACCAGCATGCGCCGTGCGCCGTTCTGCGTGACCGTCACGATGGCGTGGCCGAGCCCGTCAACGCCGGAAGCGAAGTTCTTGGCTCCTTGAAGCCAGCCGTCTTCGGCATGCAACGGCGCGGCCGGCAGGTCGGTGTTCCAGACCCCTAACACTTCGCCGGCCTCGGCAAGCGCGTCGAAATGGGCGATCTGCTCAGGCGTGCCGTAGCTGCGGATCAGCAGCAGCGCGTTGACGTGGCCCTCGAAGACGCGCCCGACGCTTAAATTCCCGCGGCCGACATCGGCCAGGAGACGCAGCAGTTCGCCGATCTGTTCGGGCGCCAAAGGGGGAGCGCTCAAGAGCCCGGCATCGTGCAGCGCCGCAAAGGCTCCAGCGGGAAAAGCGCCGTCGCGGTCGCACGCGGCCGCATCCGCCGCAAGGACTGCGCGCAGCTGCGCCCGGCGCTCGGCCGATGGATTACGCCGCAGCAAGGCTTTTCTCCTGCGCGGCAATCGCGCGCTCAAGCTCGGCGATCGCCGCTTCCACCGCAACGGTTCCCGGCGCGTCAGGCTCGTCGGGCGCCAACAGTTCGACAAGGGCGATGCCATGCAAACCGCTGCGGCGCGCGGCACGGAGCAGTTCCGGACCGAGGAGCGCGCCGGCAGCGGCATCGTGTCCGCCGTTCTCCAGGCTCCGCAGCGCGGCGCGGCGCAGCGCCCGCTTCTCGATCTGCTCCGGCGCCTCGACAAGCTGCGGCGCGCCTTCCCGCACGGCAGCCAGCCACGCCTTCAACGTGTCGGCCATGCCGCCTTGCGCACGGCCTTCCAGGCGGGCCGAGACGCCGACCCGAACGGCAACGTCATGCCGCAGGCGGAAGCCCTGCGCACGGGCGCGCGAGACGAAGCCGAGATCCTCGCGGAACGGCAGGACGGGGAGGCCGCCCACCGACCGATAGACGCCGCCGCGCACGCAAAGGCTGGCGCCCGTGTGATCGTGATGCCGCGGCCAAGGGTCGAAGGGCAGGGGGTCGATCAACGCCGTAAGGTGGTCGGCGAGTCGGGCATAGCGCGCCTGGAGCGCGGCGCGCTGCCGGAATCCTGCGCCGAGCAGCGCCTCTTCCCGGACGTCGCCGATGATGAGGCCGCCGACCAGATCCGCTCCGCCGCCAAGGGCTGCGAGGTTTGCTTCGACCCAATCCGGGGCGGGAACAGCATCCGCATCGGTGGTGAGCAGCGCGACCCGATCGGCAGCCTCGCCGGCGGCAGCCAGAGCGCGGTCCATGGCCAAGCGGCGCGCCGAACCCACATGGGCGTCGGTTCCGGAGTATTCTATTTCAACCAGGTCCAGCCGCAGGTTGGGGCAGCGATGCCCGGCCGACTCTGCCGCCTGGGCCGTGCCGTCCGTGCAATTGTTCATCACGACCGTCACCGGAAGCCTGCGGCCGCCTTTGGTCCAACTCTGCCGGCTGAGCGCCTCGATCAGGCGCGGGAGGCGTTCCTCCTCGTTCCGGGCGGGGATGGCTACCACGGGATTCCATCGATCCGTCATCGCCGTGCTCCGCCATCGGCAACGCATCGGGACATCCCTGCGGGTGTGGTGCTTTTGGACCGTGTAACCTGCTTCCGGTCATGGCCTAGCCTTGTTCGCCATGAACAAATCTTCGGCCGAGCCTGTCCGCTTGCCATTTCCAAAGCAGCCCTTCCTTGAATCGGGTTCCGAGGTCAGGGGCGCAACCATCATCAAATTCTCTGGTTCCCGCGCCGAAATGCCACAAGCGCAGGGGTGCGGGGCAGTTTCCCGTGGGGGAGACGGCGTGATCGCATAGGATCTGCGTCGCAGGATTGAACGCAACGCGGACGCCTCCTGCCCCAGGTGGGGAGGGCTAGAGCATCGGACGGTTGATCGCACGCAGTCTGCCGGCCGGGGGCGGGTGCAGGCGTCGTTGTTGGCCTCGGC